>JAYSPT010000050.1:0-4420 GCA_043721995.1 Salinibacterium sp. | reverse complement strand
GTAGAAGAGGTCGGTGAGGATCGTGACGAGACCCGCCTTCTGGGCCGCGGTGGCTGGGGTGGTCGTGAGCGTGGCGTGCCGCGGCTGGACGATTGTGGGTTGGGACCTGTACTGATGCGCAATCATCGCTTGCGCGGCAGCCTGCTGCGCGACTATGCCCGCGCCGAGGGCGATACCGTCAACCCCGATCACGAGGACCAGTGCTGCGGCGCATCCGATGATCGTGCCAGTGCGGTGCCGCCGGAAGAATCCGGCGCCCTTCGTTGGTTCGGGCTGCACGGTCTCGGTTTGCACTGGCTGGCTTTGCGCTGGCTCGATTTCGCTCACTTAGCTAGCACACGCCCTCCACCTGTGCCAAAGACCCGCGGGCGCTGAGAGTTCGCTGTAAACCAGCTACGGCTGGGCTGGGTTCAACGCAGTGTCGAGAAAGCCGAGCACGAGCGGCCACGCATCGGCTGCCGCCTCGGGATCGTAAGCGGCCCTGCTCGTGTCGTTGAAGAACGCGTGACGCGCATCCGGATAGACCTTCGGGGTGAAGTCGACCCCGGCATCTGCCATGGATGCCGTCACCTCGGGTAGGGCATCCATCAGTTGCTCATCGAGCCCGCCGTAGATCGCGAGCACGGGGCAACGGATCGAGCCGAGCTGGTCGGCGTCCGGAGCGTGGCCGTACCACGGCACCGCCGCGCGAACGCGGGAGTCTTCCGAGGCGAGCAGGAACGCGTAGCTGCCACCGAAGCAGAAGCCGGTCACGGCTATGCGGCCCTCGATGTCCGGCTGGGATTCCAGATAGTCGACGACCCCTTTCAGCGCCGCGATCGACTTTTCGCCGAATTCGGGTGAGCGGGTCGACGCAAACATCTCCCGCATTCGCGGCTGCGCTTCGATTCGTTGTTCATCGGTTCCGTGGGCCTGGATCTCGAAGAGCTCATTACCGAGCTCGGGCACAACACCGATTTCGCTCAGGATGTCGGGGGCCACCACCAGGTACCCCTGTGCGGCGAACCGATCGGCCACATCCTTGATGTGATCGACCAGACCCCAGATCTCATGGACGACGATGAGCGCACCCTTCAGCTCGCCCGTGGGCTCAGCGCGATACGCCGATACCCCTTCACCTGAAATGGAGCCCCGGAGTGTTATCAACTGTGCCATTTCTCCATGGTTACACATCGCCCAGCGCGGGTCGCTCACTGGCCGTGGATGAGCAGCGTGACAAGCGTGGCGATGCAGCCGCATACGCCGATGTAGATCAGCACAATCCCGACCGTGCTCCATGCCGTGCGCCGCCTGCGCGCCGCGCGCACCTGGGAGCGCACTCGCTCGAAGTCGCGAGAAAGTTGCAGCGTGTCTACCGACTCGGTGCTGCCGGCCGGCCAGGTTGTGGCGCGATCCGCGAGGTCTGAGAAGCGCGCCACTTCATCACCGTCAAGGGTCGTCGGTGCTTTAAGGAGGAATCGTTCGAGTTCCTGCGACACGATCACCCGCACGATCGAGGCTGGCAGCTTCACATTGAGCCGACGCGGGTCGACCACCACGAGCAGCGGCCGCACGCGAACGGGCGCACCGGATGCGGCCTCGAGTGCTTGCGCCGCGGCATCCGCTTCGGCCGCAGCACAGCGCAGGTCGTCGTGCTCGACGCGGGAGACCACAAAGTTCATGCCGTTCACAACGACATCACGGTCTCGGCAATTCACCACATGGATTGTGAAAACCCCCGCCGGGCCGATCACGAGGTGATCGATGATCGAGTTCTGCCGCACCGAGATCTCGTGCAGCACATCCCACCGCTGGCCGAGACCGCTCAATACCTCGCCAACGATGAGTTCGCCCAGCGCTTTGACGTACGCATGCTTTCCAGCCGAGGCGAGCGGGCCCACACCGAACACTCGCGCGAAGGATGTGCGCACGGGGTGCGCGGACTGCGCCGTCAGCACCTGCCGCATCGCGGCCTCGGCCGGGACGCGCTCGCGCGGGCTGCGGCTGTGCTGCATGATTCCCCCGGTTCGGGCCGTGGATACTCAGGAAGTGTGGGCGTTTAATTGACCGGGCATGCGCCAGGGCCGGAGGCACCCCCGCCTCCGGCCCTGGCATTCCTCCCCCGGGGTGAGGTTCGTGGGTACAGCTTGACTATTCGGACCGTCACCGGCAATCCCCCACTTGTGGGTGGCCTCCTGCAGGGGCCGCGGGCAACAGAGTCCCGCTAGTCGATTCCCGCAGGGAGCGACCCGGTAGTCACGAGGTGCAGGCGTTGAGTGGGCCGAGTCATCGAGACGTACAGGGCGCCGGCCCCGCGAGCAACCTCATCCACGATTCGCTGCGGGTCGACCACGATGACCGAGTCGAACTCAAGGCCCTTCGCCTCCTGGGGAGTGAGCACAGCGATCTCGCGACCGAGCCCGTCCGGGCCTCTGCCGACATCCGATCCAAAGGATGCAGCAAGTGCCGGATAGACCGATGCCAACAGTGATTCGCTCGCGATGACCGCGATCGTTCCACCGTTCTGCCCGCTCTCGAACTCCGTGGCCATCGCGCGATCCGCAATGACCGTCTCCACAACTCCCGATGGCAGGTGCTCTACCCGCACCACGGCCACGGGCCATTCACCTTCGCGAACCGCACGCGACCGCGTGATGTTCACACTGTGAGCCAATGCCATCGACTCGGCGACCTGGCTGATCTGCGCGGGCGTGCGATAGTTCACGGTCAGTTCTTCGAGTCGCCAGTTCTCGCCGACGTGCGGTGCGAGCGCATCCGCCCAGCTCGAGGCAGATGCCGCAGCAGATGCCTGCGCGATGTCACCGACGATCGTGAACGACTTCAGCGGGTTGCGTCGCATCAATAGGCGCCACTGCATCGGTGAGAGTTCCTGCGCTTCGTCGACTACGACGTGACCGTAGGTCCAGGCGCGGTCGGCCGCGGCAAGTTCAGCAGTCGTACCCCGCTCAACAGTCTCCTCGAACCCGTCTGCGAGTTGCTTTGCGTTGACTAGGCCCTGAACGCCCATGTTCCTGATGGCGGCCTGCGCGTTTGCGATATCGCGCTTGCGCTGCTCCTTCGCTTCGCGCTTCTCCGCATCGGACTGCGCTTCGAGCTCGCCGAGTATCTCGGCGGCCTCATCCAAGAGTGCGACATCGCTCACTGTCATCGGCGCATCCCGATCGCGCATCAAGAGGGTGCGCTGCACGTCGCTCCAGCGTGGGGTCAACGAGGCGAGCCACTGCGGCCGGGCATACAGATCCTGGAGCAGCTTCTGAGGCGTCAAGGGCAGCCAGGCAGTGTTCAGCACGATTTTAACGTCGTGCGAGGTGCGCAGGTCTTCTCGCAGCCAGGCCTGATCGCTCTCGTCGATCGTGTTGCCGTGCTCACGAAGTTGCACAGTGAGGATACCCGCGAGTGCAGAAAGCGCCGCCTTGTTGAAAACGGTGCGAGCCGGATTGTGTGCCTTCTTCGAGTCCCACGCCTTCTGCATCGCAGACTGGATGAGCTGCGGCGGAATCGTGAGCAGCTCGCCGTTGACGTCGACAACCTGGGGATCGGTGGGCAGAACCTGCCGCGCGCGAACTGCTCGAGCAATGAGCTGCGCCATCTCGAGCGAGCCCTTGAGGGCGGCAACGTCCGATTCGTCATCGATCGAGGTGTCGAGGCCGGGGAACAATTGGCCGACGCTGGCCAGCACCACGCCCGTCTCGCCGAGGGAAGGCAACACCGCCTCGATGTACTGCAGGAAGGAACGGGATGGGCCCACGATCAGCACCCCCGAGCTGGCCAGCCGGTCGCGATGGGTGTACAGCAGGTAGGCGGCGCGGTGCAGCGCGACAGCAGTCTTGCCGGTGCCGGGGCCGCCCTGCACGACGAGCGTGCCGCGCAGGTCTGAGCGGATGATCGCGTCTTGCTCCGCTTGGATCGTCGCGACGATATCGCCCATGCGCCCGGTGCGCTGTGCCGTGAGCGTCGCCATGAGCGCGGCCTCGCCCTGCAGGCTCGCTGACTCGCGCTCGAGAAGGTCGACATCGAAGATCTCATCATCGATGCGCACGATCTCACGGCCCTTGCTCTGCAGGTGCCGCCGCGCCCGCGCCCCCAAAGGGGTGGCCGCGGTGGCCTGGTAGAAGGCCCGCGCCTGAGGTACCCGCCAGTCGAGCAGGATGGGCTGCTGGCCTTCGTCGCGTAATCCGATTCGTCCGATGTAGCGGAAGGTGGGATCGTCACCCTGCGGCACAAACTCGAGCCGCCCGAAAGCGAGGCGCTCGTCGATTTGACGCAATTGGCTCACCCGATCCTCGTAGATGCGGGCGAACGCATCCCGCTCGGAACGGTTCTGGTGAGTACCCCCGGGATTCGTGCGTCTGACGGCCTCCAGCTGTCGCTGGGCCTCCTCGCGGAGTTCATCGAGTCGGGCGTAGAGGGTGCCGACGTA
>JAYSPT010000049.1:0-11683 GCA_043721995.1 Salinibacterium sp. | reverse complement strand
CTCAAGCAGCCCTTCGAGCGCTGACTTCCACCAACTCAGCTCCAATTCTGCGGCTACCTGCTCCTCCGGCACGTGACGACGAGCAAATTCCTCGATGAGTGGGTCGAGCTCGAGGTTGCGGAACGCACTCATGAGTGCCGTGCGCTCCTGCAGGTTGTGCAGCACTTCCGACTCCGCGGCAAGTCCGGCGATCTTCTCGAGCAGGGGCCGCAGTGCCAGGCTGCCCAGTTGTTTGGTACGGTCCGTGAGGCCGAGAGGCTCATCGAGAGCGCTGAGATCGTGAGCAACACCGGCGAATGCGGCCTGCACTTCGGCGATACCGACCGGCACCTCTGGGGTCGCGCCCTCGACGACGAAGCGGTTCCAGAGCACACGTTGCTGCTGGATCCTGACGAGAGCAGAATTGAGATCGCTGATCCGCACACCCGGACGCACGTACTCCAGCGCGAGCTTCTTGAGACGGCGACGGTTACCGCGACTCATTTCGGGGAAGTCCCTGCGGGGCGCTGTCGCGGCGATGAGCTCGGAGAGAGACCGATCGAAGACCATCGGCTGGAAACGGTCGAGGGTGTCACGGAGGTCGATGAGCAGTCTGAGGTATACGCCCAACTCGCTGATGCTCTGGAACTGCCGCATGTGCGTTCCCGCGATCAGTTCATTCGCCCGGGCAATCAACGATGGCAGGTCGGCATCGAGACGCTTTGCGAGCTGATGTGCCCGCGTCGCATCATCGCCATTGGCGAATTGCGCGCCGTACCAGGGCGAATCGCCGGGCCCGTACTTGAACTCACCGAGTCGGGCTGCCGCGAGCATGATTTCGGCCGCCTCGTTGCGGTTCGTGGCGAGGTGCTCGACCGCGCTGCGGGAGAGTCGAGCGGTCGTCGCCGGTGGGTTCGGCAGCAGCGCGAGACGGCTCAACTCGGTGACGCACTCGATCACCGAGACGCCGATCGTCGCATCCGGCCTGGTGAGCGCACCGCGGTAGTCGAGCAACACCTTGCGCAACCGCAACAGCGCCTCATCGATCTCGGAAACGTCGGGCTGCACCGCCTTCTCCGTGCGCGAGATGGCGCGGATGACGTCGCGGCGCAGTGAACGGGGTGACACGGCCAGCCCCGCCAGGCCGATATCGGCCAGTCGCTGCGAAATTGACTGCAGCGATGCCCGGCGGGCCGAGACAACGAGAACCCGCTTGTTCTGCGCGACCAGGGTTCCGATCACGTTCACGATGGTCTGCGTGCCACCGGTGCCCGGCAGCGTTTTCACGACGAGCGAGTTACCTGCGGCAATCTGTGCGATCACATTCTCTTGCTCGGCGTCGGCATCCAAGAGCAGGGCGTCGGTCTGGGGGGTGCGCTCGTCGGCGGGCACGGGCGTGACAGGTGCGTACGCGTGCTCAACCAGAGACTTCGCAGTCACATTTCCGGCCAGGGCGTCGAGCACCGGATGGGTGAGGTTGTGGGCATCGCCAGTGAGACCGGTTGCGACATCCGCGAATGATGAGACAACAAGGCGCGGACTTACCGAGAACCACTCGAGGTGCGAGGTGAGACCGCGCAGGCGATCGATGACGGGGTTCGGCTTGAACGTTCCATCATTGTCGGTGAGCGCGACGAATGCCTGCGCGTCCAGCCGCAGGCCGAACTGCTGATCGAGAGCCCGCGCGAAAGCGGGGTTGAGGTAGGCGCCACCCCGCAGCTTCACCTCGAAGTCGGACCCGTGCCTGCGGATCGCGAGCGGCCGCAGCAAGACGGGCGAACAGAAGGCGATCCCCTCGAACTGCCACTCCGCGATTCCGATACCGAGATGGATTGCGTCGATGCCGCGGGCTGACGAGAGCTCGAGGCCCTTCGCCGCGATTGCACCGGCCGCCACTTTCGCAGTGCGGAGGGCAACATCATCCCGAATCAGGCTGGAGAGCAATGTCGATTTGCCGGTGATGAACTGCGCGAGCCCTCCCGGATGCGTGGTGGAGAGTTCGATGCGACTGCGCGGTGAATCCTCGAAATGAAGCAGCGGCGAACGACCGCCGACCTCCGACAATTCTTCGCGCCACCCCGCCCAGACCGGCTCGGCGATGTTGCCGGCAATCACGTCCGGCGCACCGAAAGAGATGGCATGAGGCGCGGTGACCTGCACCTGCGCATAGCCATGCTCGGTTTTGGGCTCCACGAGTTCGGGCTCGACTCTGAAGTCGTTCGTCGTCTTATCGGCACGCCACACGAGCCAACCTTAAGGTGGGGGTACCGCAAATCCGCGCAGATACTGGCGAGTTTTGCATACTGGGTCCGTTCTAGACTGACCTCATGGAGCCCGGGTTTCAGGTCGTCACAGACGGACCCACGGTGCTTCAAGGGGTCGCGGTGGGTGCTGTCGTACTCATCCTTGGGTTCATCGCCCTCGTTGTGGTCGGGTTCGTGGTGCTCTTTCGCAGGCGGGGCGATTCGCGCATTCAGGACTCGAGCGTCGGGGGCATCCTCACGCTCAGCAGGCAGGCGGGCAGCCTGCTCGTGAAACTCGACGACGAATTGCGCGAAGCCGCTGACGAGCTTGGGTACGCGACAGCCCAGTTCGGGGCCGACAAAGCGCAGCCCTACGCGGATGCCCTCACCGACGCCAAGACGAAAGTGGCTGAAGCATTTCGACTCAAACAGGCACTCGACGACGCATACCCCGACTCCGATCAGCAGCGTCGCGAGTGGACACTGCAGATCATCGCGCTCTGCAACCAGGCCGGTGCCTCGCTCTCCAGCCAGGATCGCACCTTCGCGGACCTGCGCAGCAAAGAGGCGAACGCAGCCGGAACCCTCACCGACCTGCGTTCACGGATCGCCGACCTGACCACGCGCGTCGACACGGCGAAGTCGACGATCGCCGCACTCGCTACGGCCTACCTGCCCACCACATTCGCCCAGATTTCCAAATACCCCGAGGAGGCGAGAAAACTTCTCACCGATGCGACGACGGTTGCCGATGGTGCCGCACCCGCGATCTCGGTGCAGGGCGTGAACGATGTCTCAGGCACACTGCAACGGGCAGCTCTTTCGGTGCAGCGCGCCGACCAGCTGGTCGCCGCAGTGGACGCGACCGCGACCAATCTGGAGTGCGCCACTGACGCGTTAGCGACGCTGCGCACCAAGTCGACAGCCGACCTGGTTGAGGCGAAGGTCGAGCGCGACAAGGCTCCGGATGCCGACACAGGCAAGGC
The DNA here is from genome assembly GCA_043721995.1 of Salinibacterium sp. Taxonomy (GTDB): domain Bacteria; phylum Actinomycetota; class Actinomycetes; order Actinomycetales; family Microbacteriaceae; genus Rhodoglobus. The sequence goes on along the minus strand of JAYSPT010000049.1, from coordinate 8,475 downwards.
GATCATTGACGCGATCGCGGGCATCCAGTCGATCCTCCGTTCGCGCCCGACCGGCCCCGGTGACCCCGTCGCGGAATTGGATCGGCTGGGAGATGCGGTGTCTGCTCTCGACACCGCGCTGGCGTCCGCCCGCAACCAGGCCGAACGACTCGCGCACGCACGCGCCGCCTACGCCGGAACCCTGGTCTCGGTTACCAGTCAGATCGCGGCGGCCCATGACTACATCACCCAGCACCGCGTTGGCGTGGATGCCCGTACGCGACTCGCCGAGGCCGAACGCCAACTGACGATCGCCAAAGCCGCGGTAGACCCGGTGGAAGCGCTCGACACGGTCCGTCGTTCCGTCACTCTTGCGCGAGACGCCGACGCGCTGGCGCGCTACGACACCGTGGGATCGAGCCAGCGGGGCTCGATGTCAGCGCTGCAATAGGGCGTGTGACGCCGGTCGCTACTTCTTGACGAGCCCCAGCGCAACGAGGCTTTCAGCGGTCGCGACCACCGCATCCTCGTTCGAACGTGGCGCCCAACCGAGCACTGTCCGCGCCTTTTCGTTCGACGCGAGTTTCACTTTTCCGAGGTCGGGCACGATCTGCCGGACGGGCGGGCTGACGACCGAGAGCAAACGAACAACCCAGTTCGGAAGCTTCCCGGTGGGCGCATGGCGCGCCGCCTCGCCCATCCGCTGCTTGAGCACGCGGGACAGCTCCACCAAACTCATCGGAGCGCCAGCGATGGCGAGGAAACGCTCCCCCTTGGCCGCGGGGTTGGTCATCGCGCGAAGGTGGAGGTCCGCGACATCCCGAACGTCGACTATGCCGAATGACAGGTCCGGGAGCCCCGGTAGTTCACCGTTGATGATGCGCTTCACGATTTCGACCGAGGTCGAGTAGTCCTTGGAGAGGGTCGGCCCAAAGACGCCGACGGGGTTGACAACCGCGAGTTCGAGGGAGCCGCCTTCGGTGCCGATGTAGTCCCACGCCGCGCGCTCGGCGAGCGTTTTGGATTTCGCGTAGGCACTGATACCGACCCCGTCCGGGTCGCTCCAGTCGTTCTCCGTGAAAGTTCCCACGTGATCCGGACGCCCGTAGGCGATCGCCGCGAACGAGGAGGTCAGCACGACTCGCTTGACGCCGGCATCCCGAGATGTGCGCAGCACTCGAAGAGCGCCTTCACGGGCCGGGATGATGAGGTCGTTCTCATCCTTCGGGGTTCCCAACGGGAACGGGGATGCGACGTGCAGCACGAACTCGCAGCCCTCGACTGCCGCGGCCCACCCGTCATCCGACAGCAGGTCTGCGGCTGCGAAGGTAACCCGATCGGCTTCGCCGCTGTATCCGCCGAGAGCAAGCATCGCGCGCACCGCGGGCTCCTTATCGAGGGAGCGCACAGTCGTGCGCACACGAAAGCCCGCATTCAGCAGCGCGAGGATGCAGTGCGAGCCTACGAAGCCGGAACCACCCGTAACCAGAACCAACTCACTTGTCATGGCACAATTCTAGTTGCGGTATCGGCCGCCGTGACTGCGGCTCAAATTCGGCAAAGTCGGCAAAGTCGGCGTCGGAGCGGTCACCGAGAGTGCGGCGTCACAGGTAGATCGGCCCAGGCACTCCCCCGCCTGCCGCGATCGCATCTCCGGTGATCGCGATGCTGCGGGGTGAGGCGAGGAACGCGACGATATCCGCGATGTTTGTTGCGTCGATCATCCTGTGCACGCTGTTTGCGACCATGGCCAACTCGAGGGCCTCGACGTTCGTGCCGTGTTCGACGGCTTGGGCCGTGAGGCGCGCGGTCAACGCCGGGGTGCGAGTGATGGCCGGATGCACCACCGTCACGTTGATTCCGTACTGACCCAGCTCGTCCGCGAGGTTCTTCGTGATCGCCGACACGCTGATGTTGCGCATCGTCTGCGCGACGGAGCCCGCGTTCCGCGCGCCGAGTCCGGAGACGTTGATGATGCGACCCCAACCCTGCTCGATCATGTGCGGCGCAGCCGCGCGCGCGGTGCGCAGATACCCGAGCACTTTCACCTCAAACTCACCGCGCATGAGCTCGTCACTCGTCTCGATGCCGGTGAAGTTCTTCTCCGCGCTCCATGGCGTCGCGGCGGTGTTAACGAGGATGTCCACACCGCCCAGATGCTCGACGGCGGAAGCAACCATCGCTCGCACTGACTCGTCGTCGGAGGTGTCAGCTCGAAGGCCGATCACCCGCCGACCGCTCGATGCAGCGAGCGCGGCGGCGGCGGTGAGAACGTCTTCGCCCCGCGCCGCGAGCACCACATCGACGCCCTCGGCCGTCAGTGCTTCGGCTGTCGCATAGCCGATGCCACGACTGCCGCCGGAGATGATCGCACGCTTGCCGGTCAGCTGAAGATCCATGCTCCTACCCTACGGCCGGGTGTTCGAGTCGTGGCCGATTCGCTACTGTCGTTCAATGGATGCTGTGCTCTTCTGGGTGCCGACTGCAGTCGCGGTAGCGGTGCTGGCTGCCGTCGCGACGGGCGGGCTGGCGCTGTTCAAGGTCGCGCATCCGCTGGCGGTTCTGGGTGCGCTTGCGCGAGCCGTCGTGCAACTGACCCTGCTGAGTCTCGTTCTGGCGGGCATCCTCAAGGATCCGTTCTGGGTCGCAGTTGGCCTTGCGGTCATGTTCGTGGCGGCCGTGTTCACCGCAGCCCGACGTGCGAAAGCTCTACGGCGTGATCTTGCGACGATCGCGCTTGCCATGGTGGCGGGGCCCTCGGTCGTAATGGTCGTGGTGTTCGCAACCGGGGCTATCGAGTTCTCGCCCCGCTACGCGCTTGCGATCGGTGGCATCGTCATTGGCAACACGATGACAATCGCCATCCTGACGCAGCGCATCTTCCGCACGACGGTTTTTGATCACTGGGATGAGGTCGAGGGCTGGCTCGCCCTGGGCGCCACGCCACGCATCTCGACCGTGCAGCAGGCGCGCGCCGCGATTCGGACCGCGCTCCTGCCCACGATTGACCAAACACGCACCACGGGAATCGTCGTGCTGCCGGGCGCATTCGTGGGCGCGATCTTCGGGGGTGCGTCACCCCTGGAAGCCGGACGGTTTCAGATTGTCGTACTCGCCAGCATCCTCGCTGCGGGAGTACTGACCGCGACGCTGCTGACTCGCTTTATCGGGGCCGTCGCGCAGAAACCGATACTTGTTTCCTGAGGTGCGCCAGCGCCGCCACGGGATGTCGCGGCCCGCCCGGAAGGCGAGGGAGGCGTCTGGTGCGGGCAGTTTCACCGTGGTCGTCACGGCTGTGGTCACGGCCGAGTTTCTCACTCGGCTAGCCGTGTTCCGCGTCAGCGGATAGATTTCGCTGGTGGCCCACTCCCCCAAGATCCCCGCACTGCCCGGGATTCTGGATGACCCCAAGAACCCGGCGAGCGACTCGGCCATCGACTCGATGTTCTTCGTCTTCGGAGGTCTCGCCTCCATCTGGTTGATGTGGGAGCTGATTCGTGAGAGTTTTGGCCTCGGCTGGTGGCAGATTTTATTCTGGGTGGGATTTTGGGTCGTGCTCGCGTACCTCTTGCTGCCGCGGCTCCATCGCATCCTGACGCGCATCTATGTGCCCGGCTACTTCATCGGCCGCGCACGAACGAGCGATGGTCTGCTCGGCGATCCGGTGAATCTCGCGCTGCTGGGGTCGGAGGCGCAACTCCACGTCGCGATGGAGTCCGCCGGCTGGACCCGCGCGGATGACCTCTCGCTGCGTACCGGACTTCGCATCGTTCGCTCGACCCTGTTGCGCCGCAGTTACCTCGAAGCGCCGGTGAGTCCGCTTCTGCTCTTTGGGCGCAAACAGGATTTCGCTTACCAGCAGGAAGTGAATGGCACGCCCGGCAAGCGCCATCATGTGCGCTTCTGGCGCTGCCCCGAGAACTGGCTGCTGCCCGGTGGTTCCCGCGCCGAGTGGCTTGCTGCCGGGACCTACGATCGCAGTGTCGGCTTCTCGCTGTTCACTCTGCAGATCACGCACAAGATCGCCCCGGACACTGACGTAGAACGTGACCACGTCATCACCACGCTGAAGGCCACCCAAACCATCCACGTGCATACCATCGAGGGCTTCTCGGCGGGCTACCACGCCCGCAATGGCGGTGGCGACACTATCGAGACCGATGGCAACCTGCCTGTCGTGGACCTGCGGAGGGTGGATGCTCCGGCCGGTGCAGACGAGGTAGTCACCGACAGTCGCGACAGGCGCCCGTCTCCGACGATCGTCGGAGCTCTGTTGGTTGCACTGAGCGGCCTGTCCGCAATTGCTTCAAACATCGACGGCATCTCCGGGCCAGCGTCAGCCGCTGCGTCAGTGGCCGCGGAGCTCCGCGACGTAGTGGGTATCCTGCTGATCGTATTCAGTGTGCTCGTCGTGCTCATCGGCATCGCGAGCCTGCTCATCGCCTGGGGCGTATTCCTCGGGCGGAATGTTCCCCGAGTGCTCGCAATGTCCTTCGCAGTTTTCGTCATTGCGCTGGAGATCATCTCGGGGTTCGGCGGCGATCGCGCATCAATCACGGCCAACCTGCCCACGATCTGCCTCAACGTACTCGTGCTGCTCTCGCTCTCCAGCGAGCGAGCCCTCGTCTACGCGCGCCGCAAGCGTAAGGCGCCCAAGCGCATCTCCGGGCTGCCCGGAAACGTGGCAACCTTCTAGCGGGTTGCGGCCAACACCGCAGCCACAACGCCGACGAGTGCGACCGCCGCCACAACGCCGACGAGTCGCGTGAGCGCCGGCCAGGCGTACTCCCGCGTGAGCGGTGCACCATTCGGAAAATGCCGCATCGCGAGTACGGCGGTGATGACGGCAAGTGCAGCGGCGCCGATCGCGAGGTAGGCGAGGTTGAGGCGCACCAGACTGAGAGCGAGCACCAGGCAGACGACACCCGCGGAGAGGCCCGTGCGTCGCCACGCCAGTGCGGTACGTTCGGGCTGGGTCATCCAGTTGCCCGGGGTGGGCAAGTCGTCGAAGTGGTCACTTCTTCGCAGCCTGAAGAATCGCGTAGATCGCAAAGAACACGGCAAGTAGCGAGACGCCAACGATTAGCCAGGGCAGGGCGACCGGTGCCGGTAACGGTTGGCCCAGCCGCAGCGCCCTCTCATTACGCCGCCAAGAGTAGAGAGCCGAGATCGCGAGCCCTCCGCCACTCAGGCACGCCAGCGCCGCGAGCACGTCGAGGATGGGGCCAAGGTCAGCGAAGGTGGCAAGGGTCGTGACCGCCACGCCGCCCGCGACAAGGGTCAGGCCTGCGCGCACCCACGCCAGGGCCGTGCGTTCGTTGGCGAGGCTGAAACGTACATCCGGCTCCGCGCCGACCCCATAGACGGAGAGCGGCTTGCGCTCAGGAGTCAGATCCGGATGGGGCCTGGCGTCAATCACCCCCACAGGCTACGACGTACGCCGCGGCGAATAGGCTGTAGCCACACAACGAGAGGGAATTCGAAATGTAACTTGGTCCAATTGAGCTGATTGTGCTCTCTTTCCCAGAGAACCGTTTCACTGGCGACATTCTTCCGGAGCTTGAAAAGGTCGTGCAGTCCGGCATCATCTCCATCGTCGATGGCCTCTTTGTCACGAAGGATGCTGACGGCAAAACCGACTACTTCGAGATCAGCGAGCTCTCCCCCGATGCCGACATCGCTGCGCTCGGCAGGATCATGATCGATGCCGACGGCCTTATCTCAGACGAAGATGTTCTCGAGCTGACCGCTTCGATCGCACCGAACAGCTCCGCCGCAATCCTTGCGTTCGAGCAGACCTGGGTGAAGCCGCTGCGCGACGCTATCGTTGCCGCCGGTGGTGAACTGGTGCAGGACCTCGGTTTCCCCGGATCCGTCGCCGATGAGGTTCTCGCTGCGCTTGCAGAGGCGGAAGCGATCGGAAGCTAGCGCACCCGACCGCTAGACGTGCGCAGCGTTCGCGATTGAGCGCTGCACCAAGTCAGCCGCGGTGGCGGCACCGTGGGTGGCTCGAATTGCGGTGCCAAGTCGCTCGGCCACCTGCCGGTGGGCGCCGGCGCCCAGCATCCGCTCGATCGCTTCCCGGATCGCGTTCGCCGACGACGACGACGGCAAAGCGAGCCCGGCGCCGCTCTCTTGAACCACCTCAGCAATCATCGGCTGGTCGAACTCGGGGTTCAGCGGGAGGATCACGAGCGGCAGGTTATGCGCGAGCGCAAGCATCGTGGTCGAGTGTCCACCGTGTCCTACGACGAGCGAGACGGTCGGCATCACGTCCGCATGCGGACGGAACGCGTGCACTTCAGCATTTCGCGCCGGGTGAAGTTCGGTGGGATTGACGGCGGGGCCCGTTGTGACGATTACGTGCACGGTGAGGTCTGCCGTCGCGTCCATGATTTTCTGCAACAGCTTGGCCTGTCCCGCGATGTACGTCGTGCTCAGGCTGACGAGGATCGAGGGGAGTTCAGCCGTAGTGCGGTGCGATGTGACCTCCGCAATCACCGGACCGGTGTAGTTGAGCTGGATACCAGATGCGGTGCGGCCAGGGTCCAGCTCCTCGAGGGTGGTGACGATTGTCGGGTCCGCATTCGCCCACAACGGTCGTGGGCTGAGACCGACCATGCGAGCAATTGCACCCGGCGCACCACCGGCCATCTTCGTCTCGATCGCCGCATACAGGGAGTGCACCAGAAGTGCGTAGCGTAAGCCGGCGTTCTTCGCTGCATCCAAAGCGCCATAAAGCAAGCAGTCGATGACGACGAGATCCGTGGGAGTGGTCGCCAGGTCAGCCAGCATGTCGCGACCGAGACTGCGGCCCACGAGCAGGCCGAGGAACCCGAGCGTGTTCTTGAGGGCACCCCGCTTGCCGGTGGCCGTCCACAAGTGCTTCTTCGAGTAGGCCGTGAATGCGAATCCGGCCGACTCGAGCGCTTCGCGCTGCTGGGATTGGCCGAGAAAACGAATAGTGTCGCCGCGTTGCTGGAGTTCTTTCGCAATGAGTACGGCCGGAGCGACGTTGCCGCCGCCGTCCCAGGTGACGAACAGGATGTTAGACATTTCACTCGCTCTCTGATGGGGTATTCGTTAGTGCAGAGTCCGGTATCGCGAGCACCGCGTTGACCAGTGCGCGCATGGATGTTTCGGTCTCTGCGCGGCTAAGACCCCGATCACGACGCAAGAGTTTCCAGCAGTAGACGTCGGTGGCGACGACCAAAAGGTTGGTGACGGTGCCACGGCAGCGAACAGGCCGACTGGCGAGTTGCGGACCGAATACCTCCTGTACCCATTGCAGATGCAACTGTTTTCCCGGCACCGTGATACCGCGGATGCGTTCATCGGATGCCTCCTGCCCGAGCAGGGTAATCACCCAATCGCCCCGAGCCTCGTAGTGGTCCACGATCACGGTCATTGCCCTCTCGACTTCTCCAATCGGAGTCTCCCGCTCGGCAACCACTTCGTCACCCCCGTAGACAACTGCCGCATCGAAGAGGCCATCGCGGGTGCCGAAGTGCCGAAGTATGGTCTGCACGGTTACACCAGCACGATCTGCAACATCCGCAAGAACAATTTCGACCGTCAACTTCTTGTTGGCGAGTTGAAGCGTCGCCTGCAGGATCTTCTCCCGCGTGGCGGCAGCCGCGGCCGAACGGTTGGTCATCGAATAGGTTCGATCCGGTTTCGCGGTCATGCGAGTCGACCATTCGCGAGCGTGGCTACTTCCAGGGCACTCTTACTATCGCTCGCGCCGTCAGCGCTCAATGAGGCGCGTGACGGGCGGTCGCTCTTCATCGGATGCTCCCTTATTTGATGTTAGTTATAACTAACTCCAATTTGGAATGCGTGTCAAGTAGCAAACTGGGCCGGCAAGTGGAGCGAAATTGTCACATCCGACCAGATGCCGTTCACAGCCGTGGCGACTCGCAGCTCACCGGCAACGCGGGATACGGCACGGAACCGAAGCGGATGACCGACCAGTTTGGTGGATCGCGCCAGCAGGTGGCGGTGCGTACACACAGCATCGCGCCCCGCACGAGCCATTCCTCACCAGCGGGAATGCACCGCAGCGCGGAAGTAGCGGTCGTATAAGTCGGTGACCTGCTGCGTGAATTCGGGCGGGAGCGGTGGTATGTCGCCGGCCGAGGCATTCGACTGGGCCTGCGTCACGTTGCGAGCCCCGGGGATGACGCTCGTGACGCCCGGAAGTTGGGCCAGCCACGCGAGTGCGGCCACCGAGGGGGTGAGCCCGTGCGCCCCGGCGAAGCCCGCGAACTCGTGGGCGGCTTTGACTCCCTGCTCGTAGTTGACGCCCGCGAACGTCTCCCCAACGTCGAAAGCTTTGCCTTCTCGGTTGTAGTTTCGGTGGTCGTTCTCGGCGAACACGGTGTCGGCGGTATAACGGCCGGAGAGCAGGCCCGACGCGAGCGGTACGCGCGCGATGATTGCAACACCCGCTGCCTCGGCCGCGGGCAGCACCCGGTCGAGCGGCTTGAGTCGGAA
>JAYSPT010000048.1:0-13788 GCA_043721995.1 Salinibacterium sp. | reverse complement strand
GAGATAAGCGTGCGTTCGCTATCGCCCCGATCGGTCACCCACGATGACATGGCGTGCGGACGTTCATGAGTGACAACGAGCGCTCCGAGGCCCAAGTCGTAGTGGTGTTGTCGCAGGCTCTCGGGACTCGTGACCTCGCCTCGCCCGACGAGCAGCGCACCGGTGACGGCGTCAACCAGGGAGACGACGATTCCGGATGCCGCATCCACTCGTGCTCGGAACGACGAGGTCGTGACATCGAACCCGCCCGCCGCCTCCTCGACCCGCACGGCAACTCCCGGCTCGCCGTCGTGACCCAGTTCGACGCCCACCGTCTCGAATGGCTCAAGCCGCGCCAGCAGTATGAGGTCGCCGTTGGCGGTGCGCTGCACCGGCAGCGCACCCGCGCCGATCGTCGCCGAGCTCGCGTTGCCCGCCAGCGTTGCGGGGATCGTGACGACATCGCTCCGGCTTGATCCCAGCACGTTTGTCAGGGCGATCTGATCGCGCGGGATGCCCGCAGCGAGCACCGTCATCGAGCCCGCCGATACCCGAGCAGCAACCGTGGCCATGGTTTCGGCATCGGCAGCCTGGTCGCGGTATGCGCCCGCTACCGCAGAACCGCCGAGAATGTCGTGGAACTGGTGGTGCAAAACTGTCCGCCACGCCGAATCAAGCTCGTCTTCGGCGCTGAGTCCTGCGAGTGCGGCCAGCGTTTCGGCGGCAACCAGGGCATTCTCGCTGACACGGTTCATGCGCTTCGCGTCGGACTGACTGACGTAGCAGCCTTCGAAAACGTGGTCGGACTCACCATGGTGCTCCGGCAACGGCACACCGCTTTCGAGCAGCGTGTCGGCGTATTCGGACATGGTGGAGCACTGCACGGCGGGAAAGCCGCTGGCAGCCCCCAGCGCCCTGATCGTGTCGAGGTCGGCGCGAGTGGGCCCGCCCCCGTGGTCGCCTACGCCGTAAAAATAACAGACATCGCGGATTCCGTTGCGCCGTCCCAGCGCGATGAGGTCTGCGGCAAGCCGGCTTGCAGTAACGGGGCCGAGGTAGATCGGAGTGCTTATGCTCAGCAGTCGGGTGCCGTCGTCACCCACCCACCAGTAGGCCGGCCAGTGCCCACCGCTAGCGCTAAAACCGGGATTGGCGCGGTGATGATAGTGGACGCGTGCCCCCGCCTGCACGGCAAGCTGGGGGAGGTTGCCATTGTGCCCGAAGGTGTCGGGCGCAAGCAGCACGGTGGGGGAAACGCCGAGATGCTCGCGCGAGTACCGCACCCCTTCAACCAGCTGCCGGGCCTGGGCCGGTCCGCTCGGTATGTGCAGATCCGACTCCACCCACTGCAGGGTCGCCGGTTCGAGCCTGCCCTCGCCGATGCGCTGCAGCACACGTTCGAACAGGTCGGGTCGGGATTCTTCAAGTTGCGCGTACGCCCTGGCTTGTGAGTGAGTGAACCGAAACTCGGGGTAGTCATCGAACAGCGCAAGTACGCTCTCGAAGTCGCGCACGATCACTTCGCGCGTGTCCTCGTAGGTCCACAACCAAGCGAGATCGATATGGGAGTGGCCGATGCAGTGGATGCGGTACTGCGCAAGCGCATTGTCGAGCCAGCTCAGGCCGGCAAAAACCGTTCCGGCCGCGCCGTCGTCGCCGAGCAGCGTGTGCACAGTGGCCGATGACGCGCTTGCGATGTCATGCGGGATTGTCCGCGCCGCGACATCCAGCGACGCCCGCTGCTCGGGGGTCTCCGCGAATTCGGCCGCGAGCATGAGCCGCGCAACGGCTAGGTCGAGCAGCCGCCAGCGGGCTCGAAGTGCGGGGGTGGTGAACTGGAGGGTGAGAGCGGTACGGCCCCACTCGCCACCGAGCGCGACGGGGCTTGGCAATACGCTCAGCCGCAACTGCCCGTTATCGCCCGGCACCAACTCGCGAACCAGGGTGATGAGGGCGGGTCCGGCTGCTACGACTGGCAGCGAATCGCCGAAGACCCGCTGATCATCGACGAATATGTCGATGGGGCGCAGCGAGTTGATGGTGAGCTGCAGCGGCTGCCCGGCAAGCGGCACCCCCCAGAGGGAGTCGGGCAGCTGGAGGCGAGCGATCAGTTCGACACCGTGATGTGCTTCGACGGTGAACTCGGAGAAGACGCCGACCTCGCGCAGGTGGATGTTCTCGGTGGACAACCGGGCGGGCCGCTCGGTGCCGTCGCGAGCGCGCAACAGCCAGTCTGGGCAGGACCAGCCCACTTCGACATCCCGCGCTGCTGCCGTTAAACGGGCCAGGCCGCTGTCCCACGCGGTGTCAGCAGCGAGCATTTGTCCATCGTATGGCTAATCTTCGATGGCAGCCCTGGTCGACTGGGAAGCCCGCTACACGATCGTCGTCAGCACCCTGCCGATGATCGCCGCGGTGATGTAGGGGGCGACACTGAACGACAGCACGACGGTGGCAATCGCGACCCAAATGGGCGCGGTGTCCCGACCGGGTTGCCGCGGGTATCTCGGACAGTTGGCCCTCTTAAAATGAGGGTTTACGGAAAGTAGAGATGAGCATGACCGCAGCACGCCGAAAATTCACCCAGGACTTCAAGGACGAGTTCTGCCGCGAGGTGATCAACACATCCAAACCGATCAAGGATGTGGCCGACGCCTACGGGGTCGGCCCCGAGACTCTGCGTAACTGGCTGATCAAGCACCGCGAAGCGAACGGTGGCAGTGAGACCGAACTGACCGTCCCGGAACGAGCCCAATTCAAAGAGCTTGATCGGGAAGTCCAGGAGCTCAAGGCCGAGGCTCAATTCCTAAAAAAGCAGCAGCTTGACTATCGCGCGGGAGCAGCGGTAGCGAGCCGGTACGAGTTCATCGACTCCCAGAAGTGTGTGCCCACCAACCGGAATCCGGTCGTGAAAATGTGCCGCTGGATGGGGGTGTCCACGTCTGGTTTCTACCACGGGCTGACGCGGCCCCAATCGGCCACTTCGGCCCGCCGGGAAGCCCCTCTGGGCCGGATCCGACACTATTTTGAGGAGTCTGACGCCACCTACGGGTATCGCCGAATCCACGCGGACCTCGCTGCGGAGCAGACGCAGTGTTCCCCCGAGTTGGTGCGGCAGATGATGCGCCGTGAGGGCCTCGTGGCCTGCCAACCGCGCCCCTTCCGGGTCACGACGCAGGCCGACGTGTTGGCCGCGGCGAACATGCCCGACCTGGCAAAACGAGACTTCACCGCCGACCGTCCGGGCGTGAAGTTCGTCGGGGACATCACCTACGTCCATACGTGGCAGGGGTTCGTCCACCCGGCCACCGTCATCGACTGCTTCTCGAAAAAGGTCGTCGGCTGGCCCATCGCCGACCACATGCGCACCAAGCTGGTCGCCGATGCGCTCAAAAATGCTACTGCGACGACCCTGATCGAGCCCGACGCGATCTGGCACTCCGACCGAGGCAGCGTCTTACACCTCGGCCGATTTCCGGGCCTTGGTGACCGGCCCGCGGATGCGATCATCCATGGGTCGCACCGGCGTGTGTTGGGACAACAGTATGGCCGAATCGTTCTTCTCGATGCTCAAAACGAGCGCGTCCACCGAAACGTTTACGCGACCAAAGCCCAGGCTCGCAAAGACCTCATCGCTACATCGAGGTGCTCTACAAGAGTCGACGCCGGCACTCAGGCCTCGGTTACCGACGGGCCAACGAAGTCCACTATGGTGATCAAAAGCCAACCCTGGCAGCGTAGAAAAAACCACTAATTTCGCTGTCCGAAATCCATAGCAGCCCAATTTTGATAACCACGCTTCGGTGGCCGATTCGCGTGCTCAAACTGTTCGCGGTTGCTCGACCTTTCAAACCGGTATTAATGAGGAGAGCTTGTGTCGCAGTTCGATTTGAGCCTCGATCAGCTTGAGGGCTATCGACCGGCACTTCGCAGACCCCTTGACTTCGCCGAGTTCTGGCAATCGACGCTAGCCCAGCACGGGCGGGCGCCGTTGAACGTCCGGGTCCATCAGCTACATAACGAATTCGTGCTCATCGACACTTTCGATGTCGAATTTGCAGGCTTCGACGGTGATCCGATCAAGGCGTGGCTTTGGATGCCTCGTGGGGCCCCTGACCCACTTCCCGCAGTCGTCGAGTACGTGGGTTACTCGGGCGGACGCGGCTACGCGAGTGCGCCATCGCGCTGGGCGCTGTCGGGCTATGCGCATCTGCTCATGGACACTCGGGGGCAGGGATCGGGGGGCAGCAACGGCCACACTCCTGACGAGATGCACGGCCCGGCGGCCCCTGCTGTCGCCGGATTTATGACGCGGGGTATCCGCGACAGGGAAACTTACTATTACAGACGACTATTTGTGGATGCGGTGCGCGCTGTTGAGGTCGTGCGATCCCTGCCCCAAATCGACCCGCGCAATGTTTTCGTCGCGGGCGGGAGCCAGGGCGGCGGAGTCTCTCTTGCTGTGTCGGGCCTCGTACGGGGACTAGCCGGGGTGATGGCGGAGGTGCCGTTCCTCAGCCACTTCGAACGCGCGATAACCATCACGAATTCAGAGCCGTACGCCGAGCTCGCCCGGTATCTTGCCTCTCATCGTGCAGATGTCGAGCTTGTCTTAGACACTCTGAGCAATTTTGACGTGGCAAATTTTGTCGACGCGTCAGAGGCGCCCGCATTGTTCTCGGTCGGGCTCATGGACGAAGTCACTCCGCCGTCCACCGTTTTTGCCGCGTACAACCGATACGCGGGTCCGAAGGGTATCCGCGTCTATCCCTTCAACGGACATGAGGGTGGGGGGGCTCTTCATAGTGAGCTAAACGTTGCTTGGGCGAACTCGAGACTGAAGCAGTAACGGCGCAGGGACTGGTTCATCTGCACGACGTGAGGGATTTCGGGGCGCAGGGAAACGGAATCGACAGTGATACCGTGGCGGTTCAGAGCGCCATTGACGCCTGCTTTCTCGCAGGCGGCGGCCAAGTAACTATCCCGTCCGGTCGCACGTTTGTCTGCGGTTCGCTTCGGTTGCGATCGCATGTCGAGCTGCACCTCGAGCAAGGCTCCGTATTGGCAGCGAGCTCCCTCATCGCCGACTTCGGCATTCGATGCAGGACCAGCGGTCTCTCCGATGGGAAGCTGTCAGCGGAGTCAGAAAACACACCGATCTTCATTGCCGCCGATGATGAAGAAGACATATCCATCACTGGGAATGAGGCTCGTCCCGATCACCCGTCTTATCTCGCTGAGGCAAGCCATGTCGCTGGCAGACTCGGGGTCAATCCCGAGACACAGCGGCTAAGGCGCTACTGGTTTTTTGTGGCTTCGTGTGTGGTGCTGTTGAGGGGTGGAGCTAACCAGGGCAGCCGGTGCTTGTGTGCGGCGGCGCAGGTGGATCATGCTGATGCCGGCGATGATGGCCAGTAGAGCAAAAATGGTGGTCGGTGCAAGTGTTGTGATGTCGATACCGGTCGCAGCTAAAACTGGGGCGGCGGGGGCGCGGCTGTCGAAGAAGCTTGCTTGGACAGTGTTGGCGCTTTCGCCGTCGGGGCGGAGCCATGCGGCGGTAGCGAAGCCTGACTTGTCTGCAGCAATTTGCGGGTCGTTCGCGTCTTGCCCGAGGGTGGAAACTACGACGGGGCTCGACCATGTTGCACCGTTGAGAGAAGTACTCGCTTGCGCAACGGTGTTGTTGCCGTTGAAGCCTTCCCATATGGCGGTGGCAAGACCTGACCCATCCACAGTGATCTGCGGGTTGGCGGTGTCTTGCCCAGCGGTGGAAACAGGGACGGGGCTGGACCATCCTCCACCGTTGAGGGAAGTACTTGCTTGCACGATGAGGTTGTTGGCGGTGTCAGGGTAAGTCCATACGGCGGTAGCAAGACCGGATCCATCCGCAGTGATCTGCGGGGTGCGTGCGTTTTGCCCGGCGGCGGAAAGATCGACCGGGACCGACCATGTTCCATCGCTATGTGAATAACTCGATCCCACAATTAATTTGACGCTGGCGTCTAGGTGAGTCCATATGGCGGTGACACGACCTGACCCATCCACAGTGATCTTCGCGTCGTATGAGACTTCGTTAGAAGAAACAGATGCGGGGTTCGACCACGTTCCCCCGTTGAGGGAAGAACTCGAGTGCAGGGTGCCGGCGCTGTCTTGCCATACGACGGTGGCAAGACCTGACCCATCCACGATGATCTGCGGATACGGTACCGTTCCCCCGGTGAAGGCAAGAGGGGTGGGGTTCGACCATGTTCCACCGTTGGCGGAAGAACTCACTTGCACGGTGTTGTTGTTGTTGGCGTCCCGGGAAACCCACACGGCGGTAGCAAGACCTGACCCATCCACAGTGACCTGCGGGAGGTCGTTGCTGCCGGTGGTGGAAACGGTGAAGGGGGTCGACCATTTCCCACCGCTGACGGAGTAACTCGCTTGCACAGTGTGATCGTTGCTCTCGAAGTGCTGCCATACGGCGGTGGCAAGACCTGACCCATTCACGCTGATCTGTGGGAGATTGTTGCTCCCGGTCGTAGAAACAGTGGTGGGGCTCGACCATGCTCCACCGTTGAGGGAAGAACTTGCTTGCACGATGGAGGTGGAGCCGTCGTCGTTATCCCACACGGCGGTAGCAAGACCGGATGCATCCACAGCGATGCGCGGGTGGAGGTTTTGTCCGGTAGTGGAAACATTGACGGGAGGCGACCAGGTTGTAGACACTGCAAAGGCTGCTGTAGCTACCCCACCAACCACAAAGAGAACCGCTAAAACGCCGATACCCGCCACAGCGCGCGAAGCTGGTGAAAGGAAAGTCATGGTGTTCCTTGTTGTCGAAAAAGCTCCAACCTGAGGACCGCTCTTAATCCTCGTCAGCATAGCGGAAAACTGATTCGTAGGCGCACGCCAACTTCGCTGACAGTGGCGAACCTCGGCTCGGTATGTCTTGGGCATAAAAGCAGCCTTTCACTAGGAAGAAAGCGCCAAGAAACCCGGGATGGATCATAGTCCCGATCATTGTCCGGAGATGGGGGATCTCGACTTGTAGTGTTTTCGGTTGCTGCTGGGAGGATTTTTGCCATGCCAAGAGCTTGTTCAGGAGAGTTTCGAGATGATGCTGTTGCGATCGCGAGGCGTCGCGAGGCGTCGTTTGCGCAGACCGCGAAGGACTTCGGGATCTCTGAAACAAGCGCCAACGGTACAGCGGAAAGAAAAATCCCTATCCGATCGTGATGCCTTGGTCGGCCATGAATGGGACCGAGTCGGTGGCGACCCCATTAATACGCACCTCGAAATGGAGGTGACATCCAGTGGAAATTCCGGTCGTGCCGACTTGCGCGATGTTCTGACCGACGACGACCCCGTCACCAACTGAGACGTGGATGCCCCCGTTGACGATGTGCGCGTACGCCGTCTCGATCCCGGAGGGGTGCTGCAAAAGGATGAAGTTGCCGTAGCTGCCGTTCCGGCCCGCGAATTCAACGACCCCACTCGTTGCGGCGTAGATATTTGCTCCGCAGGGCGCTCCGATGTCGGTGCCTTGATGGTAGGTCGACGCGCCCTCCATGGGCGATATGCGATAGCCGAAGCCGTCAGTAATTGAGCCGGCTGCGGGGCGAGCCCATCCCGAGATGCTGATTTCTCCGGCATCAAGGTTTACGCCAGCGCCGAATCGCGCCTTAACGCCGGCAAGGTAGTCAGCTTCAGTTGCTGCCCGGTTCTGCCGAAGTACCACGAGTTGCGCTTGA
This sequence comes from Salinibacterium sp., assembly GCA_043721995.1. Classification (GTDB taxonomy): domain Bacteria; phylum Actinomycetota; class Actinomycetes; order Actinomycetales; family Microbacteriaceae; genus Rhodoglobus. The sequence goes on along the minus strand of JAYSPT010000048.1, from coordinate 6,073 downwards.
AGCAGAGTGGCATGATCTTGCTGCGCCTGCAGCGCGGTGGACGCCGCTTTTGCCGCGGTTTCGGAGTCATCGAACGCCTTCTGGGTGACCGCCTTGAGCGTTTCGAGTTCGTTCTTCGCAACTTTCGCCTGGTCGCTCAGCGCTTGGGCTGTATTTTTGTTTCGCAATGCGAGGTCGTAGATCGCATTGGCCTGCTCAGAGATTTTGGTTGACATTCCGAGCTTGTCAAGCAGGTTGTCAGCTCCCACGGCCCCGGTACTGGCGAAAAGTGTCGCGGTGAGGTCATTGCCGCCATCACGCATCAGCTGTGCGGCCATCTGTCCAGCCCGCTGCTCATAGACAACGGCAGAGTTGTTGGCTGCGTCCGCCTGGTCCTGGAGGTTCTGCGCTTTGAACGCTGCCTCCTGGAATTTTTGGTCAGCTGCCGCCCATACCGTACCTTTTGCTTCTGCATCGGCTGCAGTTCGGTCCGCTTCGGCCTGGAAACCCGCCAGCAACCCCTGGATTTGGTTGACTGCAGCTTCGGTAGCAGCAGCGCTGTTTCGGGCGGCTGCAACGTCGGCCCAACTGGGGTAGTTATCTGCCCATGCCGCGGACGGTGGGGCGATGAATGTGCTCGCGGTGAGAAACCCAAAAACGCCGACCATGGCGAGGAGATGGCGGGCACTCATACGAGCAAATTACGCCGATGTTTAGCCTCCGCCCGCACATTCGCGGACAGTCGTCAATTAGTTGGGCCAGGTCACCACTGAAGTGCGAAACCGTCGAGGCTGCGAACCACCGAGCCCGAGTTAATATCCAGGATGCTTGTCATGAGGCTTCTCGACTTAGCGTCGAAGTAGTAGTCATCTGAGTCCGGCACCGAGGCATCCGGTACGACCCCGATCGCAACGTACTGACCATTTGGTGAGACTACGTAACTGTCGATGCTGCCCAGGTTGTCGACGGTGGAGAAGAGGATGCGAGCTTGTTTGCCATCATCGCGCACCAGAAAGGTTCTGAACTTGCCGACGTTTGCATCGTAGATCGCGACGGTCTCGAGGCGCGCGCCGCCGCTGAGCACCGTGGTTTTCCCCACATAGGGAACAGTTCCGTCTAGCGGTGAAGGTGGAAGTCGGGCTTTCGTTCCGTCGGCAATTGTTACGGCCACGGTTCCAAACGGGTCGGTCGCGGTGACCGTCTTGCCATCCGGCGACACCGCATCCATCTCCAGAAACTGCCCGAGGGGCACCACCGAGCCGGGACTGGTCGGGTCGATGTAGAGCAGTGTGTTGCGGATACTCAGCGCGATCAGGTTGTGGGTACCCGGAACGAATTGCCATGAGAGCACCTCAAGGGGCTTGCCGTCGACACCCAAGACTGGGGCGACCGCCTGTCCGGTCGTGAAATTGATCGTGTACAGGGCGCGATTGTTCAACTGCCCGGGACCGCCAAGGGCGCTGGTCAGGATGAAACCGATGAGAGTGCCGGTCGAGTCCCCTTCAATTTTTTCCACGACGCCGCGATCAGGCAGGACGATTTGCTGGCTTGCGCCGTCGGAGATGTTGACCAGGGTGAGGTTGCTCGTGTGGTCCGGGTTGAGACTAACTACGCTCAGCGCCCTACCGACCTTCGCGAAGTCCTGGATCTGCGGCGCCGAATACACCGTGGCGTGCTCGGAGCCTCTTAGGTCTGCACTGATGATCTGGTCTGTGGGCTGTCCGCGCTTGAGAAAGAAAAGAGTCGGAGCTGTCGTGGTGAAGGAATACGACAGCGAAGATGCTTGTGGCGAATACAGGCTCGTGACCTCAGCGACCGTCACCGTGTAAGGCGTCGCGTACGCGAGAGGTTGCGCGAATTGGATAGATATGAGCGCGCCGTTTGTCGTAACTGTTGTTGGGGTGGGCGGCTGCACCGTCACCTGGTCGGCCTTGACGGATGCAACAGCCTCGTTTGCGAAGAGTCGCAGTTGTTGGCTCGCCTGCTGGGTCGCGGCCGTTCTGTCAACCTGTGCCGATGACAGCTTCGGTCCCTGAAAATATCCGAGCACCACGAACGTCGCGCAGGCCAACGCCACTATGACGACGGTGGCGATCAACGCACGTCGAAAAGGGATTTCCGACCGCTCGGAAGCTCGTTCAGTAGAGGTACGGGTCACTGGGTCTATCCACCGTCTTTATCGAATTCGGTCTCAATGCGATCGACTGTTTGCTCACGTGACTCGGGTTGGAAACGAAGGAACCTGTTGCCTCGACCCAATCATCGGCATGAAGAGTGTTGGGCCAGTTCTCCAGATAGACCGGAACCCCGATCGGCTGTGCATCGACGGCGCAGCAGGTGATAACAAACCGGGAAACGTAGAAGACGTTGCCCGGATCGTCAGTGTCCGCAGTGACGAAACCAATCACATCCACTGGTTTGCCCTCATAGAACGAGAGGTCGTTCGTCTGGCGCAACAGCGATGCCCAGTCCTGCACGGTGAACTTCGCGAATGCCCCCGCTGGCACAGACGACACATCCGTCATCGATTGTGATGGAGCGCCAACAGGGCTGCCGTTGATGTCACGCTGCTGGGCGGTCGCGCTCGATAAGGTCGCGGGGGGAAGACCGACCATCGCAACCGCGAGTGCGGCGCAGACGAGCAAAACTACTGCAGTCAGGGCTCGGCGCCAGCCTCTCGCCGTTGGTTCATCCCCATCGGCGCGTCCTCGTCGGACCAGCCCGGCAACCACGAGGACGAGTGCAAGTGTGGACATGATCGCGGTAAAAATGATGTACCGCGGGTGGATGTAGAGCACCAGCTGGCTTCCGAGCGCCAACCAGAGCGTCGCGACAACAGCGACACCCATCAGAATAAGGCCGCGCCAGCGTTGCAGCTCAGACCACATAGTTCACCACCAACCCGAGGAGCGCGCTCAGAAGACCCACAAGGACCGTCAGCTGCACCAGCACCCGGGTCGTGAAAGTCGTACGCATCATCGTCAGCATCTTGATATCGATCATCGGACCGAAAACTAAGAACGTGACGATCGAACCCGGGAGAAACGTACTCGCAAAAGGCAGGATGAAGAACGCATCCACGTTCGAGCACACCGCTATGACAAACGCCAGCACCATCATTGCAACGATCGACCAGATCGGATTTGTACCAAGGTTGATGAGCACGGCGCGAGGCACCAGCACCTGGATGCCGCCCGCGAGAAGCGCACCGATGAAGAGCGCTGGCATGATCACGCTCGCCTCGCGCACGAATGCGTCGACGCTCTGCGACCAGCGCGAATGTGCATGCGTATGGCGCTCGCTCGCAACACATTCGGCGACGAATTTCGGAGTGAGAAGCGACTCGGGCTGGGGATGCCTGCTGAAGACCCACCCAATCACGTTCGCAATCACAAACCCACCGATAACCCGCGAAATAAGGATGCCATTGCTCCAGCCGAACGCCTGATAAGTCGTCACAATCGTGATCGGATTTACGATCGGTGCAGCGAGAAGAAAAGTCATCGCCTCGGGCACACTAAAGCCCTTCAGGATCAGTCCACGGGCAAGAGGGAGATTTCCGCACTCACAGACAGGCAGGAAAACTCCGAAAAGAGAAATACCCGCCCGCCTCAAGAAAGGGTTAGACGGCAAGAACCGCTCGAGCGCTCCGTCAGGCAGCCAGATCTGGACCACGATCGACAGCAGGATGCCCAGCACCACAAACGGTAACGACTCGATGATCACGCTGATACTAAGAGTGAGCAGGTCCTGAAGCCGATTAGGAAGCGCGAAGCCTGCCGCGGTTGCCGAGGAGCGCAGGAAGAGCAGCGCGACTATGCCAGCGCCGCCACCGACGGCTAAGAGGATTCGAACCGGCGAGATCTTGCGTGGATTCACATGTTCGTCGTGCTCATCCTGCGGGGGACGGAGCGGAGAGACGGGCACGGTGGGCACGGCAGAATCCTACGATGGCAACCTCAGTTCATTGCGCACCAGGGGCTGCGCGGGTCCCTTTGATGTATTCTTACATCATGCTGCGCACTCAGATTTCGCTGACGGAAGAGGATCGGACCATTCTCGATGCGGAGGCAGCCCGGAGTGGTCGCTCGATTTCCGCGCTGATCCGTGATGCGGTCATGCGAACTTACGGCTTCCGACAGGATGCCGATAAGGATCTTCAGGCCATTGATGCCGCGCTGGGCGCATGGCACGGTCGTGTTGTTGATGGTGAGAGCTATGTCGAGACCCTCCGTTCAGGTTCTCGCCTTCAAGCGACAAGCCCGCGGTGAACGTTCTCGTTGACACGTCGGTGCTCATCGATGTGCTCCGCGGTGAGGTTGCTGCTGCGAGCATTCTCCGCAGTGCGCGCGCAACGGGTCTACTGCACGCGAGTGAAGTCACCCGGCTGGAAGTATTGGCCGGCATGCGAGCCCAGGAGGAAGTGCCCACTCGGGCTCTGCTCGCGGTCCTCACGTGGCACGCGTTGGATGAAGAAGTTGCTGACAAAGCCGGGGAGCTCGGTCGTACGTGGCTGCCGGGCAATCGCGGAATCGACGCCGCGGATCTTGCGATCGCGGCGACGGCACTACTTCTGGACGCGCAGCTGCTCACCAAAAATGTCAAGCATTTCCCCATGTTCGCCGGCTTATCTTCGCCGTATTGAAACCGCGCCTGTCGTCACCGACTCGAAATCCGCGCAGACCGGCACGGCCTCACATCCGACTCGTCCTCTACAGGGTTGGGGTCTACGTCCTCACTCAATCGCCCCCGCACCTTACCGATGACAGCCGTCACCGGCCAGACTGATACCTGGCGGATTGAGTGGGGGAGTGAGCACGTCGAACACCATCCAGAGCACGATTGCTCCGGCCGAGAGCGCCCGTCGTTTCGCCGTCGCGCGGGCCGAGCACAGCGGCGAGATGGAGGGCTTGCACGTCGACCCGGCCACTCGTGCCGACGGCGAAGAGTACGCTGCGGGCCGCATCGACAGTGACGAGTTCCTGGAACCGGGTCGCTGCCGACGCTGGCTAGCAGTTGGACTGGCGACCCGTCCAGGGCGTCGTCCACGATGCCGCCTACCGGGATGCTGCGGAGCGCCGCGACTTCGCCCCGATGCGGGCCGTGTTCGACCAGGTCGTCTCACCGGCCGGCGCTGCGGCCGATCCGACGTCGGCGCTGGACCGGCTCGCGCTTCGCAGCTTGAGGTTGGCCGACCAGGCGATGGATGCCTCGCGCCTGGCGGGGATGGATCACCCCGCGCCCCCGAAGCCTACGTGGCGAGCGCCTACCGGCCGGGCCGGGACCAAGACCCCGACCTCGGCCGCTAGCGAGCCTCGCCCACCGATCGCCGCTATTGGATCTCGATGCCATGTGGATGCTTGGCCCGGCACTCGTCGACGTCGGATTGCAGGTATCGGATCGTCGAGCCGATCGTGAAGAACGCGGGACCTTGGCCGGCATCCCTGAGCCGTCGCAGGTCACCCCGGCTCAGTTGCAGTTCGGCGCCGACCTCGACGGGTAGCAGGAGCAGTTCGGTTGCGGCGGCTCTTCGAGCATGCCCGGCTGCGGGTTCGTCATTGCTGGTTCTCCTCTGGTTCGAGCGTGTCGAGGATCACCAAGTGATCGCCGGCGGGGATAACGAGCGTCGTGCACACGCGGTAGCCGGAGCGGGCGTGGGCTTGCAGGTCCTCCTCTCGTGCCGCGAGCTCATCGACGCGGGTATGTGCTCGCTCAAGTGCTGCCGCAGAGAAGCCCGACGCCTGTGCCTCGAGCTGCGCTCGAACGTTATCGGGCACGGTCACCTGGTCCTGGAGCTCGTCGAGCAGTGACGCCACCCGCGTGTGCTGTCCGACGCTTGTGCCGGTCACGTCGTCCTTGTCGCGATCCTCGTTCTCGCGTTGCGCGAAGTAGGTCGAGGTGGACTCGTCCCAGCCGACCGCCCAGCTCGACCCGTCCCGCTCAAATGCGTGCCGGCTCATCACTGGCAGCTTTCGCTTTGCAGTTCGTCCATCGGGTCGACGGGCACTTCGTACTCGCCCACCTGCTCGACCGAACCCACGACCAACGTTGCGTTCTCGTTCATCACTGACCCCTCTTTCACATCTTTGATTGC
>JAYSPT010000047.1:0-11482 GCA_043721995.1 Salinibacterium sp. | reverse complement strand
GCGCGATCAACGCCCACTGGGAATCCGTCAAAAACTCGGTACGAGACACCTGAAAATCATCTCAACCCGAACCCAAAAAGGTTAAGAGACACGCCCTAGCGCCGCCTGGGTGCGTTATTTCCACAATAGCGAGAAAGAGGAAATCTGATGATTCGCAGAGGGGGCCGCCCCGGTCTCGTAGGTATGGCTGCTCGCACGGCCGTCGTGGTTGGCACGGCAAACGCTGTCTCCGGCAGCCAAGCCGCAAAGGCACAGACCTCCGCGGATGCACGCGCGTTCCAGGACATCCAGCAGCAGCAGGCCATGCAGCAGGCCGCAGCCGCAGCCGTTGCAGCCCAGCAGCCGGTTGCCGCGGCTGCTCCCGCCGATGACCTGTTATCCAAGCTGACACAGCTCGGGACGCTGCGCTCGCAGGGAATTCTCTCCGAGGACGAGTTCACGTCTGCGAAGGCGAAGCTACTCGCCTAGATCCCCTGCTGAATCCGCATCGGATGAGGATGACGTGGCGCGACTGACCAACGCTGAGCTTCAGCAGCGGCTTTCTGACCTTGAGGCGGCGAACGCCGAGCTTCAACTGGAGAAAGACGCAGTCGAGCGCAAGCTCAAAGCGTCTGGCGTGCGGCGCAAGCGTGCGTGGGGGTGGACCCTGCTGGCTGCCATCGTCATAGTCTTGGGCTCGCTTCTTGCGCCTATCGCGGTAGTCGCGAGTTGGGCGGCTGTCGAGTTGAGTGACACCGATCGGTTTGTCTCGACGTTCGGTCCGCTGTCGCAAGAACCCGCCATACAGGACTTCATCACCTCATCGACGGTGCAGGCGATTGACGAGAAGGTCAATCTCAACGATTTGACCGCAAACGTCATCGATGGAGTCATCGCACTGGGCACTGGGCCACGGGCGACTCAGGCCCTTCAGGCCCTTAAGGGACCCGCGGCTGCGGGCATGCAGTCACTGCTGTCAAACGCGGTACTGCAGTTCGTGCAATCGGACTCGTTCGCCACCGTGTGGGACAACTCACTGCGCGTGAGCCACCGGGCAATTGTCTCCGTGCTGGACAACGACAATCGAGAGTTGGTGGCGGTCGGGTCGGACGGTACCATCGGCATCCAACTCGCGCCCATCATTGCCCAGGTGAAAACCGTACTGATCGCGCAAGGACTCACCTTCGCCTCGCTGATCCCGGAGATCAACAAGACGATAGTTATCGCTCAGGTGGATGCCCTTCCCGCCATGCAGGTCGGCTACCGCTTCCTGACCGTGTTGGGTTTCGTGTTGCCGTGGGTTTCGCTGCTGTTGCTCGCCGCCGGGGTTCTCGTGGCCCGACGGCGCGTAGTCGCCCTAATCTGGGCATCCAGTGCGCTGGCCTTCTCGATGACGATTCTCGGGGTCAGTTTCGGCATCGGTAAGTACTTCGTCATCGTCTCGATTCCGGCCTCGGTGGCCCCGAGCGCAGCAACATCGGTTGTCTTCGAGATCCTCGTGTCAGCGATGCGCCAAACCACGGTGGCTGTGGCCGTGATCTCCGTTGTCGTGGCGGCTATCGCGTGGATCGCAGGACCTTTCGTTTCCTCGAAGAGACTGCGCGGTCTCGCGTCCTCCGGGTTCGCGTCGATGCGCTCGGCTGCGGAGAAGCAAGGCGTCACAACTGGCCGCACCGGTCACTGGACCTACGCGCATCGCCTCCTGCTGCGGATTGCTGTCGCCGTCATCGCAGCAATGGTGATTCTTTTCGTGCATCCGCTCACCGTCACTCTGGTCGTCTGGACACTCGGGTTCGCGCTGCTGGCCATCATCGTTCTGGAACTGGTGGCTCGGCCGACCGACACGGCGGCCGCAGTCGACGCTGCCTCCATCGCGCCCAGCGAAACCGAGACGCTTGAGCCCGTCGGCTGACTGAGGAAACGTGGTGTGAGGGTGCTCACATTTTCGGGATACGCACGCTCACTAGTAGCCCCGGACTCGTGTTGCGAAGCTCTGCGGTACCACCGGCCGCGGTTGCGACTGCCTGAACCAGCGCGAGGCCAAGCCCACTTCCACCCGTGCGTGTGCTGCGTGACTCGTCGGGTCGTGAGAATCGATCAAACGCCATCGGCAGAAACTTCTCGGGCATTCCTGGCCCATCGTCGGCAACTGTCAAATCGAGACTTGTGGGGCCCTGACGCAGGTGGGCCGTGATGGTGCCGCCCGCCCCGATCGCGTTGACCGCGTTCGAGATCAGGTTGTCGACAAGTCGCCCGAATGCCTGCGGATCGACGGGGTAAGTGTCGTCTTCGGCTGCCACCTGCACATCGAAGCGGATATCGGCGCCTTTGGCCAGGCCCATCATTCGCCCACGGTCGATGCTTCCCAGAAAGTCATCCACGAGAGCTGTTGCGTTCGCGATTCCCGATGACTCGTGTGCCTCCAGGCGACTCAGCTCAAGCAGGTTCGTGGCGAGTGAGGAGAGCCTATTGATGGATGATTCGGCGGTAGTGAGTTGCACGGCCAGTGCCGCAGCGTCCCCGAAGTCTGCATGTGCCAGCTCGAGCTGGGTGCGAAGGGCCGCGAGAGGAGTGCGCAGCTCGTGTGCCGCGTCCGAGACCATGTGCTTCTCGCGCTCGGTCGCTGCCCTCTGGCGCGCAAGGAAAGCGTTGAGCGTTGTTGCCAGTGCTGACAGTTCATCGTGCGCCGCTCCGACCGGGAGCGTCGCTTCCGAACCTTCCAGCCCGAGCGCTTCTGCCTTGCGCCGCATTGCAGTGACTGGGCGCAGGGCAACCGAGGTGAGCAACCACGAGGCCACACCGAAACCGGCCAGCAGGGCGAGGCCACCGATCACAAGGACCCGGTCGAATCCTTCCAGCGCCAACTCGCTCGAGGACGTGCTCCGAGCAGACCAGAGCGCCCACTGGCCCGCGGCGCCGGAGGCCACGCGTCCCACCACGATGTATGACCTGCCCTCGTCGTCGGTGATGACCGTCTGGCTGTCGCGTGCCGCCTGCGAGTGCACGACGTCCTGAACGTCATTCGGGAGCGTATTCAACTGCACCGTGCCGGATGGGTCACGGACATACACGAGCACTCCGGTGCCGGGGTCGTCCACCTTCTCAGCGCCATGCATCTGGATGTCGACCTGGAACGAGGTCAGGTCGCTCTGAGCGAGCGCTGCATCCGCATCAGTGAGTGTCGTGGCGACCTGTGCTCGCACGATCACAAGAGCAATCGACAGAAGGATGCCAGCAACCACGATGCTGCCGATGGTGATCCGCGACCGGATCGACAGGCGCGAGAACATCAGTCGGCAACCGTCAGCCGGTACCCGATACCGCGCAGCGTCGAGATGGTGATTCCGGTCACTGCCGGGTCGAGTTTACGTCTCAGGTAGCTCACGTACTGGTCGACGACATTCGCATCGATGTGAGCAACGGTGCCCCAGACCTCACGGAGGATGTCGACTCTGCGCAGCGCCTCGCCGGCGTTGGTAGCGAGCATCCAGAGCAGGGCGAACTCCTTCGAACTCAGCGGCAGGGACGCGCCAGCAGAGGTGGCACGGACGGTGCCGGCATCCAGCGCGAGATTGCCGATTCTCATCGTCGGCCGGGGAGCTGCCATATCCCGCCTGACGAGGGCACGGATGCGAGCCGCTAATTCCGGGAAAGCGAAAGGCTTCGTGAGGTAGTCGTCGGCGCCTGAGTCGAGGCCGAGCACACGGTCTTCCACCGCGTCGCGCGCCGTGAGCAGCAGAACGGGCAGCGTATTGCCCTGCTGGCGCAGGTGTCGGCAGATCTCGAACCCCGACATCTCGGGCAACATCACATCGATTGCCGCGGCGGAAAACGTATCGTTCGCGACGGCGATGAGCGCATCGACCCCATTGCCAACGACAAGGACCTCGTACCCGTCATCCTCAAGGCCCCGCTTGACCTGTGCACCCATGACGGCATCGTCCTCCACCACGAGGATCTTCGTCATCTGGGTCAGACTACGCCGCTCGTGCCGAGAAGAAACCCAATGAGAAATGTTGCGGTGAGCGCTATTGTGCCGCCGATAACCACCCTGAGAGTCGCACGAAGCCAGTGGCTGCCGCCGATTCGCGCCCCGATTGCCCCCGTGATTGCGAGTGCGATGAGCACCGCTCCAAAGGTTACAGGAACTCGCACTGATTCTGGAAGCAGGATGATTGCGACGAGCGGTAGCAGAGCCCCGACGAAGAAGGCCAGGGCGGATGCGCCCGCTGCCTGCCATGGGCTTGCCACGTCTTCCTCATGGATGCCCAGCTCCGCCTCGAGATGCGCCGCAAGCGCGTCGTGCGCGGTCAGCTCCCGTGCCACACGGTCGGCCGTATCACGGCTCAGCCCTTTCGCCTCGTAGAGCAAGCTCAGCTCCGCCAGTTCCTGGTCGGGCATCTCCTCGAGCTCGCGACGCTCCTTCGCGATCAGCGCTCGTTGGCTGTCGCGCTGGCTGCTCACCGAGACGTACTCGCCGAGTGCCATCGAGACTGCACCACCGACGAGCCCCGCGACACCGGCGGTGAGGATTGGGCCGGTTGCGGTGGTCGCCCCGGCGACACCCACAACGATGGCCGCCACGGAGACGATGCCGTCGTTTGCGCCCAGTACTCCCGCGCGTAACCAGTTCAGGCGCCCTGCGATGCCTGCTGCGTGGGGTTCATTCGCGTGCGTGGCAAACATCGCTCTAGTCAACCACACCACCCCGCGGCTCGAATTCACTAGGGTCGCACTCATGGAACCTCTTGCTCCCGGCATGCGGCGACTCGGCCGAATCATCCGTCGTCTCGTTGCGGCCTCGGGTGCTGGCAGGGTCGCCAGCGGGCCCAGATCCGCACGGTCCAATGCGGTTCCGGAGGGGCTCGCTACGATTCTGATGGGCACCGCCCCAAGAGGTGTGAAGCTGCAGACTCGGACTGTCGAGGGCATTCGACGGCGGATTTACACCCCGGCCGGCGAATCAGGTTCTCGCCCGTTGGTGCTCTACTTCCACGGCGGGGGGTTCGTCTCGGTCGATCTGCGCGTGGGCGACTGGATGTGCGGCACGGTCGCTCGAGACCTGGATGCAGTCGTCGTGTCGATCGAGTATCGACTGGCGCCGGAGCATCCCTTCCCGGCTGGGCTCGACGATTGCTACGCAGGCCTTCTATGGACGGTCGAGCACGCCGTCGAGTTTGGTGCGGACCCCCGGAGACTGGGCGTCATGGGTGAGAGTGCCGGAGGTAATCTTGCAGCCGTCGTTGCGCTGATGGCGAGGGACGCCGGCGCGCCGATCATCGCTCACCAAGCCCTGCTGTATCCCACGACGGGAGCCGGCGACACAGAGTCAAGGCGTGCGAACGCTGATGCGTACATTCTCACCGCAGCAGACATGCAGCGCTACGGCGAACTGTATGGAGGCGACCGGACGAACTGGCGTGTCTCGCCCCTCCGCGCGACGTCGCTGGAGGGCCTGCCTCCCACGTTGATCGCGGTTGCCGGCCACGACCCCCTCCACGATGACGGAGTGCTGTACGCGGAGGCGCTGAGGGCCGCCGGCGTCGAGGTTCGCCTGCTCGACTTCCCGGCCATGCCGCACGGATTTCTCAACTTCCCGCGGTTTGCAAAAGACGCGAACGCCGGGATCAACGCGGTCGTCGAAGCCCAGCGGGCAGCGCTTCGCTGACGTTCGGCGACGGCCTCATGCGCGCTCGCGGACCGGACGTACACTGGAAATTGAACGAAGGATGCCCCATGAGCGACGCGCTGCACCGCCACACTGACTACGGTCAAACCCCACTCACGGAGGAGCAAATCGACCCCGATCCCCTCGCGCAGTTTCTCACCTGGCTCGCTCAGGCCGACGAGTCGAAGGTGTATGAACCCAACGCGATGGTACTTTCGACGATCGATCCCGACGGCCTGCCGTCGAGTCGGACTGTGCTCCTACGCGAGGCGAACGAGAACGGGTTCGAGTTTTTCACGAGCTACACGTCCCAGAAGGGGATGGCACTGCTCGCGCATCCCGAGGTCTCAATCGTCTTTCCGTGGTACCTCATCCATCGCCAGGTAATCGTGCGCGGCATCGCCAGACCGGCCGACCCAGCGGTGTCGGATGCCTACTTCGCGAACCGGCCGCATGGCGCACAGATCGCCGCCCTCGCGAGCGACCAGTCCAAGCCGATCGCGAGCCGGGAGTTGCTCGAGAAGCACGTGGAGGAGCTGGAGCGACAGTTCGGGCCCGACGGCGTGGTGCCACGGCCTGCGACGTGGGGTGGATATCGCGTCGCCCCCCACTCATACGAGTTCTGGCAGGGCCGCACCTCACGACTGCATGACCGCTTACGCTTCACCCGGACCGAGTCGGGAGGCTGGAGCATGGAGCGGCTGCAGCCCTGATTGGCGACGCGAAGGTTGACGCGATAGTCGTCGACGTCATCGTCAGCGACATGTCAGACGAAAATGGGATCGCGAGTTCGCGAGCGTTTCAGTTCGAAGAAACCGTCGTATGCCGAGACGGCGACGATCCCATCCCACAGGGCGAGTGCCTCGGGTCCGCGCGGGGTCGGCGAGATGACGGGTCCGAAGAAGGCAACCTCGCCGATCGCAATAATGGGGGTGCCGACGTCATGGCCGACCCTGCTGATGCCCTCGGCGTGGCTCGCGCGCAGGGGCGCATCGAACTCGTCGGAGTCGGCGTAGCGCGCGAAGTCTGCGGGTAGGCCCACCGTCTCGAGCGCTACCGCGATGACGAGGTTGACGTCTTTATTCGCGCCGGGATGTATCTGCTCTCCCAGCGCGTCGTACAGAGGCTTGAGGATCTCCTGCCCGTGCAGTTCACGGGCAGCGGAGAGCAATCGCGTATAGCGCATTGCCCTCGGAAAGGAGGCACGGTAGTTGTCGCTGACATCCTTGTGCTCGTTCAGCACCGCGAGACTCATCAGGCGCCAGGTCACATCGAGGTTGCGGTGCGGCGCGACCTCGTCGACGAAGCGGCTGGTCATCCATGCCCACGGGCAGGTCGGGTCAAACCAGAAATCGACGGCAGTGGAGTTGGTCATGACTCCAAGCCTAAGCAGGTTAGTCACGGCCGCCCGCCGAACCTGGGAGCGGGAGTCTGGCCTCGAGGCCCTCGAATTCGCCGTTCGCGATCACCGCAGCATCCAAGGCCACGATCGACTACGGGCTCGTGCAAATCGAAGCCACCAGCGCCGAGCACTGGTGGGCGACTGTCGAGCTCCGGCTTGCTCCTTGCTCCGCTGGGCTGGGCGATCCGGCGCATTTCGTGGGTCTGGGCCAATCGAATGTGAGCTCCAGCAGCGCCGTCTGGCACGGGATGGGCTCGCGCAACTCGCGGGAGCAGATCCGTGCGCCCTGATGAGCGAATCCGAATTCGAGAGTTCGGGAGCGACCGGCTGGAGCGCGAGGGTCCAAGAACTATTCGGCCTAACTCGATCGCCAACGGAGATCTCACCAAATCATAATGTCAACGTTGACATTACCCCTAACTGCCGTTGTATGCTGTGGGTGGGCAGTCAATTCAAGCGGAAAGGTCAACGATGACATTTTTAAAAATCCGGGGTAGCCGTAAGGGCACGGCGGGCATGATCGCGGCAATCGCGATGCTCGGAGCCCTCTGGGCACCCAGTACAGCCGGAGCCACCCCCTCCAGCGCTAACGCGACAACGGGGCTCGGTGGAGCGGCCACTGCGGCCTCATCGAAAGTTTCCACCGGCTTCGTGACTCGCCGGGGAAGCAAACTGGAACTCGACGGCAAGCAATTCGAGTTTGCGGGGACCAACAACTACTACCTCGGCTACAAGTCATCGGCGATGGCCGATAGCGTGCTGGATGATGCTCAGACGGCTCGGTTCGACGTAGTGCGAACCTGGGGGTTTCAGGACTTCCAGAACCCCGACGGCTCCGGTTCGGTGCAGTCTAACTTTGAGGGGGTGTGGTACCAGGCCTGGGATGCAGCGGCCGGACACCCTGTAATCAATGACGGCGCGAACGGGCTTCAGAAGTTGGACCATGTGATCGCGGCGGCGGCTGCGCGCAACATCAAGTTGATCATTCCTTTCGTGAACAACTGGAACAGTTTTGGCGGAATGGACCAATACGTCCGCTGGGCGGGCGGCAGTACACACTCACAGTTCTACACCGACCCGAAGATTCAGGGCTGGTTCAAGACGTATATCAGCACACTGCTCAACCGCACAAACAGCATCACGGGCGTGAAATACAAGGATGATCCCACCATCATGTCGTGGGAGCTCGCGAACGAGCCACGGTGCACGGGCGCTGGCGTGTATCCCGATGGAACGTGTGACACGACAACCATCACCAACTGGGCGTCAACGATGAGTACTTACATCAAGACCATCGATAGTCGCCATCTCCTCGCGGTGGGAGACGAGGGCGCATTCTGCCGAGCGCCGGCTGACTGGACGCTCACTCAGAAATACGGAGCTTCCGGGTACGGCCCCGGACTCGGCGAGGACTGTAAAGACGGTATCGACACGATCGCCCTGACTGCGCTGCCGAACATCGACATGATGTCGATGCACCTCTATCCCGACAACTGGAAAGAGAGCGTCGCCTGGGGTAACGGCTGGATTACTGAGCACGCTGCCGCGGCGAAGAAGCTGGGAAAGCCTGTCTATCTTGGCGAATTCGGCCTGCTTGACAAGAGCACCCGTATGCCCGTGTTCGCGCACTGGCTCGAGACTGTTCGCTCGACCGGCGTCGCTGGTGCGTTGTATTGGATCCTGTCATCGAAGCAGGATGACGGCACCCTGTACGGGGACTATGACGGATTCACCGTGTACTGCCCGAGTCCGGTCTGTTCCCTGATGACAACCCAGGCTGCCCTCGTGCCGAAACCAGACAATCCGACCGTCCGACAGACAATTATCGCGGACAATGACACAGCCACCACGCAAACGGACACAGCGGTGACTGTGAACGTGCTGGCGAATGACATCTCGATCGAATTGCCGATTCGCCCGGGCAGCCTCGATCTCGACCCCGCAACGGCTGGCCGACAAATGTCTTTCGTCACTCCCGGTGGCGTCGCGACGATCGTTTCGGACGGCACGGTGCAATTCGTGCCGACGGGGGCGTTGGGCACATTTAGCGTGCCTTACTCGGTGAGCAACGGTGCCCGAACATCCACCGCGGTCCTGACGGTGACGGTCAAACCAATTCCAGGGGCACCGGTGGTACTGGAGTCCTGGGAGAACGGACTGAACGGCTGGGCTGCTGCCAATTGGCAGACCAACCCGGGGTCGGTGGCGGTGACGACAAACGGTGCGACGGATGGTGCTCATGCACTCGAGATCACCGCGCTCGGGTCGGGAGCTTGGTTCGGTTCGGAGTCATTCACTCCGCTTCTCGACCTGTCGACTCGCTCCGCGGTATCGTTTGCGCTGAAGACAGGCGCTGCGGGAAGCTCGATCTCTCTCGCAGTGAGGAGCGGAGACGCCTACACCTGGTGCCAATCACCGTTCGTCTACGTTGGACCCAACACGACAGAAACGCACACTATCGACCTCTCTACGATGGGATGCGCCCAGTCAACCCTTACCGGGGTGCACGATATGTTTTTGTTCTTCAACTCGGGCACCTTTGACCTCGACCAGTTGACAGTGCAGTAAGACAGTGAAGTAAGGCGCAGTCCGGCGGCAGGGGGAGCCGCCGGACTGTTTCACCTCTCCTCCACCATCCACACCCACCGGCCCGATCCACCTCGACAAATTTCGCCTGGCCCAGGGTGTCAGGCGGCGGCGCGATTTGCTCGACTGCGCTGCTGAATGCCCGGAACTCATTAGACACATTCGCCTCCGGGCACTCGAAGACGTGTCCCATATTCTCTGGCGGACGACTTGACAGTAAGAAGATGCGGGGCGATCCCGGTGACGGGGTAAAGAGATCACGAGGCAGACCCCGACGCGCCAGGCACGTGCTTCATACCGCGTCCGAGGGGGTACAAAAACTGCCCCGCCCCCGCAGAGGCCGGGAGATAAAGTCAGTGGCTCCGACCGGCGTCGATGCGGTGACTTTTCGATTTTCAGTGATGATCGACGTCTTGATGGCAGGCCAAGGACACGGTAAATCCCAGTGCTCACATGACCTATCGCGAACGATGTGATCAAGGAAGTGTCCACTGGGTTGCCTCACCTGTCGGCAGACGGTGGGCAAACTGCCCGAACTCTCGTGGCTCTATTTTGTGGCCCTATTTGCCTCGCCGGAAGCCGTTCCATGCGGACCGACGCTCGAACCTTTCGTAAGTTTCGGTGCTGACCCTGACAGCGGGCGAGCGTTGCTGCACTTCGGCCGCGAATTTGTCCAGTCCGCGCCCCACTATGATCATCGCGCTTGGCCCGTAGTTACATTTAAAAATTGAAACTCGGAAGGCGAGTAACGGCGCACCGATGCTCACGAAATCGCCAAGCAGGAACTCGCCCCGGCGGAGAGGGGTGAACCAACGGATTTGGTTGTCTTCCAGTTCGACGTGGTAGCTAATCCGGAAGAGAAACCAATAGGCGTTCCAGAGCAGGATGGCGAACCAAGCGACATCGAACAGCGGTCCTGGGCCAGGCTGCGACCCGCGGGGAGCGAAGATGACGAAAGATCCGACCACGGCCGTGACGCCAAAAATTACTAAGTGGGTCGGTCCCCCAAAGGGCCTTGACGAGTAGGAGACCTGATTCATGATGGGAGCGTAGCGGAGATGAAAACGCCTCTGCCCGCAGCGCACCCCGCTTGCGATCACGCCGTGTGCCGCACTGACCGATACACCGCGTGGATGCACCGCGCGCAACCATCGCTTCGCAAGTGAATCGCCACCGTCGGCCGCTGCCCGGATCAGCCGGAGAGCCAGCGCGCGCCGCTGTGGGAACTCGGCTTGGAGCATCGCCCCGAAAGTGACATCGTAAATTTGTCGCCAAGGAGGGTAAATAAATCGTTCTTTGTCGAAAAGTGGCTCGTTCGTTCGTCGGCTAGTCAGTTGAGGGAAACCAATTCCTCCAGGATGCAAGGAGATCGGTATGTCGAAGTTTGTTCTGCTTTATGAGGGCGGCAGCATGCCGCAGACGCCCGAGGATGGGGAGAAGGTCCGCGATGCTTGGATGGCCTGGTTCGCCGGTGCGGGCAGTGCAATCCATGATCCGGGTAACGCGTTCGCCGAGTCCGCCGCGGTCGGCGCAGCGCTTCCGGCTAGCGGTGTCAACGGGTACACGGTGATGGAGGGGGACAGTCTTGCTGGGGTGACAGAGATGATCCGCAATCACCCGCACCTCGCCGCCGGTGGGCGCATCGAGGTGCACGCGACCACCGAAATGTGATTAGGGCTGCTTGTTGGGCTCGTCGGGCACTGCTCCGGCGAGCTCGGCGATTCGGCGACCGAAGTAGTCGCGGCTTGGCGCATGGCGCTCCAGTTGCATGGCGCGTTGGTAGAGCGCTCGCGCTTGCGCAGAGCTACCGCTTCGCCTCAGCAGGTCAGCCCGGACGGCGATGGACT
>JAYSPT010000046.1:0-33409 GCA_043721995.1 Salinibacterium sp. | reverse complement strand
GCGCGATCAACGCCCACTGGGAATCCGTCAAAAACTCGGTACGAGACACCTGAAAATCATCTCAACCCGAACCCAAAAAGGTTAAGAGACACGCCCTAGTACACCTAGGTCGTAAGTCTCTCGAGCGCCCATCCCCAATCGATCCGCTCCTGTTCCAGGCGCACGGCGGGCGCGTACCGATCCGAGACCAGATCCGCATACAACGCGGCTTCATCGGGCTCCAGCCGCGGGAGCAAGGCTGAGGTTGGTTTCGGCTCGCGGCCCCAGCGGTCTTCGTGGGCGAGCAGCGACTCGCGGTCCATCAACACCGACCGCGCCGCAGGAAGGTGTGCCCTGACCCGGTCGAGTATTGCGAATCCATGTGTATCGAGATCGCCCCAATACACCACAGGTATTCCGGCCAACCATTCGAGCGAAGCTGACTCATTTACGTCGAATCCCTTTCCCCACAGCACGACGGAGCCCGCGGGGACTGGCACGCTGAGAAAGCTAATTTCGTTCTCGACGATTAACGCGCTGCACGGTGCCGCTTCCCACGTCCGCAGCTCGTCTGCACGAAAGGTCGCCTCGGTAACGCTGAAGGGCAACCCAAACACGTCAGGGTCGAATCGCATCCGTACGGTCGCAGGCCGCTCGGCCAACCCGAGCGCACGCACAAAAGATGTCGCGCTCACCGGCACACCGAGCATTCCCGCAAGCGCGGGTCGGTGACGTTCGATGAGCTTGGTGTCGACGCCCGGTGCGCTCACCTGTCGCACGTACAGCCCCGAGCCTCGATGATGGTCTAGCCAGCGGTACGCGGCAAGCACCGATTCCCACTCTGCACGCAGCCTGATGGCATCACCTGGGTGGGCGAGCGCCCACACCCGTGCGGCTGGCGCCGCCGAGGTAGACGCAATCATCTGCCGATAGGCCGCAGCATCCTCACCAGTCCCGAGCAGCTTCCACGCTTGGTCGTACTCGGCGACGATAGCCCGCTGTGGAACTGCCGTTCGTCCGGCGAGGCGACCACCCGTCGCGCCCTCGACAATTTCGTACGCCCGGCCGTCACTCGAGCCGCGCCTCATTCGATCCGACCACGAGCGTGCTTCATCGAAGTGGTCGCCCAGATCGGCGGCGGAGGGTGCCCGCAATGGCACATCGATACGCGGGAATGGGTCACCCTGCGCAAAGCTGCGGGGAAGGGAGCCGTCATCCCACCTGCGTTGCACTGCAGACCTGATCTCTGCGGCCGTCGTCCATTTCGTCGGGTCGCTCACGCCACTCCCCGGCGCTGCCGCTCGCGGAACTCCTCGATCGTGAGCGTATGGACTCGGGAGGCCGCGCCGGTCGGGTTGTCGACGAACCCTATCGCGCTAACGTATGGCTCGATGACGTGTACTTTCTGCAGGGGCGTCACGATCAACAGCTGCAGGCCGAGCCTGACGAAGAGATCCAGTGCGTATCGGGTCGACGCATCCGACCCTCGACCAAACGCTTCGTCGATGACGGCGAAGCGGAAGTCGCGAGACTTCTCCACACCCCATTCGAGCCCGAACTGATATGCAAGCGATGCCGCGAGGATCGTATACGCGAGCTTCTCCTTTTGACCGCCGGACTTTCCATCCGAGTCCGTGTAGTGCTCGAACTCCTCTCCGGTCCGACGGTCTTGCTCGCTGGCCGCGAAGGTGAACCAGTTGCGCACGTCGGTCACACGCCGCGTCCACGCCCGGTCGCTGTCGGCGTGGCCGATGCGTCCCTTGAATCGCTCGATGAGCTGCCGGATCTGCTCGAACCGCCGATCCATGTGCGTATCGTCCGACGCGAGGACGTCAGCGGTAGCCTCGCGCAGGTCGGTACGGAACTGGCGCACGTCCTGATTCACGGTCTGCTCGGCGACGAGCACGATGATGCGCCCCGGGTTGTAGTCGATCGCCGCAAGCGCCTCGTTGATTACGTCTACCCGCGCGCGGATCTCCTCGGCCTGCCGACGTAACCAGGCATTGAACTGTGCCAGTTCGCGGACCGCGTTGGTGTTGAGTTGATGACGAAACTCCGCCTCGAAGCGTGGAAGGTCGTCGCGCAGCACGCGTTCGTGCAGCGCGCGGAAGTCGCTTATGGACCGAACGTCGGCATCGAGATCCGATCGCAGATCGGACCACCGCCGCAAAAACTCGCCCATCTGCTGCTGGATACCAGTGGTGTAACCGTTCATTTCCCGCTGAGTCGTCTCGATCGCCGCCGTGAGCAACCCAGTGAGGGACTCGCGCAGGAGGTCACATGCCTCCACCGTGCGCATGTCGGTGCGCGGGATGCGCTCCGCCAACGCCGGATAAAACACACGGGCCCGGTCGAGTACCTCCGGGCCCATCAGGCCCAGCGCCTCGTCCTCGCGCCGCTGGCGTGCCTCAAGCGCCGTAAGCGTCGTTCGCAAGCCGCCAACATCCCCCGCGACGTTTTCGATTGCCTCGCCCAGTCGAAACTCTTCCGCATCCAACGCCGTGAGTTGTTTGTCGATCTCAGCCAACTGCGAGGACCCAGAGACTAGAGATGCCCGCTCGGTCTCCAGCACGGTCAACGCGGCGGCAGCGCTCTCCGCATCGATGTCATCCCACAGGGGATATTGCTCGAGTGCCGACAGCGCCTGGCTGCGCCCAGCGAGCGCCGTGCCCTCCGCATCGAGTGCGGCTAGGTCCGCCTCAGTACCATTAATGGCGCCATCGTGATCCTCGCGCTCGCACTGCAGCGCCGCGATCTTCTGCTCACTGCCACGGCCGAGCACCCACGCGCGCGGATCCGACGCACTGCGCCGATCGTCCTTCTCGTGCCTGTCCCTATCGCGCACGAGCCCCTCGCGAGTAACGGCGCGATCCTCGCGCTGCAGCTGTGAGACGGATTCTGCGAGTACGTGGTCCGCACGATGGGCGACCTCGGCCAGTAGGAATTCCGCGAACGGCCCCGGCTCGACGTCGACGGCGTCGGCAAGCCGTTCGCCGACGCGAGCGGCAGGCACGGTTCTCACCCGCCGCTCCGCAACCCGCAGATACACCAGGCGAGCATTCAATCTGTTGTCGTTCACCCACTGCGAAACCTCGGCGTACAAGCGCTGCGGAACCAGAAGCGAGAGCGCGAACCCACGCAACACACGCTCGGCGGCGCCGCGCCATGGGGCGTAATCCTCGCGCACGTCGAGGAGTTCACCGGCGAACGGCACCTCGTCCTCGGTGAGCGAGAGGTCGGCGCACAGCCGCCGCCGTAATCCGTCGAGGTCGCTAGGCAGGCTGTTGCGACGCGTCTTCAGGCTCTCGATCTCGCCGTCTGCGTGGGCACGTGCCCGGCGCAGCTCTGCGCGCCGTTCGAAGATCGGCTCCTGCCGCGCCTTGATGTCACTGCTGAGGCCGCTCAGTCCGGCCCGCTGAATGATCGCTAACTGGGCGCGTGCGAGGAAGTCGTCTGCGTTCTCGACCGGCTCCATCCCGACTGCTTCCAGGTGCGTGCTGTGCCGCCGGCGCCGTTCGCTACGCCGGTCGCGCAGTTCCGACGCTCGTGGGATCTCGAAGTCCAACTCCCGCAATCGGTCGCCACCGACGCCCGCCCGTTCCAGTTTCAGCCGGTCGCGCTCGGGTACGAGCGCCGCGCGAGCCGCCACCAGCTCGGCCCTCTGCTGTTGCAGGCCGGCGATCTTCTCGCGGCGCGTCGCGGTCTCGCCGACGAGCAACGCACTCACGCGTTCGGCAACAAACGGCACGACCGCGTCGCGCTCGTGTGAGAGCGCCACGCGCCGCGCGACGGCCGCGTCATAACGGTCGGCGGTCTGGACGAGCGGCGTCAGTAACGCCAGCTGATCGGTCGCGGTGCGCACCGCCTCGTGCGCCTTGACGAGGTTCTCGAAGTGATCGACGATCGCTCGCACGCGGTCCTCGGCTGAGACCGGCTCGAGCATATGATCCCGCACGAAGTCATTGAGATTTCCGACCGACTTCATCGACACGGTCTGGTGGAACAGCTCCATCGCTTGCTCCGAGCGGATTCCGAGCAGCCGACGAACCCGGCGATGGTAGTCGGGAAAGGTGTTGTCGATGTCGGCACCCCGCGTCCGCAGCTGAGCGCGCAGCGCCTTTAGGTCGGAGCCGAAGTCGCTGAAGTCAGGGTCGATTGAAAGGGCAGCGGATGCCGTTACGAAGAACCGATCGGGCTGGCCGGTGCGGTCCTTCTGATGAAACACCTGAGCGATCGTGACCGACTCCTGGTAGTGCTCGTTGATGAAAACACCGAGGATCACTGAATAGGAACTGTGGTCACGCAGGCCGACCGGGCGTGAAGCGCCGGTCGCCTCGTTGCGCTCGGACTTGTAGTGACCTTCAACATAGCTGCGCAGCGTGCGCTCCTTTGCGTCGGCACCCGCTGCCTTGTTGTAGGCGATCCGATGCGCGGGCAACAGGAGCGTAGTGATCGCATCCACAAGCGTCGATTTCCCGCTGCCGATGTCACCGGTGAGCAGCGAGGTCTGGCCGTTCGAGCGCATCGACCATACGCTCCTGTCGAACGTTCCCCAGTTGTAGACCTCGACCCGGTGCAGGCGGTACCCGGTGCGCTGGTGCGCGGTCGACGGAGCTTCGAGTGCGGAGAATAGGGTGTCAGTCATCAGCATCTCTCGCTGCGGCGGTGTCCGTTCCAACGACTGACTCACCTGTGGATGAGGAATCAACGGCATCCGCCGTTCCTGCGACGTCCGAACCCGTAACATCCGTTGAAGCCGCCTCGTCGGCGATGGTCGTCGTGCCGGCGTACGCAGCAAGGCGACGCGCGAAGTCCGACAGGGTCTGCGCGTCGACGTAGGCCTTCAGGATGCGGCGCACCTCCCAGGCGCCGGGCTGACCGCGCAGCTCGCGCAGGAACCCGAGGTCGGCGACTTGCGTGACTGTTCGGTCCGCCTGGTCCATGATGCGCGCGTCGTTACTCGATGTCGCCTGGAACACCCGCAGCATCTCAACGAGCTGATCCCGCGTCAGCACAAGCTTGCCGTCACCGCCGGTCGATTCGAACTCGACCATGCGTTTACGAAGAAGCACCAGCAGAAGGCTGACGTTATAGGTAAGGCTTCGACGGCGCACTAGACGAGGCAGCGGGTCCTCCCCCTCTTCCGCATCTCGGGTGCGCAGGTAGGCGTAGCCTTCGGCTTCGTCGATGATCACGTCGATACCAATTGCACCGAAGTGATCGGCGACCTCGGCGCGCTGCCGCTGCAGCGTCTCCCAGACGGGTTCGTGCGCGGGCACTTCGCGATAGACGACCTCGCGCATGAGGCTGATGGTCGCCGTCGCCACGGCATGCTCGTCAGGGCTTCTCACCGCCGCGTCACCGTCACCTTGGGCATCCGGACCCGTCGATGGTCGCCTCCGTCGTCAGCGAACCCGATAGTCGTCTCCTCGTCGCCGATGTCGACAGAGATGTCCTCCTCACCCAGCGACAGGTAGCCGAGGATCTCGGCTATGCCTCCCTGCAAGGGGTAAAGCGCGACGATGTCGTCGAGGGCCGCTGCACTGAGCCGGGGTACGATCGCGCGAATGTTACCGGCCAGCCGTGCGGTGTCTACGAAGCGCTGCGCGAACAGGCTGTCGAGGTCGATCGCATCGAACATCTGCGGCAACGGCAGGCTGTCGACGACCACGTCGGGTTGAGTGTCGTAGAGGGGTCGTTCGAACGGAAGGGCAATCGACACCCCCGGTTCGTCGACGCTGAGCCCAAGCTCCTCGCCGCGGGGTGGCGCATCCCGCACCACGAGGGCGGATACTTCGATCGCTCGGACTAGGTCTATGACGCGGCGGTTCTCGACCCAGACCTGGTCCTCAAGGAAGCGCCGTAGTTGCTCGGAGAGATTACGGACAGTCTGCTGGGTGCGCTCAGCTGCCTCGGCCCAGTCGTGGTGGACTCTGCGCAGGCGGTGATCGGCGCTGATCTGTTGTATCCCCTGCACCGCCGCAAGCAGCGCGGTCAGCTCCAGCTGACGGTCCTCGGATAACAGAAAGTCATAGAACGCCTGGAAGCTTCGCCCCTGATCGGAGGACGAAATATCGGTGCGGCTGGTGACGAGGTCGGCCAGCAGGTCACCCTTGCCGCCATCCCAGCCTGCGATTTTCTCGCGGGCGGAGCGGTCAAGCATCCGGAAGTTCTCCTCGACCTCACGGAAGTCCGATAGCAGCTCACGCGCGGTGGAGGAGAACTGCTGATACCGCTCCCGCAGAGCAGTATCGTCGAGCACCGAGAATCGTCCATCGCTCGCCTCGGCGAGCTCGGTCTCGACCGCCGCGCGGCGACGCTCAAGTTCGGCGATCCGCATCTCGGGGTCGGTCTGCGAGCCGTGGACAATCTGGCGCAGTAAATCCACCATTGTGTGCAGGCGCGACTCGGTCCCAACGAAGGATCGCTCCTGCAGGCTCTCGACCCAACGGTGGCACTTCTCAAGCGCGGGCGTCGCCTCGTAGTGAACTTCTTCGGAGCCGGCCGGATAGAAACGACGCAGCCACCCCGAATCCGGGGAAGACCAGTCCTCGAGATAATCTTCGGGAGCTGCTGTGTAGCGCTCCGGCTCACTGCGGTGCAGCGCATACAGGCGGTCGTCGAGGGCCGCCGCCAGCGCTCCAGCAGGAACAGCCCCGCGGTTGTCATCGATGAAATGGGTCCCGAGAAACGACAGGATCAACGGGGCGTTGCGCATGCGCAGCAGCCGCCACGCGGGATGTCGCTCCCACAGGTTGTCAAGTTCGTCGAGATTCATATTGCCAACAGCGTATCGACCCCGCCCGACACCCGCGCCGACGGGACTCCAGCGGTCTCGTGCCTGGCTCGTTCAACGACCAGCGTGCCGTGCATCACTAAACTACTGCGCGCGACGAGCGCCGCCCTGAGCTACGCGCGGTCGCGAGCACGGTGGCAGTCCGCACAAAGTCCGTCGATCAGCTCGCCGGGCCGGGCCACGATCGTTTCGCAGCCCAGACACCGCGTGCCCCGGAAGATCACCCCGGGCTCTCGGTGGATACTCGGTGAAGGCCCGACGTTATGGAGATCGGCGTGCGCGGCGAACAACCGCGGGTGCTGGCGTGCTACCGCGCTATGGAATTGGGCCGCGGTGGTCGGCGGCGCGACCTGGCGTTCGACGAACAGGTCAATTACGAGTGCATACGCCTCGCGGATCAGCCGCTCGGCGAGGAACAAGTCGGGGTTCACCGCCGATATGCTGAGGCTGATGAGGTCGGCTTCAGCGAAGTCATCGACGTCTTCAGTGACGAGGAATCTCGTCCGAGCCGCCTCCGCGTCGGCGAGAATCTGCCGGTCGTTGCCTTTGGTCGATGCGAACCGGCCCGCGATGTTGCCGGTCGGCCCGAGTGGGATTTCGAACCGGCGGCGAACATCAGCGGGTGTGACGGCGCGCGGACGTAGGTGCCGAGCGGCTTCCTGCTCCGCAGTCTCGCTCCAGAGCGCGTGGAAGCCGCTCGGCATGCCTCCGACCATGAGGAGGGTGCGGGTGACCGGTTTGGCGAGGACGTTTGCGTCGAGGAAGACGAGGGTGGCGCTACCGGGCGTCACCGAAAAGGTCCGCCTCGATGTCATCGCGCACCAGCTCCACCATGTCGCCCATCGTCTTGTCCCAGAACCGCTCGAACTCCTCGTACGGGACGCGGTTGCGATTGCCGACCTTCACCGCATTGATCTCGCCAGCCTTAATCTTCCGCGAGATCGTCGACCGGGAGACCCCCATCGCGTCGGCGACCTGCTCGGGCGTCAGCATCCGTTGCTTCGACGTCAGCGTCACCGTTGCGCCCTCGGCGGCGGCCCGCTGCACGTAGGCGGCAACCTCCTCCAGCCAGGCTGGGCGCGGGCCAGTATCCTGCGTGCTCGCGCGTACGTCCTCGGGATTGATCGTCAGGTGTGCCAGTGACATGCCCCCATCCTACCTCAGCTTGCACACTCAGTCTAGAGTAAGTGTGCAGTGAATTGCGACTAAGCGACATCGTTGGCACATCCATCAAGCTCGACGGCGCTGAGAGTCGACTCGCCACAGTCGGGCGCGAGTCGTTCGAGAATCTCGGCGGTGACCGGATTAACCCGCTTCGTGGGCTGAACATAGTAGGTCTCGGTGACCTCCTTCGAGGAGTGGCCGAGCAGTTCTGCGGCGAGGTCTATGGAGGCTGCCTGGTCTACCGTCGTGGCTACGGTCTTGCGGAATGTGTGCGGGGTGATGTCGCTCAGGTCGAGGTCCTCCGGCAGCCCCGCCGACGCGAGCACGGCGCGAAGCTGGCGGCGCAGATTGCTCGGGGAGATGAACGTGCCGTTGCGGGTACTGAAGATGGGGTGATCGTCGGGCACGTTGCCCAGCATCGCGAGCCGTGAGCGAATGGCTTGGGCCGTGTAGCTCGGCACGGCGATGATTCGCCAGGCCTTCGAGTGCTTGACCTGAGGCTGCCGATACAGACTGTGCCCTCTGCGCTGCACGAGTGTTCCGCTGATCGTGACCTCCGGTGGCGAGACGGTCATATCGACGTCGCACTTGCGGATCGCCAGCGCTTCGCCGATACGCGCAGAGGTGCCAAGGATCGTTTCGATGACGTCGGCGAGCTGACCGTCGGGCTTGGGCCCGTGCACTTTCTCGCCCGTGCGCCACTTCGCCACGGCGTCGCGCAGCCGCGCAAGTTCGGCGTGGTCGAGGCTGCGAATCTCCTTGCGTCCGCGCGGAACGGGCGCGGTGTCGCGCACCGGGTTCTTGCCTACCGCGTCGTGTCGCACGGCGAGATCAAAGACCAGCGCGAGCACGATCTTGGCCCGACGGGCGCGCGACGGGTGTTCGGGTGCCAGTGCCTTCAGGAATCGATCGACGCGGCCGACGGTCAGCTCCCTTAGCTGCAACTGACCGAGCGCCGGGAGCACAACTACCTCCAGGCTGCGCTCGTAGGCATCGAGCGTCTGCGGAGCCTGCCGTCCAGCAACTCGGACCTCCTCCAGCCAGTAGCTCGCGAGGTCGCGCAGGCTGGTGTTGCGATCCAGGTCGCTATCGCCCGCCGCGCCAGCTTGTTCGGCGATCTTCGCCTTGAGCGCGTTCGTGGCCTTTGTCTCGCTGGTTGCCGTGGCCTGGATGCGGAGGTAGTCGCCGTCCATGTCGCGGTAACGCGTGGTGGCCGCATACTTCGCCCCGAGCTTCCTTACCGAGATCGACCCGTAGGTGCCCAGCGGCTGAACAGGGCGGCTCACGACTGCTCCTCCAGCCAGTCGATCACGTGACTCTCGGGGTAGCGCAGCGCACGCCCCACCTTGACCGCGCGAGGACCGACCTTCTGCGTGCGCCACTCGTAGAGCGTCTTGACCGGCACGCCGAGATAGTCCGAAAGCTGCTGCACCGTGAGCAGTCGCTCAAGGCGGCTCGGCGGCTCTGCGAAGGGGCGAGGCTCGTTCATACCTCGTAGGTAGGAACGGACTCCCGGCACCACCCGGAAGTGGGCGGGGAACACCCCGAAACAACGGGATGATGAGGCCCGCGGACGGCGGGCCCGCGGGGGTTTTTGACGAGTTTCTGACGACTTGAGTGTCGCTGAGGGTATGGGTGAAAACATTGAAGCCCCGTAGTTGTGAGGTAACTACGAGGCTCAGGCCCAATGACTGGTGCACCCCCCCGGACTTGAACCGGGAACCCACTGATTAAGAGTCAGTTGCTCTGCCAATTGAGCTAGAGGTGCTTGGCGCGACCGCACGCAAAGCGGGCCGAGCGTCAAGATTAGCATGAGGTATCAGGATCAATAAAGAGGAGACATACCGATGGATGCTCGACTTGAAGAAGGCACGAAGGCCCCGGCCTTTACTCTCCTCGATGCGGATGGCAACCCCGTGTCGCTCGAGGAATACCTCGGCTACAAGGTCATCCTGTATTTCTATCCCGAAGCGATGACCGCGGGATGCACCACTGAGGCCTGCGACTTCCGCGACAACCTGAGCTCGCTCAAGTCGGCCGGGTACAAAGTGCTCGGGGTTTCGCGGGATCTGCCGACCAAGCTTCGGGAGTTCGCCGAACGTGACCACCTCGACTTCGAACTCCTGAGTGACCCTGATCGCACGGCACACGAGGCCTATGGGGTGTGGGGCCAGAAGCAGCTCTATGGGAAGACAGTTGTGGGCGTCATCCGCTCAACGTTCGTGCTCGACGAGAAGGGCGTCATCACGATGGCGCTCTACAACGTCAAAGCTACCGGTCACGTTGCGATGCTCCGCAAGCGTCTTGGAGTAGTCGCGTAGGCGGAACTGTCAGGATTCTCGGGGTTCGCGTCCGCCGGTTGCCGCGATCACCGGAGGTGCGAAAAGTAGCCCAATTGCTGCCAGCGCAGGCACCAGCAGCACCCACCCGATCTGCGGTTGAGCGAACACGCCCTGGAAACATCCAACGGCCACAGCAATCTGCAGTACCTGCCATACCAGCGTGCCGCCGCGCACCCAAGCGCGACCGCGCAGGATGTTTGCAGCGATGAACCCGAGCCAGGTCGTCGCGATCAGGGAGAGCACGATCAGGGCCAATCCGCTCGCATACGATGCCGGTCGCGTCGCAAGTATCTCGACGACGAGATAGATGGTTACGCCCGCCACGAGCACGCATTCGGCAAGTACCAGCACGAAAAGCGCGACGACCAGCGGATGTCTTGACTGTCGACTCACGGCTTAGTCCCATACATAACCATTGATTTGCATCTATCGATATGAGAGTCTATGTGAGGTTGAGTTCCAGTTCCCAGCGTTGCGAGCGGGTCCCATTTACTTTTCAAACCCGATATCTCCAGGTCGCCTCGACCTGTCCGCGGTCTCATCCACCGCTTGCAACTAAGGAGTACCACATGGACTGGCGCGACAAAGCGGCCTGCCTCACGGCAGACCCCGAGCTATTCTTCCCGGTCGGCAACACCGGGCCGGCTGTCGACCAGATCGATAAGGCGAAGAACGTCTGCGGGCGTTGCTCCGTCACGGAGATGTGCCTCCAGTATGCACTGGACACCTCGCAGGATTCCGGCGTGTGGGGCGGACTCAGCGAAGATGAGCGTCGTGCACTCAAGCGTCGGGCTGCCCGCGCACGCCGCGCTTCCTAGTTCGTCGAACGCGCTTCGTCGCAACCCGGCAAGCGAAGGCATACTTCGCGCCTAGCTCTCCGATCGCGCGATGAACGTCAACGGTACCTCGATAGTTACCTCGGTGCCGCGGCCCACCAGGGTGTGCCAGTCGATGGTGCCGCCGAGTTCCCCCTGGATAAGCGTGCGCACGATCTGCGTGCCAAGGCCGGCGCCGACCTTGCCCTCGGGTAGTCCTGAACCGTTGTCGCGCACCTTCACGCTCAGCAACTCCGCCGTGCGCTTCGCGACGATCTCGACTTCGCCGTCGGCCTTGCCCGCAAGCCCGTGCTCGACCGCATTCGTCACGAGCTCCGTGAGGGCAAGCGCCAGCGGAGTCGCATAGGCACTCGGCAGTACCCCGAAGCTGCCCTTGGACGCGGGGTGAACCGTCGTGTTGTGGCTCGACGCCACCTCCGCGATCAGCAGCAAGACCCGGTCGAACACCACATCGAAGTCGACGTTCTGGTTGAGTCCCTCAGAGAGGGTGTCGTGCACGACCGCGATCGCCGCGACGCGACGCATGGCCTGGCCGAGCGCATCCCGGGCCACATCGTTGTGGGTTCTGCGCGCCTGGATCCTGAGCAGGGATGCCACGGTCTGCAGGTTGTTCTTGACCCGGTGGTGAATCTCGCGGATCGTCGCATCCTTGGTGATGAGTTCGCGCTCCTGGTGGCGCACTTCGGTGACATCCCGGCAGAGCACGATCGCACCCACCCGCGCACCGCGGTTACGGATCGGGATGGCGCGTAACGACACGGTGACCCCGCGCGCTTCGATATCCGTGCGCCAGGGTGCCCGACCGGTGACCACGAGCGGCAGTGACTCGTCAACCGTAAGTCGGCCATGGAGCAAGCCGGTCGTGACCTCGGCCAGCGACTCGCCTTCGAGCTCGCCCTCGAAGCCCATGCGGTTGAAGGCCGAGAGCGCGTTCGGGCTGGCGAAGGTTACGATGCCATCAACATCCAACCGAATCAGGCCATCGGATGCACGGGGAGCTGCACGCCGCGGGCTCGATGGGCCGAGGTCGGGGAAGTCTGCCGTCGCAATCATCGCGAAAAGGTCGTTCGCACACTCGTTAAAGGTGAGTTCCTGTCGCGATGGCGTGCGCGCCTCACTCAGGTTGGTGTGCCGCGTGATCACCGCGATCGGCCCCTCGGTGGTCTGGCTGCCGCCCGGACTCGGTCGTCGCAGAACCGGAACTGCGCGCACCCGCGTCGGCGTCTCCTCGTACCAGTCGGGGGTTGCGGTATCGACGATACGTCCCGACTCGAACGCCTCAGTGACCTGCGTTTTCCATTCGGGGCGAATCCCCTGGCCCACGAAGTCACGATAGAAGAGCGTCGCTGAACTGGATGGCCGGGCATGCGCCACCGCGACGAAACCGTCTTCGGCGCTAGGCACCCACAGCACTATGTCGGCGAACGCAAGATCGGCAAGAAGCTGCCAGTCGCCCACGAGCAGATGCAGCCACTCGATGTCAGCAGTGCTCGAGCGGCCCTGGGCCTGCACGAGATCGCTGAGGGTTGACACGGGTCAAGGCTAACCGCTGCGCATCTATCGAACATGCCGCAGCCCCAGACCCAGACGCAGAAGCCGCTCCGCATGAGCAGGCTCAGGGAGAAGTCGTGCATTCAGGAAGTGGCGAATCGCGGTACGGGCCGCGGATCGTGGAGCTGAGTCTGCGAGCGTGCGGCCGCTGAGGATCGCACTGTCGAAGGCGGCGAGGTCGTGCGGGATGAGTACCGGATTCTGAATGCCTCCAAACCGCGACAACGTCTGCGCAACCTGGACGTTTGGGTTCATCCCGATTGCGGATGCCCGAACCCGGTTCATGACAACGGTCACCTCTGCACGTGCCGCGGCTTCCCGCAACTCCGCATGTGATCGCAGAAAACGGGACAACCCCACCGGGTCGGCCGAGCCCACGGCCACCACGTGGTCGGCCTCGTGCACTGCTGTCACTGTCGCAGCGTTGCGCCTGGGCGCGTGAAGGTCGCTGGAGATCTCCTCGTCATTCTCAAGGCTGGAGCCGGTATCGAGAACGGTGTACTCGACCCAATGCCGACATGCGGCAACAGTGGCAGCGACGCGATCAGACGACAGTTCCGGCCACCGGCTGGGGCGACCGATTCCGGTGAGTATCCAGAAGGCGCCGAGTGGGGACTCGTAGCGCTGCGCCACCCTTTCGAGTTCGTCGCCGGTGAGGCGACCCGCGCCAGCAAGACGACACGCGGCGGCGAAACCCGGAGCTTCATCGAGCATGCCGAGCGCGGGCGCAATCGAGGCTCCGTGGGTGTCGACATCGGCGAGCGCCACGCTATGTCCCAGCGCAGCGATCTCTGATGCGATGGCAATCGCGAGGGACGTTCGTCCCGGCGCCCCGGACGGGCCCCAGACCGCGATTACCGTACCGGTGCTCAGTCGTTCTGCGGCGGGAGTCAGCGCCGAGGCTGCGGGTCCCGCGGACTGCACGGGGTTGCGCGGAGGGCGGCTCGCGCCGTCGAGCACAAGCTGGATGGCTGGCCACCGGCACGTCGCATCCACCGTCTCGAACAGGCCGAGGCTGGCCGCATGGCGCCGGGACACATCGTCGGTAACGAGCGCGATCACGCTCACGCCCTTCTCATCACAGACTGCCAGTACCTGCTGGCTCAGGTAGCGCTGATCCGCCGCCACGATCACGGCCTCGGGGTGAAGCTTGTCGATCATCGAGGCCAACTCCTGCGCGTCGCCGCAGCGCAAAATCACTTCGTGACCGTGCCGAGTCGCATCCAGTGCCATGCGATCCTCGACTTCCAGCGGCAGGGCAATCCCGATGCGCACCCCCTCAGCCCTTGCCGGGAATGCTCAGGGGCACCACCGAGATCGCGTCGTCATTCGCGATCGACTCGAGTACCCGCGCAACTTTCGCTCTGGGCACGAGCACCTCGATAGCGGTGACCTGCCCCGCGCCGACTATCGAATCGGACGTGACCAGGCGCAACACAATGGCGCCGGCGACGAGAACAGTCGGCGCTGAATACTTACGGTTCTCGATTTCCCGCGCAGCCCACAGATCGACGCTCGATCCAGGCTGTATGGATGCTGCCAGCGTGCCGCTGGTATCGACCACGAGGGAGGTTATCCGCAGTCCCGCAACGCTGCCAATCGCGGATGCCGGCACGAGTTCGCCCTGGGTGACGGTACGAGTCACGACGAGCCCCCCAATGGGCACGTCACCCGGCTCCAGATAGAGCGTGCCGGCGCCCTCCATGCGGATATTGCTCACGGAGAGGTCATCAACCGTGATCGTTTCGCCGATTGTCAAAGTACCGCGGGCGAGATACACCGGACTCGTGCGGTCGGCAGCTGAAACCACGAATACGACACCCGTCACCGAAGCCACCACCAGCAGAAGGCCGATCAACAGTCGCGGATCAAGTGCGAAACCGCTCGGCTTGCGGGCGGTTCCGGGGAGGGTGCGGAGAACTTGCATGGGTGCTTCCTGCTCGCGTGCGGACTGGAGCCCATGATCGCGAGTCCCTCTCATGATCGTCAGAAGTTATCCACACCCCCGCCACACTGCGACGGACTCGCTCATAATCGAGACATGAATAACGCCAATATGGCAGAGGGTCTCGGCCGGTTCCTGAGCCTCGCGGATGCCGCTCAGGTGCTCGGCATCTCTCCTCGGCGCGCCTACGCGCTGATGCACAGCGGCGAACTGCCCGCAATTCGACTCGGGACCAGCGGGGTCTGGCGTATCGAGCGCGACGTGCTCGAGGGTTACATCAGTGCGAAGTATGAAGAGACGCGCCGGATGAACCTCTGGAACCAGTCCGACTACTCCACCATCATCGATCTCGACCTCGACCGTGTTGCGTTGGGCGCGGATCAGCGGGGCTAGCGGTATCCGCACCCGACCCTTCAGATCTTCACCAGCAGTAGCGAGTCAAGCGCGATCATTCGAATTTCGCGCACTGCCGACTCGCGACGCGCACTTCCTCTGTCGTGTACGGCGAGGTCCAGGTGATCCCGACCAACGCGATCGATTGTGCCCTGCAGTTCGCCGTAGCCCTGAAGCACGCCCACCTCGAGCCGACGACGGCAGAGGTCGCGCAGCACGACCTGGAGGGGAAGCGATCCAGCCAGTTCGTCTGCGTGACGAAAGGGATCGCGCGCCGTCAGGGTCGCGCGCACCTGTTCGCGTGTGAGTGAGACACCCGCGATGGCATGGAATGGGATGATGAATTGGGCGGGTACCGTCGAGGCTGGACCGCTTTGGATCGCGAGAAGCTCTGCGCTAAACCAATCCCTGCCGAAGCTGATCGGCCGCACCCGCAGCCGATTAGCGCCGGTGAACTGGCCTGCGTCGGTGAGCACCAGAGCGATCCGATGTTCGATGTTGTCCTGTGATTCGTGGAGCGCGACGAGGCGATCGCGGACCGACAATTGGCCCAACCGATGCCGTTCCTCCTCGGCTTCGAGGTCGAGCTCCTCGCCATTCAACTCGTGGGCAAGCTGGCTTTCCAAATCCTCGAACAACTGGTTCCATCGCATGCGCAGACGCTAGTCAGCGCCAGTCAGCGAAGAGTCGGGTTATCCACAGCAGACACATTGCTCATGGACAGGCAGCCCGTTTGCTGCTTTAGTGTCCCTACCGCTGAGGCGAACGTCACCGAGAGCAACGAGAGATCCGGGGAGAGCATGGGCAAGGTACTTCCCATGGACGGCGAGACGGAACGTTCACGGCGGCCGCTTCCCCTAATCGGCGAAACACTTCCCTCGAAGATCATTCGTGCGCGGTTCTCTCCGGACGAGTTCTTCGGTCACCAGCCCACACCGACATCCGCCCTGCCTTCACCCGAGCCGCTCATCGAGAACCTCACGCGATGTGTGGTCGAGATTCTCGCGGGCGCCCGAGAGCTCGACCAAATCTCACGATGGGTAACCGATGAGGTCTACCGCCACCTGCTCAAGAGGGTCGTGCTCTCGGCACGGGCACGCCAAGCCACGGGCCGCAGCGCCACCAGACCGAACTTCTCGATCGGACTTTCGACGACATGCCAGCCACGGGATGGCGTAGTCGAAGCGGTCGTGATCGTGCGCGGTCGGGCACGCACGCGCGCGGTCGCGCTGCGACTCGAAGGCTTGGATAATCGCTGGCGCGCAACAGCCATCAACGTGCTGTAACTACAGCAAAATTCTTCCCTGGCTGCTCTTGAGCGCAGGCGCGACAACTTGCCTCGCGAGATCCGCTACTTGCGCTTCTCCTGTGCGCGACGCTCCGCACGATTCTGCGGCGGCGGTCCTGTCGGCTCGGAGCGCTGACCGAAGGCACCACGCTGGCCAGTGCCCGATTGGGGCTGCCCCTGCTGTTGCTCGCCCTGCGCTTGGGGATTCTGCCCGTTCGCCTGGGCCTGCGCACGTGCGGTTGCCGCGCGCTCAATCTGGCCGCGCTGGTCCCGCACCTCGACTTCGCCGTTCGCGTCTTCGTTCGGGGCCGAGTAGCTCAGGCGGTTCGCGGGCGCTCCGGATTCTTGGAGCCCCGGCGCCTGCACGGTGGGAGGCGCTGCGACCCCGGCACCGCCCGAGACCTCCACCTCGAGGTTGAACAGGAAGCCGACGGACTCCTCGCGGATCGAGCCCATCATCGACTGGTACAACGCGAAACCTTCGCGCTGGTACTCCACAAGAGGGTCGCGCTGGGCCATGGCACGAAGGCCGATACCGTCTTTTAGGTAGTCCATCTCGTAGAGGTGATCGCGCCAACGGCGGTCGATCACCGAGAGCACGACGCGTCGCTCGAGCTCGCGCATAGCGGGTGCGCCGAGGGTCTCCTCACGGCGCACGTAGGCGAGCTGGGCATCCGACAGAACTTCCTTCTTGAGGAATGTCGGGGTGACCCGGCCGCGCGTGCCGGCCTCCATGAGCACCTCATCGACCGTGATCGAGATCGGGTATAGCGTTTTCAGCTCGGTCCACATCGCGTCGAAGTCCCAGTCGTCTGAACCGCCCTCGCTGGTCTGCGACTCGACGACCTCGCGAACCACGTCTTCGAGGAAGTGCTGAACGCGCTCGTGCAGATCGTCACCCTCGAGAATGTGGCGGCGGTCACTGTAGATCGCCTCACGCTGCCGGTTGAGCACGTCGTCGTACTTGAGCACGTTCTTGCGGATCTCGGCGTTGCGCGACTCCACCTGTGACTGGGCGCTGCGGATGGCCCGGCTCACGATCTTCGATTCGATGGCCAGGTCGTCAGGCATGTTGCTGCGACCCATCAGGGCTTCTGCGGCTCCACTGTTGAACAGGCGCATCAGGTCATCCTGAAGGGACAGGTAGAAGCGGCTCTCGCCCGGGTCACCCTGACGACCAGAACGACCCCGCAACTGGTTATCAATGCGGCGCGACTCGTGACGCTCGGTGCCGAGCACGTACAGTCCGCCGACCTCAACGACCTTCGCGGCCTCGGTCTCGACCTCGTGCTTGACGGCCTCGTACACGCCATCCCACTCGGCTTCGTACTCATCGGGGGTGTCGACCGGGCTCAGGCCCTTGCCGTTCATCTGGGCGACAGCGAGGAACTCGGCGTTGCCCCCGAGCATGACGTCAGTGCCACGACCGGCCATGTTTGTGGCAACGGTGACGGCACCGAGCCGCCCAGCCTGAGCGATGATCGCGGCCTCACGCGCGTGGTTCTTTGCGTTGAGCACCTCGTGGCGCACGCCCTTCTTGGCCAGTAGGCGCGAGAGCAATTCGCTCTTCTCGACGCTCGTTGTTCCCACGAGTACCGGCTGCCCCTTCGCGTGGCGCTCGGTGATGTCTTCCACAACCTGGTCGAACTTCGACTGTTCGTTCTTGTAGACGAGGTCGGCCTGGTCTTTGCGCACCATCGGCTTGTTGGTCGGGATCGGGATGACACCGAGCTTGTAGGTACTCATGAACTCGGCGGCTTCGGTCTCGGCCGTACCGGTCATGCCCGAGAGCTTCTTGTATAGGCGGAAGTAGTTCTGCAGCGTCACCGTGGCGAGCGTCTGGTTCTCGGCCTTGACGGCGACGCCCTCCTTTGCCTCAATGGCCTGGTGGATGCCCTCGTTGTAGCGACGACCCATCAGGATGCGACCGGTGTGTTCATCCACGATCAGCACCTCGCCGTTCATCACGACGTAGTCCTTGTCTTTCTTGAAGAGGGCACGCGCCTTCAGCGAGTTGTTGAGAAACGAGATGAGCGGAGTGTTCGCGGATTCGTAGAGGTTGTCGATGCCGAGGTAGTCCTCGACCTTCTCGATGCCGGGCTCGAGCACACCGACGGTGCGCTTCTTCTCGTCGACTTCGTAATCTTCTTCGGCAATGAGTTTTGTTGCGATGCCGGCGAACTCGGTGAACCACCGGTTTGCCTCGCCCGAAGCCGGCCCCGAGATGATGAGTGGGGTGCGCGCTTCATCAATCAGGATCGAGTCGACCTCGTCGACAATCGCGTAGTAGTGCGCGCGCTGCACCATGTCCTGTGCCTGCCACGCCATGTTGTCGCGCAGGTAGTCGAAGCCGAACTCGTTGTTGGTGCCGTAGGTGATATCTGACTGGTACTGCTCACGACGCTCTTCGGGGGTCTGGCCGGACAGGATGCAGCCGGTCGTCATCCCGAGCGCCCGGAAGATGCGCCCCATCAACTCAGACTGGTAGCTCGCGAGGTAGTCGTTGACCGTAATGACGTGCACGCCGCGCGCGGGAATCGCGTTCAGGTAGGCCGCCAAGGTTGCCACCAGCGTCTTACCCTCGCCCGTCTTCATCTCGGCGATGTTGCCGAGATGAAGCGCTGCGCCGCCCATGAGCTGCACGTCGAAGTGGCGCATTCCCAGGGTGCGCTTTGCGGCCTCCCGGACCGCCGCGAACGCTTCGGGCAGGAGGTCTTCGAGCGATTCGCCTGCCGCGTAGCGCTCACGGAACTCGACCGTCTCATTTTTCAGATCATCGTCGCTGAGTTCCCTGAAGTCTTCTTCGAGGTGATTGACGGCATCCGCATAGTTCTTGAGACGCCGCAAAAGACGGCCCTCGCCTACGCGGAGTGCTCGTTCGAGAACGTTCGCCACCAATTACTCCCTAGATCCACTGATGTAATACCGCGTGCATGAAAGGGCGCGCGCGCCTACACACGCGTTACCGGTTTGTAATCGTACCAACCAGCGGCTGTGAACCGTCTCGCCTGACCCTCGGGCTCGGCCGCGGCGTGAGCACCGACGGGCTTGTGTGGTCGTCCTGCTCCTCCAGCGCAATCACGCCGTAATCCCATCCCTTACGGCGGTAAACCACACTGGGGCGATCGGTCTGGTTGTCTATGAACAGAAAGAAGTCGTGCCCGACGAGCTCCATGTGATCCAGCGCATCTTCCACGGTCATGTGCGAAGTCGGGAACACCTTGCGCCTGATAACGACCGGGCTGTACTCGGCATCATCCGGCTCGGGCGCCGACTGCACTGCAATCTCACCGGTGAGGGCCTTCTCGAGCACATCGGGGCTGACGGGTACCAAGTCGATCGTGCTGAAACCGGTGGCTGATGCCTCGTGCAGCGAGACCGGACGATGCTGGCCGCGGTGCACTGTGCGACGGTCTTTGGATGCTCGCACCCGCTCGAGGAGCCTGGCCATCGCGAGATCGAAGGCCACGTACTTGTCTGCACCTGCAGACTCGGCCCGCACCAGCGGCCCCGGACCGATCAGGGTCAGCTCGACCCTGTCTTCGCCCTTGGAACCGCGGGTTTCATGATGCCGCGAGAGCTTGATCTCGAACGCGATGGCTCGTTCCGCGAACGGCTCGATTTTCTCGGCTTTCTCTGTCGCGTACTCACGAAATCGATCCGTGATTCCCAGGTTTCGTGATGTGACCGTGATATCCATGGGCGACCTCCCAGTTCTGGCGCGTCATTCCGACAGCGCCAGGCGGTCGATCAGCGCGCGCCTTTTGCCCCACCGTAGTCCAGCCCGCTGCCAATGTCACGGAATGGCAACAACCTCGGTGTGAATGCGACGGTTGCTGCTCCGACGACCTCTCCGCCTGCTGCACGGATCGCCCGTGCCGCCTCGCGAAGGGTTGCACCGGTGGTCAGGATGTCGTCCACAACAATGAAGCTCCGCCCGGTCAATTCTTTCCTCGCTACGAATGCGCCCCCGAGGTTGCGAGCGCGCGCCTCAACGCCGAGCGTCTTCTGCATACCAGTCGAGCGCGCGGGCACAAGTACCCTCGCGGCCCGAAAACCGGCGCCGCGGACGAGCAGGCGCACCGGGTCGTAACCTCGCCGACGGTAGGCGGACCGGCTGGTGGGCACGGGAGCCAGCTCGGCGGCATGGCGTGCGGCGCGGTTTTCGGCGACCACCACCGCGGCCGCCAGTGAGCTGGAAAGCGCGCGGAAGACATCCGTGCGGCCATGCTCCTTGAACGCGAGCAGCACCTGCCGCACGCGGCCGTCGTACAAAATCGCAGAGCTGACCGCGAGACCGTCAATGTCGCGGGTCACCGCCATTGCGTGAAGCGCCTGCCGACACGCGTCGCACAGGGCGCGGTCGTGAAAGCCGCATCCGGCGCACTCGATGGGTGAGAGCAGCGCGAGCGTGTCGCGAAGTGCATCGCGAACGGTGTCAGTGAATGCAGGCATCTGCCTAGGCTGCCTCGCGCGAGGGATCGCGCCCGCAAATGCAGCAAAGCTGTGCAGTACTGCACGGTGCCCGCTACTGCTTGGTGCCGGCTACTGCACGGTGCCCGCTACTGCACGGTGCCCGCTACTGCACGGTGCCCGCTACTGCACGGTGCCGGCTACTGCACGGTGCCGGCTACTGCTTGGTGCCGAGCACGGTCGCCGTGATGCCGGTGTCCACCCAGCGACCGGCTCCCCCCGAACGCCAGATCTTGCCGCCGGCACCGAGGATGCGCAGGCCGTCGGTCGCCGTGTTGCCCCCGTTTCCGCCGGAGATCTTGACAGCGGTGTCAAGCTGCCCGAAGGCCGAGCTCGGCCCGCCCAGACTGAACACCGTGACGCTGGCGACGCCGGCGGCCTGCGACACGGCAGCAACAGTGCGGTCATCCACCCAAGCGGCATCGACGGCCGGATCGACCGACGTCGGCAGGGTCTGCAACTCGCCGAGCCGCGAGGGAACGAACTGGTCCCCTCGAATTACACCCGCAATCGCCAGGCGAGGGCCGACGCTCGTCGAGAGATAGAGCAGTATTCGCGTGCCATCCCGCGAGAGCGACATCGAGACGATGCTGGTGTCGGTGGGAAGACCGCTCTGCACCGGATGCTCGGTACCATCCGTGCCGTAGGTGGTGAGCGTCGCGGCGCTCCCGGCGACGGCCGACCACACGAAATTGAACGGGTCGATCGCGGGTGCGGCCAGCCCACCCCTGCTATCGAGAACTTCGGATTTCTCGCCACTGACCCGCGCCACAGACACTATTCCATCTGCCTTCAGCATCGCCACGGACTGCTTGTCGTGGGAGAGCGTCGCCGCCACAGCGCCCGCCGCGAGCACTTTATCGCTCAGTCCGCCGATCGGGGTAATGGGGTTGTCGGTGGCGCTTGAGTCGGCCGAGAAGCCAAAGGCTGTCGCAGTGCCAATGAGCAGCGCGTTCTCGACCTGCGGGTTCACCACTGCCCCACCCCCCGTCGAGTCAGGGACAGCCAGTACCAGGCCGCCGACAGTCATCACGACGTTGGCAACGTTGAGAGTTGGCCCGAGGGTCGCCTCAAGCTGTTGTCTCATGCGATCTCGCTGTTGGGAACCGGCCGCGATTGCCTCCTTGCTCAGGTCAACCGTCGCGGTGCCCGATTGGACACCGACATCCTTGCCCAAGGTGGTGGCTGTCGGGAATGCCGTGAACACAGCGCCCTGTAACCACGACGACGGCCCGGCGAGTAGCGCACGAACCACGCGCACCGCTAACGTAGCGCGCGCCGGAAACCAGCGCACGTCGGGCACAAGGTACGTGTAGCTCGGGTCGAAGAAGAGCAGTGGCTGCTGGGCGAAGACCACGTTAAAACTGGATTGCGACAGGACGATGCCATCCGCCGCCTTGCTGATGCGCCACTCGCCCTTCTCCTGGATGAAGGAGAAACCCAGAGTCTGCCGAGCCGCGCTCTGCTCGAAGTAGCGACCATCGGCATCCACATACGCTCGGCTGGTCACCGAGTAGGTGAGTGTGTTGGGGTCAGCCGAAGGCCCGGTGATCGCGTTGTCGGTGCGTATCAGGGTGCTCGCGTCGGGCTTCCAGGTAGTCGCGAGCGAGAAGGTGAGGAAGAGCCTCGCGATCGCGTAGTCGTTTTGGGGGCCCCGCACCGCCTGCATGAAGTCCGCCAGGATCTCGCTCTGGCTCGCACCCGCGCGCGGGCCGGATGGCAGAACAACGAACTCGGAGTTGACCTGGCTCGCAATCACCGGGCCGGTCTGCACGCCGCCCGCCGTGGGAATTCCGACACACCCGGCGAGCGCGAGGATCGCCGCGAGCACGAGGCCGACGGCAGTTGCGGCCCTACGCATCGAGGAGCTCCTCGTCTTTCGGCGGCAGGTCGATTGGTGATGCAGTAAGGCGACCTCCACGCTCGCGCGGCAATGTGAGCCGGAAGCACGAGCCCTGGCCCGGTGCCGACCAGACTTCGAGCCAGCCCCCGTGCAGGGCGGCGTCTTCGAGGGAGATCGCGAGACCGAGTCCGGTGCCCCCGGTCGTGCGCTGGCGTGACGGATCGGCGCGCCAGAAACGGTCGAAGACGCGCTCCATGGCGGCGACCGTCATCCCGACGCCATAGTCGCGCACGGCGATCGCGACGGCATCGTTGGAGGAATCGATCCAGATCACGATGGGCTTGCTCTCGCCGTGATCGATCGCGTTGCCCAGCAGATTCAGCAGGATTCGCCGGATTCGACGCGAATCGACTTCTGCCTCGAAGTACCCACCCGGCGCCACCAGGCGCAACTCGGATCCCTTGGATGCCGAGAGCGACTGCACGCTGTCAATGGCGTCTTCGACGAGCCGCACGAG
This sequence comes from Salinibacterium sp., assembly GCA_043721995.1. Lineage (GTDB taxonomy): Bacteria > Actinomycetota > Actinomycetes > Actinomycetales > Microbacteriaceae > Rhodoglobus. The sequence continues at coordinate 10,282 of JAYSPT010000046.1, read as the reverse complement.
ATTCGTGGGCTCAAGTTCCATGTCGGCGGCGCCAGCATCGTATCGACTCATCTCCAGCAGGTCTGCGAGCAGCAGTTCGAAGCGCTGCACCTGCGCATGCAGTAATTCTGCGGTGCGGGCAGTCTCGCGCGGGAAACTTGCACGTTGGTCGTAGAGCACGTCACCCGCAAGGCGAATAGTGGTCAGCGGCGTCCGGAGCTCGTGGGAAACATCCGACACGAAACGCTGTTGCACTTGCGACAGCGCCGCAAGGCGGGTGATCTGACTTTGCAGGGATGCTGCCATGCCATTGAACGAACGCGCCAGCGTTGCGATGACGTCATCTCCTTTCACCGGTATGCGCACTTCGAGCTGCCCGGCCGCGAGTTTCTCGCTGGTCTCAGCGGCGAGCTGTAGAGGGCCTACGACCAGCCGAACGACGATCCAGGTCACGGCTCCGATCAGGAAGACCAGGGCCAGACCGCCGAGCACGAGAGTCTGCTGCACGTAGCCGAGTGTCTGCTGCGCGTCGCGGATGTTGTACACGAGATAGAGCTCATACTGCGCTCCCCGGATGTCAAGGGTCGAGCCGACCACGAGGCCCGGCTGGATCGATCGGTCGTCCTGCATGAGCCCCACGGACTGCCAGTGGGTTCGCTGTTCCGTCGATTTTTGAACCGCCGTTCGCAGTCCGGGTGTGATCACCAGCGATGTTTCGGGACGGGACTGGATACCCGACGTGCCAACCTGGCCGACCTGGCCGGGGGACGTCAGAATCGCGAACTCGGTGCCGCCACTGGTGGCCGCAACTCTCCGGATCGTGTCTGCGGCATCTCGCATCGTTACATCGAGGTCTTCACTGCCCAGCTGTTCGGCGGCGGCATCGAACACCCCCTGCCCGGCGATCGTGGCATTCGCTGATGCGATGATCAGCTGGTCACGCCGGGCATCGAACAGGTTGGTGCCGACGCTGAAAGCCATGTACCCGCCGATCATGCCGACCGCGAGACCCGAAAGCACCAGGGTGATCGCGACGGTTCGCAGTTGAAGCGACGCCGACCAAATTTGACCGAGCTTCTCGAGCCACGCTCGAACATCGAAGTCGCGCATCGGACTAGCTGGCGCCCCCGGCACGATAACCGACGCCGCGCACCGTCATGACGATTCTGGGGTTGTCGGGGTCTTCCTCCACCTTCGCGCGCAAGCGCTGAACGTGCACGTTCACGAGGCGGGTATCGGCCTTGTAGTGGTAGCCCCAGACCTGCTCAAGAAGCATTTCGCGGGTGAAGACCTGCTGCGGCTTGAGTGCGAGCGCGAGGAGCAGTTCAAACTCGAGCGGGGTCAGGTTGATCTTCGTCGTACCGCGCTTGACCTCGTGCCCCGCAACATCCACCGACAGGTCGCCAATCTGCATGTTTCCAGTCAAAACGGATGTTGCCGGCCGCAGTCGCGTGCGAATACGCGCCACCAGTTCCTTCGGGTTGAACGGCTTGACGACGTAGTCATCGGCTCCGCTCTCCAGGCCCTTCACGACATCCGTTGTGTCACTCTTGGCGGTCAGCATGATGATCGGCACGCCGGATTCTTCGCGGATGTCGTGGCACACCTCGATGCCGCTCTTCCCGGGCAGCATGAGGTCGAGCAGAACAAGGTCAGGCTTCGCGCTGCGGAATGCGCCAAGAGCACCGATGCCGTCAACGCAGAAGAAGGGATCGAACCCCTCGGCGCGAAGCACAATCCCGATCATCTCCGAGAGAGCTGTGTCGTCATCGACAACAAGGATTCTCGCGTTCACTTAACCTCGCAAAGGTCTTGACCTGCTCGCGTTGTGGATAACGCTGAAGCTTTCGCATAAGAGTAGTCGAGTGTGAAAGCATGGCCGTGATGATTCCGAAGTGCACGGTATCTGCAAAGCAGGACCACAGGGAAGGCTCAAGATGACCGACGGCCCGGACTGGACTGCCCCTGGGAGCGATTCGACCGCAGGTTCGTCCGGAGATTCGCCCGCCGTATCCCCCTTCGGACCTGCTGCTGTTCCGCCCCCGGCGCCTGTCATTGCACCGCCGGGATCTGTACCGCAGGGCACTCACAGCAGCCCGCAGCCGGGCGGCTGGGCCCCACCGCCCAAGCCTGGGCTGATCCCGCTGCGGCCACTGACTCTCGGCAACATTCTCGGGGCGTCTTTCCAGGTGCTTCGCCGCAACCCCGGACCAACCTTCGGCTTCTCGCTGCTGGTGACGGGTGTGCTGTATGTCGTTTCGCTGCTCGTCGTCGGGGTGGTGTCGTTCCTCGTCTTCGGCAGGGTCGCCAGCGCGACCGGTGCGGACCGCGCCACCATCAGCGCCGGAGCCGTCGGCATAGTCATTCTTTCGGCGCTGGTGCCGATGGCGCTCGCGATCGTGGGTAGTGCGCTGGTCCAGGGCATCATCTCGCTGGAAGTCGCGCGCGGTACGGTGGGCGAGCGGCTTCGCCTGCGCGGCCTGTGGCGGGCGGCCAAGGGTCGACTGTGGGCACTGATCGGATGGTCGGCCGCCCTGGTCGCGGTGGCGCTGCTCTTCGCCGCGATCTTCGCCGGGCTGATAGCACTCCTGGTCGCGTTCGGCGGCACTGTCGGCATCGTAATCGGCGTGCTTCTTGGAATCTTCGGCGGCATCGGTGCCGTGGTGCTCGCGGCCTGGCTCGCCACTCGACTCTCACTGGTGCCGAGTGCCCTCATGGTCGAACGGCTGCCGCTTCGTGCCGCGATCCGACGATCGTGGACGCTCACCATCGGCTATTTCTGGCGCACCTTCGGCATTGAACTGCTTGTCGCGCTCATCATCTCTGTAGTGAGCCAGGTCATCACGGCACCGCTCAGTCTGATTTCTGGCATCACTGTCGGCCTCCTGAATCCCAATTCAGACCCGACGGCGGCGATGCCAATGCTGGTGGTCGTCTACGCAATCACGGTGGCGCTCGCCATCGTGATCCAAGCCATCACCGCCGTCGTACAGGCGGCAACGGCGTCGCTGATCTATATCGACCTCCGGATGCGCAAAGAGGGTCTTGATCTCGAGCTCAACCGTTTTGTCGAATCGAAGCAGACGGGCATCCCGGTCGATGACCCCTACCTCACGCGCCCCACAACCGCAGCTATGCCACCTCCTTCTCCCTCCGCTGCTCCTAGTCCATGGTGATGCCGTTCGCCGTGCCGGTCGACCCGACCGCACCGGTCGCACAGCAGTGGGTTATTGACGAACTCTCCAAGCCGGCCTACCAATCGGCCAAGCCAACCCTGTTCGACCAGATTTCCAAGGCGATCCAGGACTGGCTGAACTCATTGAAGATCGCGTCAATACAGGGGCCGCCAGCACTCGGGGTGGGAGTTCTCGTTCTGCTCGTTGTCGTCGCGGTTATCGTCGCGTTCCTCGTGTTCGGTGCTCCGCGCCTCAACAGCAGGAGTGCAGTGACAGGCGCGTTGTTTGGTGACGCGGATGCCCGTGACGCGGCGACAATCCGACGGGATGCCGAAGCTGCCGCACGCGCAGGCGATTTGTCGCTGGCAATCATCGAGATGTTCCGCGCGCTCGCGCGCGGACTCGCCGAGCGAACCGTGGTCGTGCCCTCACCGGGAACCACGGCGCGGGACTTCGCTCTCGAGGCGGCGCGGGTCTTCCCCACCTTCCGCGACGAACTGGCCGCAGCTGCGGTGAGCTTCGATGCAGTGCGCTACCTGGGCCACGAGTGCTCTCGCGAACAGTACGAATCAGTTGCCGCACTGGAGCGGGAGCTTGCTTCCACCCGACCCGCGTTCGCCGATCCGACCCTGGTTGGTGCGTGAGCGCCACGACAGCCCATGCTGTGATCACCCCGGCGCCACGGCGGGTACTAGGCCGCGCGCTCGTGTTCGTCGGCATCGGCCTCTTCCTGCTTGCCATCGTTCTCATCTCAATTGGAGCGGGTCGCCAGGCGGTTGCGGGCATCCCGTTCTCGGCCACGAATGCCGCACCCGAGGGTTCGATGGCGATCGCCGAGGTGCTGCGTCAGCAGGGTGTGAAGGTTACGGCCGCGGCGAGCCTGACCGAGGCGGCGAGCGCCGTCAAGGATCGGTCGCGGTCAACCTTGTTGATCTACGACCCGAAAGGCTTCCTGTCCGACCTGCAATTGCAACAGGCCACTCGCCTCGCGAGGCACGTCGTCATTCTTGATCCGGGTTTCACGGAGCTGCGAGCAGTGGCACCGGCCGTTGCGCAGGCCGGTGTGGTCAGCGGAAGCCTGTCCGCCGACTGCGATGTGCCCGCCGTGCAGAGGGCAGGATCAGTCTCCGGGGGCGGATCCGGCTTCCGAATCCTGAACGCCAGCACGACAGCGACGGGCTGTCTGGCCAGCGGCGACCGGGTCTTCTCACTGGTACAGCTGGACGATGGCGCCCTGACAATCCTCGGAACTACGGATGCGCTCACCAACCAGTACGTCGCCGACAAGGGCAATGCGGCGCTGGCACTGAACCTGCTCGGGCAGGATCCAAACCTTGTCTGGTACCTCCCCGGCTATGCGGATCTTCCTACCGGTGGCGACATCTCGGCACTGACACCGCGGTGGGTAGTCCCCATCGCCCTGTTACTTGCCGTGATCTTCATCGCTTCGGCGGTGTGGCACGGGCGGCGGATGGGGCCGCTCGTGATCGAGAACTTGCCCGTGACCGTGCGCGCGAGTGAGACGATGCTTGGTCGAGCGCGCCTCTATGAGAACTCATCATCCCGGCTTCGCGCTCTCGATTCGCTCCGCATTGGCTCCATCGGACGGCTGGCGGTGTTGTGCGGGCTGCCGCGAGTGGCCACTGTGGATGAGGTCGTCACGAGTGTGTCGAAGCTGGTTGGGGCTCAACCGTTGGAGGTCCGGCGTCTGCTGGTGGATGACATCCCCGGCACCGATCGCAAACTGATAAGACTTTCGGACGACCTGCTGCTGCTCGAACGCCAAGTCACGACCGCCCTGCGGTCGTAGCCCGCCCACACGATAGGAAAGAATTGCTCCATGACTGAACTCGAACAGAGCGATCTCGAACTGCGTGGTGCTTTCGCCGGCTTGCGCACCGAAGTGGCCAAGGCGGTCGTTGGGCAGGATGCGGCGGTCACGGGGCTCACGATCGCGCTGCTCGCGGGTGGTCATGTGCTGCTTGAGGGAGTGCCCGGGGTCGCCAAGACTCTCCTCGTGCGCACACTAAGCCAGGCACTCGCATTGGATACCAAGCGCGTGCAATTCACGCCCGACCTGATGCCGGGCGACGTGACCGGCTCGCTCGTGTATGACGCGAAGGCGGGTGAGTTCGAATTCCGGGAGGGGCCGGTATTCACGAACATCCTGCTCGCTGATGAGATCAATCGCACACCCCCAAAAACGCAGTCCGCGCTGCTGGAGGCGATGGAGGAGCGCCAGGTGTCTGTTGACGGAGTCAGCCGCAAGCTCCCCGTCCCCTTCATGGTGGCAGCAACCATGAACCCGATCGAATATGAGGGCACCTACACGTTGCCCGAGGCGCAGCTCGACCGCTTCCTGATGAAGCTGGTTCTGGATGTTCCTGCGCGATCAGACGAGGTGGAAGTGCTTGTTCGGCACGCGGCCGGGTTTAATCCGCGCGACCTCGCAGCTGCCGGGGTGACTCCCGTGCTCGACGCGCAGAAACTGGCGGATGCCCAGACCGCCGTCACACGCGTAGGTGCAAGTCCAGACGTGCTCGGCTATGCCGTCGATCTGGCCCGCGCCACCCGGCAAAGCCCTTCGGTGAAGCTCGGAGTCAGCCCGCGCGGTTCGACCGCGCTGCTCGCTGCCGCGAAGGCGTGGGCGTGGCTCAACGGATTCGATGCGATCACTCCCGACCACGTGCAGGCAATGGCCCTGCCGGTGTGGCGCCACCGCATCCAGCTTCGCCCGGAGGCCGAACTCGAGGGCGTCTCCGCAGACGCGATCCTGCGCTCGATCCTGCAACAGGTGCAGGTACCGATCTGATGACAGCCCTGTCGACGGCGCGGCACTAGGAGTGGCGATCTCGGGCTGGTTCATCGCCCTGCTGGGGCTGGGCGTGCTTCCGATCATCATCACGGCCAGCCCACTCACGCTCGTCGCCTGGCTCGCCCTCGCTCTCGTGCTCGCCATCATTGACGTGATTCTCGCGGCTTCCCCGCGTGGCGTCCGGATCTCGAGGCAATTGCCCGCACGCGTGCGTCTCGGCGAGACGGTGAACTCGGTGGTGCTGATCACCAATGAGGGCAACCGGACGTTGCGCGGGATTGTCCGGGATGCCTGGCAGCCCTCGGCCGGGCCGCGGAGCCGCCGCGCGCGTCTCGTTATCCCCGCGCATGAGCGGAGATCATTCACGACCGTGCTGGTCCCATTCCGGAGAGGCGAACGCAGGAGCCCGCACATCACCATTCGTTCGTTCGGACCGCTGCGCCTCGCCGCGCGGCAGGCGACGATCGCAGTGCCGGGCGCGATCACGGTGCTGCCCCCGTTCAACTCCCGCAAGCACCTGCCCTCGCGCCTTGCGCGGCTGCGCGAACTCGACGGTGCCACGAGTGCGCTCGTGCGTGGCCAGGGCACGGAGTTCGACAGCGTTCGCGACTATGTACGCGGCGACGATGTGCGCGCGATCGACTGGCGCGCAACCGCCCGACGACTCGACCCCAGCCAGGGAGTCGGCCAGCGGCTCGTCGTGCGAACCTGGCGCCCGGAACGTGATCGCCGGGTGGTCATCGTCATCGACAGCGGACGCACATCCGCAGCCCGGATCGATAACGAGCCACGCATCGACACGGCGTTCGAATCGGCGCTGTTGCTCGGAGCGCTGGCGTCGAGCGCCGGCGACCGTATCGACCTGGTGATCTTCGACCGCCGTATCCGGGCACGGGTGCAAAATGCGAAGGGCGCTGAATTACTCTCGCGCATGGTGTCGAGCATGGCGCCGGTGGAACCCGAACTAATCGAGATGGACTGGGCAGCTGTGCCCGGAATCGTGCGCAGCGTCACGTCCCAACGCGCACTCGTCGTTCTCGCGACCTCGATCGACACACCGGGATCCTCGCGCGGACTGCTGGCGGTGCTGCCCCAGCTCACCCGCAAGCACGTGGTGGTCGTGACATCGGTGACGGATCCTGACGTGCTAGATGCCGCGACCCGACGAGACACCCGCGAGCTCGTGTACCGCGCTGCGGCCGCCGAGCGTTCGCTGCTCGACCAGGCCCGCGTCGCTGCTGCAATCCGGCAGCTCGGTGGCGAGGTGGTTACCGGTGCTCCCCAGGAGCTTCCGCCTGCACTTGCCGATGCGTACATCGCACTGAAAACAGCGGGTCGGCTGTAGTCACCGCTAGTGTCGAATTGCCCCACTCACCCCCTGGAAGGGCCGATCATTGGCTAACGCGAAACACAATGGCACCTTTGTCAACTCTGACGCCGCGCTCGCGACAAACCCGACTCTCCTCTCCCGCCTGTTGGCCGAGCTGTTCGGCACGTTCGTTGTCGTGTTCGGCGTCATCGGAACCGCGCTCTTCTCCGGCGGGCAGGTCGGCATTCTTGGTGTGGCGCTGGCTGTCGGCCTCGCGGTTGCTGTGGCCGCGTACGCCGTGGGCCACATCTCCGGTGGACACTTCAACCCCGCAGTGACCATCGGGGCCGCCGCCGCCGGTCGCTTTGCCTGGGCCGACGTTCTGCCCTACATTCTCGCCCAGATCGTCGGTGGCGCACTGGCCACCACCATCCTGTTCGCGATCAAGGACGGCGCTCCCGCCGGGACGTTCGTCAATTTCGGTGCGGTGTCGAACGGGTACGGCGACCACTCGCCCAACCACTTCAACCTCGTCTCAGTCATCATCGCGGAGGCGGTGCTCACCGCCGTGTTCCTTTACGTGATCCTGGGCGTGACCGACCGTCGCGCTCCCACGGGATTTGCCCCGCTGGCGATCGGACTCACCCTCACGGTAATCCACCTCGTCCTGATTCCGATCAGCAACTCGTCGGTCAACCCTGCACGCTCGATCGCCACGGCCATCTATGGCGGCCCGGATGCTCTCATCCAGCTCTGGGTCTTCATCGTCGCGCCGATCGTCGGTGCACTGATCGCCGGCCTCACCTACCGGGTGTTGTTCGACCGCAAGACGGCCTAGCGCGAAGCGGTGGGCTCAGCGCTCGTCAGGTCCGGTGTTTTCGAGTGCCTCTGTCACGACTTCCGCGGTCACTTCGTCCGCCGATCTAGCGCCATCCGGCAACTGTTCGCGAGGCAGTTCCTTCATGCCCGTCAGTGGGGAGAAGAGTGCAAAGCCCGAGCCGAGAACCGCACCGACAGCGCCGATCCACATCGTGGGAAGGATGCCAATCGTCGTTCCGAGCAGCCCCGACAGCAAGCTTGAGATGGGCATGACCCCCCACACGATGAAACGAATCGATGAGTTCATCCGACCGAGGAGACGTGGCGGTGTCAGCCGCTGGCGCATCGTCACCTGGGTGATGTTGTAGACCAGCACGGTGAAGGACTCGATAAACGCCCCCACGATGAGAATCGTCAAGGCGAACTGCGGAAGGAGTCCCGCCAGCGGCACGAACGCCAGCGCGATACCGCTCACGAGCGCGGACAGGGACACCGAGGTTCCCTCGCCCACGCGCTTCGTCAGCCACGGAGTGGCAAGCGCGCCAAGCAGTCCACCGACGGCACCAACCGAGAAGATCACGCCCAGGCCGGCCGGACCGAGACCCAGTATGCGCAGGATGAGGATTGTCTGCAGCGTCATCGCCAATGTTCCGAAAAAGTTGGCTGAGCCCGTAGTTAGGGTGATCCGTCGAAGCAGCTGGTGAGCGAACACGAAATGCAGGCCTTCAGCGATCTCTTTGGGCAGGCTCTGTCTCTCAGCTGGATCGCGGAGCTTTTCCGTGTCGCGCACGCGCCACAGCGCGAATGCAGACACCAGGTAAGAGACAGCGTCGGCAAGCAGCAGCACGGGAGCACTGACAATAGTGAGAAGAGCACCAGCAAGACCAGGGCCTCCGATGCGGGCGACCTGGGAGGTCGCCTCCAGCTTCGAGTTAGCGCTGCCGATCTGCTCGCTCGGCAGCAGCACCGGGATGAAGCTCTGGTAGGACACGTCGAAGAAGACGGTGGCGACGCCGATTACTGCGCCGATCACATACAGGTGCCAGATCTGAAGCGTGCCTGCAAACCAGAGCGCGGGAACGAGTGCGAGCGCCACCACTCGAACCAGGTCGGCGACAATCATGACCTGGCGCTTGAGCATCCGGTCGATCCACGCGCCCGCGGGCAGTCCCACAACGAGGAACGCCGCAGTCTGAGCGGCGCCAAGGATACCCACCTGCCACTCGGTCGCGCCCAGGAGCGAGACAGCGAGCACCGGAAGGGCGAGCCCCGAGAACTGCGCACCCAACTCGCTGATTCCCTCGCCGAGCCAGAGCCAGAGAAAACTTGCGTTCTTCCGCAGTGGTCGCGCGCCTACATCGCTCACGCTGCCACAAGCTGTTCTGCGCCGGCGTCGAACTCCTCGAGGTCACCGGTCTGGCCCGCGCGATATGCACGACCGCCGATGATCCACTGGTAAAACAGGAATCCTGCCAGGGCGAGGGTTCCGATCCCGATCTTGATCGGCCACGGCCATGGCTGGCGCGTGACGAACCCCTCGATCAGTCCTGAGACGAACAAGGAGAACGTGAGCCCGATCACAATGGTGATCATTGCGCGGCCCTCGTGGGCGAGCGCTTGCGCGCGCGACCGCTGTCCCGGAGCGATCCACGACCAGAAGACCCGCAGTCCCGCTGCTCCGGCGACGAAGATCGAGTAGAGCTCCAACTGGCCGTGCGGGGCAATGTAGAGGAAGAACTGGTCGAGCAAACCGAAGTGGTTCATGACGGCAGCTGAGATGCCGAGCCCCTGCGCGTTCTGGAAGAGCAGGTATGCCGGATAGACGCCAACGATACCGAAGGCAATGCACTGGGCCGCCAGGAACGCGTTGTTCGTCCACACTTTGGTGAAGAATGACCCGGTCGCGTACTGGGAGTAATAGTCGACAAAGGTCTTGGTGTAATCCTTCAACTCACTCTCGGTGCCGAAACTCGCGAGAACCTGCGGGTTGGCGGTCGCCCACCAGCCATAGAGGAATGCGACGAGTATCGTCGCCGCGGCGATCACTAACGCTGCCCAGCGCACCCGATAGAGCGCTGCCGGAAGTTGGGCCGCGAAGAAGCTCGGGATTCGGCTAACCACGTTTGCGGATGCGCCGGTGAAGCGCAGCCGAGCTCTCGAGAGCGAAAGCGACAGTCGATCGCC
>JAYSPT010000045.1:0-6797 GCA_043721995.1 Salinibacterium sp. | reverse complement strand
CTCGCCTCCATCACCACGGTCATCCAACTGGTTACGAGTTCGACCGCGGCCTATGCATTCAGCCGCCTGCCGTTTCGTGGCCGCGGTGTAGTTTTTGCGATCTATCTGGCGACGATGATGATCCCACTGCAAGTGCTGATCGTGCCGCTCTTCGTCGAGCTGAAAACGTTCGGTTTGCTTGATAGCTACCTTGGGGCGCTTCTGCCGACCTTCGCGAGTGCTTTCGGTATCTTCCTGCTGCGCCAGGCAATGAATCAGGTTCCGCGCGAACTCGACGAGGCGGCAACTCTCGATGGCGCTAACCACTTCAGAATTTTCTTCGGAATCATGCTGCCCAATATTGGGCCGGCACTGGCAACGCTGACGGTCTTCGCGTTCATGGGCAACTGGAATAGCTTCCTGTGGCCTCTCGTCGTGCTGCGCTCCCCGGAGTTGCAGACGTTGCCCATCGCTCTTGCCGGATTGCAGGGCCAGTACATCTCAGACTGGGACGTCATCATGGCTGGCTCGGTCGTCAGCGTCATCCCGATGCTGGCGCTCTACATCTTCGCCCAGAAGTACGTGATCCAGGGCGTAGCCAGCTCGGGCATCAAGTGATGTCCGAGCGCACCCAATGAATCAACTGCACCATCACATCAAAGGAGATAGCACCACATGAATCGAAAGCTATTGAGTGGACTCGGCATCGCCGCAATCGCGGCTCTCGCGCTGGCTGGCTGTTCGTCGAAGCCGGCTGTAACCGGCCCAGTCACAATTACTTACTCCAACTTCATCTCAAACGGTGGAAACGAGGCCAACCTGCAGAAAATTGTGGGCGCCTTCGAGAAGGCAAACCCCGACATCACGGTGAAAGTCACGACGCTTCCCTACGATGCTTACGGAACGGCGCTGCAGACCGACCTCGCCGCCGGCACCCAAACGGACGTGTTCGACATCAACGGACCGTCGGCCTACAGCCCGCTGGAGACGAACGGGGTGCTCGCGCCCCTCACAGGTGTGGACGGCAGCGTCTACAACAAGGCGTTGCTGGGCACCTACGCGACGGGCGGGGTGCAGTACGGCCTTCCGACCTCGTTCTCCAATGTCGTGCTGTATTACAACAAGGACCTCTTCGATGCCGCTGGCGTGAGCTACCCGACGTCGAGCTGGACCTGGGCTGACGAGACCGCTGCTGCAACCAAGCTGACCAACGTAGCTGCCGGCATATATGGCGATCATCAGCCGGTTACGTACAACGAGTACTACAAGGTTCTCGTGCAGAACGGTGAGTCATTCCTGAACGCGGATGGCACTAAGGTCGCCTTCAACACGCCCGGTGGCATCGAGGCCGCGCATTGGCTCGTGGATAAGAGCGGCACGACAATGCCGACTATTGCGCAAGGCCAGGGCACTGCGGACTTCGACACGAACCTATTCAAGGCTGGCAAGCTCGCGATGCTTCACACCGGTATCTGGATGTTCGGCACCTTTGCCGATATCCCATCGAAGTGGGACATCGCGGTCGAGCCCGGCAACACCCATGTTGCTAACGCAGTATTCTCCAACGCGGTCGCCGTCTCGGCCAACTCGAAGAACAAGGCAGCTGCGCAGAAATGGGCTGAATACCTCTCCGGCTCGGACGAGGTCGTCAACGTGCGCCTTGACTCCGGTTGGGAATTGCCCCCAATCGCGGACACGGCCAAGCTGAAGACATTCCTCGATAAGGGAAAGCCAGCCAACCGTCAGGCAGTGTTCGATGCTGCGGAGAACATCGCACCGGCACCATCGATCGGCAACAACCAGTCCCAGATGCAGGACATCATCACGGGTGAGCTCATCGAGGCGCAGGCCGGACGCGAGACGGTTCAGCAGGCACTCACCAAGGCAGAAGCGAAGATCAACGCCCTGCTCAAGGGCTAATTTCACCGCTCCACCTGGTCCCGGGGCCGGCAACATGACCCCGGGACCTCCCAGGACATTGCGCAGTAGTGCGCACTCAGCTTGAGGAGTGTTACAAGATGACCGAGGTCGTGAGCGAGACCTCCAGCGATGAGTTGGTCGATCTCGCCCGGCTGGCGCGGACGAGCTTCGAGCTGATCCTGCGGTTGCAGGATCAGTCCGGTGCGTACCCCGCCAGTCCCACCTTCTCCGCTTACCGCGGCTACTCATGGCTGCGCGACGGATCATTCATCGCAGACGGTATCTCGTCCTTTGGGGGTATCGAGTCGGCCGAACGTTTCTTTGACTGGTGCTCGGGTGTCCTGACCGCACGCGCGGCGAACATAGCCGCGGTCGTGGCCGCCGCCGCAGCGGGCGCGCCAGTTGAGGATTCGCGGATGCTTGGCGCAAGATTTACGCTTGCCGGCGCTGACGGCACCGACGAGTGGTGGGATTTCCAGCTTGACGGCTACGGGACGTGGCTGTGGGCTCTTTCAGAGCACGCGCGCAGGCACGGTCGTTCGATGGAGCGGTGGCTCCCGGCGATCCTGCTCACCGTCGACTACCTGCTGTCCTCGTGGCGTCGCCCATGCTTCGATTGGTGGGAAGAAAGCGCGGAAGAGGTCCACGTCTCCACGCTGGGTTGCATCGCCGCCGGCCTCAACGCGGTAGCCACTGCCGGAATGCTCGATGAAGCCCGACGAGTGCAAACGGAGATTGCGGTCGGAGCGATCCGTGAACTGATCCGTTCCGCGGGAACCGTTCGCGGGCACCTCGCGAAATGGCTCGGATCGACCGAGGTGGACGCGAGCCTCGCCTCCCTGATTGCGCCGCTCGGTGTCTTTCCGGCTGCCGACCCGCTCGCTGCCGCCACGATCAGGGAACTCGACGCGATGCTCAACGTTCGGGGCGGAGTCCATCGCTATGTCGGGGATACCTTCTATGGTGGCGGTCAGTGGCCTTTGCTGAGTTGCATGCTCGGTCTCGGTTTCTCAGCGCTTGGTGATCGCGAAGCTGCGTTGCGTCACCTGCGGTGGGCAGCATCCACAACTACTGCCGATGGGTACCTGCCGGAACAGGTGGCCGGGCACTTGCTCGACGCGTCGAAGCGGGAAGAGTGGGTCGATCGCTGGGGCACGGTGGCGACGCCGCTGCTGTGGAGTCATGCCATGTACATCCGTCTCGCGGTCGACCTCAACGTCGCTCACGGGGGCGCCGCATGATCCGGCACAGGCCGCTCGGTTCTGGGCATCCCTATTCAGTTGACACCGAACAGCGCTGGCCACGTGACCCAGTCGCGGGCGAACCCCTCACCCTGGGCGTGCGCACCTCGGGCGAAGTCCGGTCGGTTCACGTCGAACTCGTTGGACCCGAAACGAGGACTATCCCGCTCAGCCCGACGGTACGTTCCTCACGGGGCCAGACCGAGGACGGCGGGCATCTTGCCTCTGCGCAGGCGCGACTGGCACGCACGAGCGGCGGCTGGCAGGTCGAGGTTGATGGCTTGGTGCCGCACGAGGTCTACCGCTACCGTTTCACCGCGAATTCAACGAGTGCCAAGTCCCAGAACACCCGCTGGTTCATCTTCCGGGCCTCAGCATGGCGGGCCGACGCCGACGCACTGCAATCGACCGGCGAAAGTCGTATCGTGGTCGGCTCCTGCACCGTTCTGGACGCTGGGGCACATGTGAGCCGAGTTCGATTTGCGCTCCAACTCGCACCCGGTGAACATGTGACCGGATTCGGGGAGCGCTATGACGCGCTCGACCATCGCGGGACTACCCTCGATTCCGTCGTTTTCGAGCAGTACAAGAATCAGGGTGCGGAACGCAAGACGTATCTCCCGATGCCATTCGCCCACATCGTCGGGGGGACTGGCTGGGGATTTCATGTTCGCACGTCTCGTCGGGTGTGGTTTGATGTCGGCGCGTCCACTCCAGACCAAATCTGGATCGAAGCGGAGGTCGACGCCACCGAGGCTGCGGATCTCCTCAGCATTGGGTTCTACGACGGCACACCAACGGCGGTTCTTGATGCCTTCCTCAACGAGGTCGGACAGCCCAGGGAGCTGCCGGAGTGGGTGTTCCGGCTGTGGGTGAGCGGAAACGAATGGAACACCCAGGCCGAAGTAATGCGGCAAATCGATGCCCATCGCGAGCACGACATTCCGGTGGGCTCGGTCGTAATTGAGGCGTGGAGTGACGAGAGCACCTTCACCGCGTGGCGCGGCTCAAGAGCCAAGGTTCAGGCGGAACCGCACCGGCTCGCCGACTACAGCTTTCCCGAAGATGGCCCCTGGCCGGATCCCAAAGCAATGGTCGATGAACTGCACACTCGTGGCATTCGGCTTCATCTGTGGCAGATCCCGTTGATCAAGATGCGTCCCCATCCGCACGGGCAGGTCGAGGTTGATGCGCAGACCGCGATTCGCGAGGGCATGCTCATCAGGGAGGTCGGTCCGGACGGCCGCCTGCGTCCCTACCGCAACCGGGGCTGGTGGTTTCCGCTGGGCTTGATGCCAGACCTCACTGATGAACGCGCCGCGCGCTGGTGGACGCAGAAGCGCCGCTACCTCGTAGACGAGCTGGGAATCGACGGGTTCAAGACCGATGGCGGCGAGCATGCGTGGGGGCGTGACCTTCGCTATCTGGATGGGCGCCACGGTGACGAGATGAACAGCGTCTTCCCGGTCGCCTACGCGAAGGCATACGGCGATCTACTCGAGTCGGCAGGCAAGGCGCCGGTGACCTTCAGCCGTGCGGGGTACTCCGGCAGCCAGGCGCACGGCGCGTTCTGGGCTGGCGATGAGAATTCGACATGGGAGGCGTTCCGCTGGTCGATGTTTGCTGGCCTCTCGGCGGCGTCGTGCGGCATCCTCTACTGGGGCTGGGATTTCGCGGGATTTTCGGGCGACGTCCCGACGGCCGAGCTCTATTTGCGTTCGGTCGCGGCCGCCGCATTCGTGCCGATCATGCAGTACCACTCGGAGTTCAATCACCACCGCTCCCCATCGCGCGATCGAACCCCGTGGAACATCGCAGAGCGCACGGGCGACGATCGTGTCATCCCGATATTCCGTCAGTTCACGAAAATGCGCGAACGACTGGTACCGCACCTCGCGGAGTGGGCTCGCCGTTCTATCGCGACCTCAGAACCTCTGATGCGACCGCTGTACTTCGACTACCCAGACGACCGCGCCGTGTGGGAGCACCCGCTCCAGTGGATGCTCGGCCCGGACCTCCTCGTCGCTCCCGTGCTTGAGGTCGGTGCGACGACCTGGCAGGTCTACTTGCCCGCCGGCGACTGGGTTGACGTGTGGACGGGGAAGCCCGTTGGATCCGGTGTCGTGAGGCGCGACGTACCGATCGACGTGATTCCCGTCTACTGTCGTGCCTCAGCTTGGGACCAGGTGGGCAACGTTTTCTGAAAAGCCAGCGTCCACCAATTGGCCGCGGGCCGGCGGCCCCGCCCCGCCCTAGGCTGGTGCGATGTACGAAGCCGATGACGACAGCCGGGCATCCATAGCGCAGCCAATCTCGGCCGGTGTCGTAGCGGCGATCTCGGGTTTTGCGAGTTCGTTCGCGCTGGTGATCGCGGGACTCCAGCACGTTGGGGCGAACTCGGCGCAGGCATCTTCCGGTCTGTTCGCGCTCTGCCTGGCCGTTGCGATTCTGAATATCGTCGCTGCACTTCGGTTGCGTATCCCGCTGGCCTTTGCGTGGTCGACACCCGGCGCGGCGGTGCTGCTCGCTGCGGCCGGACACAATCGATTCTCGGATGCGGTCGGTGCGTTCCTGGTGAGCGCCACCCTCATGTTCCTGTGCGGGCTCTGGCCGACCCTCGGGCGTGCGATTACGCGCATCCCAAAGCCGCTCGCCAGTGCAATGCTGGCTGGAGTTTTATTGCCAATCTGCCTCTCGCCGGTTGTGGCGGTTGCGACCCTACCGCTGCTCGCCGGCCCGGTGGTGTTGGTGTGGCTGGTTCTGTTCCGGCTCGCGCCGCGCTGGTCGGTACCGGCGGCGATGGTGGTGGCTGTGGCGGGCATCCTGATCTCGGCCGGAACAGGCTGGGCGGGTCAGTCAGCGATCGCCCCGCACCTCGAATTTATCGCCCCGACCTTCGATCCCTTCGCAATTGTCAGCATCGGTCTTCCGCTGTTCGTGGTCACGATGGCCGGACAGAACGTGCCCGGATTCACGGTGATGGCGACCTATGGCTACAGGGCCCCTCCGCGGTTCTCGTTCATCGCCCAGGGCATCGGTGCGGGTGCCGCTGCTTCGTTCGGTGCACACGCGGTGAACCTCGGCGCGATTACTGCGGCGATCATGGCGGGGCCCGAATCGAGTCCGGACAGGGACAAGCGGTGGGTTGCGACGCTGACTAACGGCATTCTGTATATCCCGTTGGGGGCCGCGGCGGGGCTGGCGACCGCTTTGATCGCGGCTGCTCCGGCGATTCTTGTTACGGCAGTTGCGGGCCTGGCAGTTTTGGGAGCGCTGATCACGAGCGTCGTGAACGCGCTCGAAGACCCAAGCCATCGGGTCGCCGCGATCGTGACATTTCTCGTTGTTGCCTCGGGCATTGTCGTGCTCGGTATCGGCTCGCCGTTCTGGGGATTGCTGGTCGGCGCGCTCGTGATGGCGTGGCTGGCGTGGCGGCGTCGAGTGGTCGCGCCACCGGTGACGTCAGTGCACGCGCTTGAGCCAGACCCAGCCGCGGAATGAGGCGCTTGCCGGCGCAGTTGAAAGGAGCGCGACCACACCGCTTTCCGTGTTGCATCTCGCATCCGTCTATGACGGGATTTCGCACGCTCAAGCCCGTGCCGCCGAACTCGAGTGGATCACGGAGCGCAACTCCCGGCAGGCGATCGGCGCCCTCGG
>JAYSPT010000044.1:0-2665 GCA_043721995.1 Salinibacterium sp. | reverse complement strand
CGGGCATCCCGCAATCCTGCCACTTCGTGCGCGAGGTAGGTGGTGGCGGGGGTTCCCGCTGTACGGAACTCTGAACTCGCGCGAGGCGTAAAACCAGGAGATCCCCGCGAAACCTGCAGCTAGTGGCCGCCCAGCAGGTCATGCCGCTCGATGATCTCTTCGCGGTCGGGTCCCACGCCGATCGCGGAGATTCGGGCACCACTGATCGCCTCGATCGCGAGCACGTATTCCTGCGCGTTCTTCGGCAGGTCCTCGAAGGTGCGTGCGCCCGAGATGTCTTCGGTCCAGCCAGGGAACTCCTCATATATCGGGATTGCATGGTGGAAGTCCGACTGTGACACGGGCACTTCCTCGACACGCACGCCGTCCACGTCGTACGCGACGCACACCGGAATCGTGTCGAGCCCAGTGAGCACGTCAAGCTTGGTCATCACGTAGTCAGTCACGCCATTGATGCGAGCCGAGTACCGCGCGACTGGCGCGTCATACCAGCCGGTGCGCCGGGGACGGCCCGTGGTCGTACCGAACTCGAAACCCTTCGAACGCAGCCACTCGCCGGACTCGTCGAACAATTCGGTCGGGAACGGTCCCGCACCGACCCGAGTCGTATAAGCCTTCACGATGCCGATGACCCGATCGAGACGGTTAGGGGCCACGCCCGACCCGGTCGCCGCGCCGCCCGCGGTGGAATTCGAGGAGGTAACGAAGGGGTAGCTGCCGTGGTCGACATCCAGCATCGTGGCCTGTCCGCCCTCGAACACCACGGTCTTGCCGTCATCGAGCGCCCGGTTGAGCAGCAGGCCGGTATCGGCAACCATGGGGCGCAGCCGTTCCGCGTAGGAGAGCAGGTCATCCACCACCTCATCGACTGAGATGGCGCGACGGTTGTATACCTTCACGAGCAGGTGATTCTTCTGGTGCAGCGCGCCCTCAACCTTTTGACGCAGGATGTTTTCGTCGAACAGGTCCTGAATCCGAATGCCCACCCGGCTGATCTTGTCGGCATACGCGGGCCCGATGCCCCGGCCGGTGGTTCCGATCTGCCGTTTGCCGAGAAAACGCTCGGTCACTTTGTCGAGCGTGCGGTGGTACTGAGTGATTATGTGGGCGTTGGCGCTGACGACCAGGCGCGCTACGTCGACTCCACGGGATGAGAGCGCCTCCAGCTCGTCGAACAGCACCTCAATGTCGATGACGACCCCGTTCGCGATAACGGGGATCACACCCGGCGTCAGGATGCCCGAGGGAAGCAGGTGCAGTGCATACTTCTGGTCGCCCACAACGACGGTGTGACCCGCGTTGTTTCCACCGTTGAACTTGACGACATAGTCGATTCGTCCGCTCAGGAGGTCAGTCGCTTTGCCTTTGCCCTCGTCGCCCCACTGGGCACCGATGATGACGATCGCTGGCATGCGGAGCCTCTCGTAAGAACGGGATTACACGCCATTCTATCGAGAGTGCCCGCACGCGAACGAGCTAGTTCTGTCGGATCACTCCGCGTGCTTGGCGCCCGGACGGCGACGCAGATACATCACTCCCATGAATGCCCCACCCGCGAAGAGCAGCAGCAGCGGCACGAACACGATGCGTGCGTCAACGACTCCCCCGGTGAAGGCCAGCGAGTAGGTGTTGACAAATTCAACGTGGTTCTTGGCGATGTCGTCCAGCCCACGAAGCGGTTCGAGCGCGACCGTCCTGCCCGAGGTCGGAGTGCCTGGAGTGCCGGAGGGAGTCGTCAGCGCGTACGCCGTCTTCGTTGCGCCACGGGCATCCGTCTCGGCCAACGAGCAGTTTGCACCTTGCGCAAGCTTGGTCCACGTCACCGTCGCGCCGGCTGCGACTTTCTGCGTAGCGGGCTCGAGCGCTTCGATGGGCGAACCGCCCAGCATGCACGACAACGTGAGGCCGAAGCTGCCGTGGTCGACCGAGGTCGACTCGCTTACGGTCTTCGTGGCCGAAACTTCTGCGAACTCGAAGGTGTTCTCGATGCTCAGGGGCGACTGCACCTGATCGTCGGCCGAAAGGATCGTGGGCTGCACCGTGATGGTCACCTGATTGGCGACCAGCGGGTTGCCGAGATGATCGAGGATGCGCGAGGAAACCGCACCACCCGTGGCCGTCTCGGAGATGGTGCAGAGTGCTCCCGACGCGATACCCGTGAAGTTCGCAACAGGATCCTTACCGGTCACCGTCTTCAGGTTGCCACCGGGGATCGCAACGTTCTGCCCGTCGCGCACACAAGCCACGGAGAACGTGAACTTTGCACCCGAGTCAATACCGAATTTCTGGACGGCAGCGTCATCGCCAGCGAAGGTCTTGGTAATGGCCAGCGAGCCGGTGAGGTACCAGTTCGTCACGGCGACTTCAACCACGGTTGGCGTCGCGGGCACCGTCACAACACCGATCGCCGTATTTGTTTCGTTGTTCGGTGTGATCACGACCGCATCCGCGCCCTGGTGGTTGGGCTCGGTGATCGTACACACCGATCCGGCGATGATGTTGACCAGCGTTGCCTTCCAGCCCTGGTCCTTCGCCAGCACGACATCGCCGTCAAACTGCACGGGAGTTGTGCCATCGAATGTGCAGTACACGTGGACCGTGAAAGAGGTCTGACTCTCGCCGAACTGCGCGGCCGCAGCGCCGGCGAAGTTCTTCTGGATGCTCA
>JAYSPT010000043.1:0-2659 GCA_043721995.1 Salinibacterium sp. | reverse complement strand
AACAGGCTGTTCAGCACGACCCGGCCGAACGGACGCTCGGTGAAGAGCCGCGCGTATGCCTCGAGGGATGGGTTCTTAGGGATGAGTGCCGGAGCTTGGGTGAGGTTCGCACCCGGAGTGATCGAGGTGATGATCGTCCACAGGAACGGGAAGAACATGATGATCGCGCCGACGATGATTACGACGTGGAGCACGACAAAGCCAACGCGCCTTCGATTCGCCTCCGGAGTTCGCGGCGATCTCACCGTGGGGTACCGGAGTGCGGTCTCAGCCATAGACAACCCACCTCCTCTGGCCGCGTACCTGAATCAGGGTGACCGCGAGGATGACGATAAAGAGCATCCAGGAAAGCGCAGAGGCTTCACCCGCGAGCCCGTAGCGGAAGGTCAGGTCGTAGATTCGCTGCACCACCACCTCGCTGGCGCCGTTCGGGCCGCCTCCGGTCATCGCATACACCTGATCGAACACCTGGAAACCATTGATGAGAGAGATGACGAGGACGAAAAAGGTTGAGGGCGACAGGAGCGGAATGGTGACGCTGAAGAGTCGGCGCCACCAGCCTGCGCCATCCACCTTCGCCGCGTCGTACAGATCCGGCGATATCGCCTGCAGGCCAGCGAGCAGGATGATCATGACGAAGCCGAGATCTTTCCACGCCGATGCGAGGATGATCGACGGCATCGCCCATACGGGGTCGGTCCACCATCCGGGGCCCGCGATACCAAAGAATCCCAGCACTGTGTTGACGACGCCTGTGCTCGGGCTCAGGAGCCAACGCCAGACGAGCGCCACGACGATCCAGCTGGTGACGACGGGCAGAAAGTAGACCCCGCGCAGGATAGAGCGGCCTTTGAGGGCAGTGTTGAGCGCCAAAGCCAGCGCCAGGCCGCCGATGTAAACGAGCGGAAGGTATCCGACTATGTAGTAGACCGTGTGGAGGAAAACATCGCGCGTGTTCGGGTCGCCGAGCAGCTTCACGTAGTTGTCTAAGCCGATGAACTTGATCGGCGACAGCAGGTTCCACTTCGTCAGGCTGAGACAAAGCGCGGCGACCATCGGGCCGAGCGTGAACAGGACGAGCGGGATTGCGCTGGGCAGCAGGAACGCAAGGACCGTCAGGCTGTACTTGGTTCGATCGCCGCGCGTGGCAGTCATCCGGCCTCCCCTTGCGGCGATGCCTGCTCGACCAGTCGCTCCCGCACGAGCCTTCCCTGGTCACCGGCTACGTCATCCGAGTCGAACGGTGTCGCCAGCACCAACGAAGCAGCGCCCTGAGCCCAACTCTCGTCCTGCCAGGTCTCGACCGCGACAGCGAGTCCTCGTCGGCTCGGGATAAGAGCGGATCGAAGCGCTGGCTCGAACCCAAATGACCAGTGCGACCAAGCCGCTGTGCCTTCGCCCAGAATGATGACGATCTCCGGATCGACAGTGTGCACGATGCCAGCCAGAGTGCGGCCGAGCAGGTGCCCTGCCTGACTGAAAATCCCCGCGGCCCGCTCATCGCCCGAGTCGGCCGCCCCGCGCAAGGCGGACATCCCACTCTCAGCGCCGACCACCCCGCGCTCGCGCGCGATCCGGACAAGCGCTGCCTCACCGATGAATGCTTCGAGGCAACCACGATTGCCACAGTTGCAAAGCGCTCCGCCGGCGGCCACTGGGATATGACCGATCTCGCCGGAGCCACCGGAGTGCCCGCGCAGGACAACTCCATCGAGCACAAAGCCTGCGCCGACGCCGGTGCCAATGGTGAGCACCATGAAGTTCTCATATCGACGGCCGAGACCGTACAGGCGCTCAGCCATCGCGAGCGCATTGACGTTATTTTCCACGAGGACCGGAAGCGAGAGCTCCCGGCGCAGGGTCGCGCCGACGGGAACCTGGTTCCAGCCCAATTGGATCGAATCAACGAGGCCGCTACCCTGGCGGTCTACGGATCCTGGCACGCCCACGCCGATTCCGAGAAGCGGGACCCTGCTTCCCCCGTCGATGAAACGACGCAGCAGAACGGTGAGGTCAGCAAGAAAGGTTGACGCAGAAGCATCGAAAGGTTCGCTCGCGGAGCGTAAAACTGCCCCCGCGATTCCCACCTCAACGAAGGCGACGTGATCGGCAGCGACCTTCACGCCAATCGCACGCCCGGCGGTCGCGACGAGGCCGAGCATCCGGGCCGGTCGGCCGCCCTGCGACGGTGAGTGCTCGAGTTCGCGCAGAAATCCGTCAGCGAGCAGGTCCTTGGTCAGCTGGGTCATGAGTGCGGGCGACACGTTCAGCGCTCGGGCGAGGTCGGCACGAGAGGTCGGCCCCTGGGCGCCAAGATGCGCGAGAATCGCGGACCGGTTGACATCGGTGCGGGCAGAGGATCGGATAGCCACAGGTAACCTCTTTGTTCAGGACTAAATAAACCTTAGAATGAAGTGCCTGATCCGTCAAGCCGAAAGCCTCGCAAACCCTTGGATAGTTTTCGTCCGTCAAGGCGCTCGCGTCCCGACGGCGATCGGTTCGGCATCTATTGAGCCGAGCTGACGCGGGCAGGTGAGCGGCATCCGGTCATCAATGGATTGGCTTTTACGCGCTCAACTGCGGATTGACCGCGTGTCGAGCCGTAGTCCGATCACGACGCCGCCATTGCGTGCGAACAGCGAAACGAAGACGATCTGGG
>JAYSPT010000042.1:0-5439 GCA_043721995.1 Salinibacterium sp. | reverse complement strand
TCGATACCTGCGCGGTTGACGGCATGTGTGCGACTGCGTGCCCGGTGCTGATCAACACCGGGGATCTCGTGCGCCGGCTCCGTTCCGAGGCCGTCGGGGTCGTCGAATCGGCTGTGTGGAACGGTGCCGCAAAGCACTGGAAGCCCGTGACGGCGGTCGCCTCCGCGGCGCTCAGCGTCGCGGCATCGCTTCCCGCGCCACTCGTCGACATTCCCAATCGCCTTGCGAGGGCCATCGTTAGCAAAGACCTGTTACCTCTCTGGTCGGTGGACCTGCCCAGGGGCGGCGCCCGCCGCGAAAGCGCAGGGAGCAGCGGCACTGCCGAGGTCGTCTATTTCCAGGCCTGTGTCGGAACGATGTTCGGCCCCGCGGCCGGCGGTGCCGGTGTGGCTGTCTCGCTTGAATCCCTCATGCGCAAGGCGGGCATCGAGATCGTGCGCCCCCGAGCTATCGGTGAGCTGTGCTGCGGTACCCCCTGGAAATCCAAGGGTGTGCTCGACGGCTACCATTCCATGGTTGACAGGACTGTCAGGGAGCTGTGGGTGGCATCGCGCGAGGGTGAGCTGGCCGTCGTGTGCGACAACTCCTCGTGCTCTGAAGGGCTCGTGCATGCTCTCGAAGATGCCGCAAAACGCGGCAATATCGTCGGGCTGACGATTGTCGATGCTGTCGACTTTGCTGTCGAACGGCTGCTGCCGGCCCTGAGCGTGCACGCAACGCTGGAGAAACTCGTTGTGCACCCGACCTGCTCGAGCACGCGGGCCGGCTCCAACCACAACCTGATGGCGCTCGCCGCAGCGGTAGCTATGACCGCGACTGTTCCCGACGACTGGGGCTGCTGCGCCTTTGCCGGTGATCGCGGGATGCTGCACCCCGAACTCACAGCGAGTGCGACCGGTCGCGAGGCCGCCGCCGTCGAGCGCGAGTACTACGACGCTTACGCCTCGTGCAATCGCACCTGCGAGATCGGAATGACCCGTGCCACGGGGCACCAATACCAGCACATCCTCGAGCTGCTCGATGCGGCATCACACGGTCAGGAGCAGTCATGAGAAGAGCAATAGTGACCGGCGGGGTCAGCGGACTCGGCGAGGCGTGCGCCATGCGGCTGCGCGCGGACGGCGTCGAGGTGATCACCGTCGACCTCTCCGACCGTGCCGACTACTCGCTCGACGTGTCTGACTCTGCTGCGGTCGACGCGGCTGTTGCGGCGATCGGCCGTGTCGACATTCTCATCAATAGTGCGGGGATCACCGGCCCGAACAAGCCACTCTGGGAAGTGACGGATGCCGAGTTCCAGAAGACCTTCGACGTGAACCTCAACGGCGTCTTTTACTTCTGCCGGGCGGTCATTCCCGCTATGGTCGACAGCGGCTGGGGCCGCATCGTGAGCATGGCCAGCATCGCGGGGAAGGAAGGTAATCCCAACCTCAGCGCGTATTCCGCCTCGAAGGCTGCCGTCATCGGCCTGACGAAATCACTCGGCAAGGAACTTGCAACGACCGGGGTGCTTGTCAATGCCATCGCTCCCGCCGTCATCGCGACACCGATGAACGACAGCACTGCGCCGGAAGTGCTCGCATACATCACCAGCCTTATCCCGATGAAACGGGTGGGACGGGCAGAAGAGGTAGCCGCTCTCGTGAGCTGGCTGGCCTCAGAACAAGTCAGCTTCTCCACAGGAGCCGTCTATGACATCAGCGGTGGAAGGGCCTCTTACTAGTGAGTGAGACGACACACGACGAGCTCTATGGTTTGGTCGCGATCGTGACCGGCGGCGCGAGTGGGATCGGGCTCGCAACGGCGAAGCTGCTGCGTGATCGCGGTGCCGCAGTCGCGGTCTTCGACCGCACGGCAACGGATGAGCCGGGCCTGGAGTTCTACCGCTGCGATATCAGGGACGACGCGGAGGTAGCGGAAGCGGTGAGCCGGGTTGCCGAGACGCACGGCCGTATCGACATCCTGATCAACAACGCGGGCATCGGGGCAATCGGCGCCGTGACCGAGAACGACCTCGATGAATGGCGAAAGGTGTTCGACGTTAACGTCTTCGGGATCGTCCGTGTGTCGAGCGCGGCAATGCCGTTTCTCATCGAGTCACCGGCCGCCGCCATCGTCAACACCGCCTCGGTCGTGGCAAACGTCGGTCTGGTCAAGCGTGCGCTCTACTCCGCGACGAAGGGTGCCGTCACCGCGCTTACCCGGGCCATGGCGGCCGACGGCATTGCGCATGGCGTGCGCGTTAACGCGGTTGCGCCGGGCACAGCGGCGACCCCGTGGGTGGACCGGCTGCTCTCGTCCGCCGACGATCCGGACGCCGCAAAGGCGGCTCTCGTGGCACGGCAACCGATCGGCCGCCTCATTACTCCCGAGGAAATCGCTTACGGCATCGCCTATCTCGCCTCCCCGCTGGCCGGCTCGACGACCGGCACGGTCCTCGCGATCGACGGTGGACTGAACAGCCTGCGTTAGCCGCGCGGCAGCTATCGCTTCGGCGAGAAGGCGGCGGCCAGCACCGGCAGGCTCTCCAGCGAGCAGGACGAATCCGCTGCGCCCTCACCCGAACATCCCGCAACAGACCCCTCATTGCCCACGACCGCCAGGACCCACTCATCCAGGGCAGTCAAAGGCCGCCTGCGACGCGGTGGACTGGTGCGGCGCGGACTGGGCGCTGCTGACCTATGCGCTCGAGTTTGAGAGCGCGTGCGCACGCTCGATGATGCGCACGACCTCGAGAGCCTCGCGCGGATCGACCGGTGACGGAGCCCCTTCGAGGATGCTCGCTGCAACTCCCGCGTAGAAGGCGGGGTAGTCCCCCGCCTCGGTGGGCACCGCGCGCACGCCCTCGTCGGATCCGTCGATACCGATCGTGCCCCACTCCGACTCAGGCGTAACGCCGTACCCGGTCGAACCCGGCCATTGGGCGAGCTTGAGCATTGGCTCCTGACCGTCCAGTCCGTAGACCTGATAGGCGGACGTGTCACCGAGCACCCTGAGGCGCGGGCCACTCTGGCCTGCAACGCGACTCATCGTGAGGTGAGAACGAACGCCGCTGCTGTGCAGCAGCGAGATGAATGAATCATCGTCGCTCACGCTTCCCGCGCGCACGATCTGCAACTCGGCATCCTCCACCGTCGCCGGACCGAATAGCTGCAGCGCCTGATCGATGAGGTGGCTGCCGAGGTCGTAGGTGATCCCGGCGCCCTGGTCGACGGTCGTGGTGTCCTGCCAGCGCTCGCGGTTGGCTCCGCCCCAGCGCTCAAAGGTCGACTCGAAACGGTGGATTTCGCCGAGCGCACCGTCCGCCAGCAATCGCTTCACGGTGAGGAAATCGCCATCCCAGCGCCTGTTCTGGAAAACGGCGAGCAACCGAGAAACCTCCTCTGACTTCTCGATGAGCTTCTTCGCATCACGCACCGTGGGTACGAATGGCTTATCAATTACGACGCCCGCGCCAGCCTCAAGGGCCGCCAACCCCTGCTCAAGATGAGTGTGCGCCGGCGATGCCAGAACCACGAGATCCAGGTCAGCGGCTCGATCGAGCAGTTCCTGGGGGGAGCTCACGATGGTGGCCCCCGGATGCTGCGAGCTCGCCGCCGCTGCACGCTCGGGATTGCCCGTGGCGATCACATCGAGCCTGAAGGCCGGGTTTGTCGCGATGAAGGGGGCGTGGAACACGCGTCCGGACAGGCCGAAGCCGATGATACCGGTGCGAATCGGAGTGGTGGTAGGCACCGGGATAGCCTAGCGAGCGCGCCGTGTCTGCGTGCGCAGGCCCTTGGCCGCGCAGATGCACGGCTGCTAGCATCCGAACCACGCAGGAAGCGAACCTTCGTCGTATCCCGAAAGTGTCCAGCATGACCCGAATCTCCCGATCCGCAGCAACAGCAACCGCGCTGCTCTTCCTTGCCCTGCTTGGATTCGGCGCCGGGGCCGCCGCTGCGGATGATCCGACACCCAGCACGAGCCAAGGTTCGAGTTCGACGATCGGCGCCGCGATCATCCAGTACGAAGGCACGGGCACGGTCACGGACACTTCGTCCGGCTCAGTCAATAACTATCCGGTCACCTGGACCGTCAACTGCGCTTCAAGCCGGTGCACCATCATGGGTTCGCTCACCGACACGAGCACCGGTCAGAGCTTTCCCCTAACCGGCGGCATTCCTCAGCAATTTGTGGGCGGATCCGGAACATATTCGTATCCGCAGTCGGGCGACCTGTGCGCCGGGAACTTTCTCGTGGCTTACACGATCACTATCGTGGCTGTCGGCAACCGGATGACAAGTTCATTCGACCTGCCCGGCGCCGGCGCCGAGATCACCTGTTCGGACGGATCGACTGCGCAGTACTATCCCACGCACGTGGAGATTGTCACGACGGTTACCTCTGGCGACACGTGCTACATCTTCGGTACGTGTCCGACGGTTGCGCCAGTTCCGATCTCGGCGGGTGGCGGTGGCCCTGTGGTTGGTGGCCCGACCAGGGCGCGGGTCGATATTTCGGGCACGACGTTTTCCTCACCCAGCACCTTGAGTACCTTGCCGACCCTTGCGAGTGCGTTGACGGCGGGAAATGTGGTGTGGGCTGCGGCGGTGACAACCGTGTTGGTGATCCTTGTCGCGTTACCCGCACATCTGATCAACGTGTCGATCGAGCAGGGATCGGAGAAGGCTCTCGAGTGGTGGCGACGCCGTCGACCCACTAAAACTGTTGTCGCGCCCGCTGAGACGGCCTCGAAGTCGGGCAGGTTCGCGGGCTGGCCGGTTGCCGCTGCCGGGCTCCTCGCGGCGAGCGTGATCTCGAGCTTTGTGAGCCCGGCGATTGGCGTCAACGCCAGCAGCCTTCGCGTGTTCCTCTCGATCCTGGTCTCCTTCGTGCTGGATGCCGCGGTCGGCTGGTTCCTGATCATCTGGCTCATCCGCCGCTCAGCACCCACCGTGACCGCTGCTTTTCGCTTCATACCCGCCACCCTGGTCATCGTCGTGCTCGCAGTGATCTTCACCAGAGTCACCGGATTCCAACCCGGCATCGTCTTCGGCCTGGTCGCCGGTGTCGTCTTCGGCGCCGCACTAGCCACCGCTGATCGAGCACGAGTTGCCCTCGTGCCGTTGGGCTACTCCTTCGTCGTCGCGATGCTCGCCTGGATCGGCTACAGCATCATCCAAACATCTCTCAGCACCACTCCAAGCGCACTCCTGCTCTTCGCGCAGGAAACACTCTCAGCTATCGCCATCGCCGGCATCGCAGCCCTGCCCATCGCCCTACTGCCCCTCCGGGGACTCGCCGGCCACGCCGTCTTCCAATGGAAGCGCAGCGTCTGGGGCCTCACCTATGCAATCGGCCTATTCGGATTCTTCTTCGTCCTCATGCCCAAACCCTTCTCCTGGAAAGGCATCAGCCTCAGCCTCTGGATTTGGATCACACTCTTCGCCGTCTACA
>JAYSPT010000041.1:0-1826 GCA_043721995.1 Salinibacterium sp. | reverse complement strand
GGTGGTGATGGTGGAGTCCGCGGCTGGCGTAGCCGCGATGAGGTAGTTGTGCGCCTCAACAGGAGCTGAACTGCCGAGCACGGATGCGCCGACCACGAGGGCCGTGATGCCAATCAGCGCCGCGGCCTTGGTGCGAGTGCTATTCATTACTCGCCGCCGCCTGACGCACGGCCCTTTTCCGGCGTACCGGCGGTGGGGCGACGTGTCGTGATGGCAACTACGAGGGCAATGACGCCCAGCACGAGACCGCCAATGCCGAGAACACGCGCCGGCACATCCGGCTCGGCACCGGTCCCTGCGTCGTAAGGGACCGCTCCTGCCGTAGCGGTAACCTCGGCGCCGGGTTCAGACGTGCCCTTGTCACCCGCGGACGGTGTGTCATTGACATAGAGCACCGGCACGGGATGTTTGGCGTTCTCGCCCGTCTCGCTCCAGCTCACCACGGTGCCGTCGGAGTAGGTCTGGTCGATGGCAAGGCCAATCGAGCCGGTATTGGGCACCGGTCCGACTTCGAGCGGGAAGATGCCGACTTGTCCGGCGACGATCTCCGATCCCGGCGTTGCGGTCCAGACCACGTGAGTGACCGCTTCGGTTATGGAGCCGTTATCTCCGATGATCGGGGTGTCGAGGGTTTCCTTGACGAGTTGCGTCGTCCAGCCCGGAACAGCGATGTAGCTCACGTCGGCGAACGGTGTTGCCTGCGGGATCGTCAGCTCCAGCTTGGTCGTGGTGGCGGTGGCTGATTCCGTCGGCACGATGAACGAAAGCAGCGCATCAGATCCTGCTGCAGCTCGGTTCGATGCGAGTGTGACATGTGCGCTCGCAGTGAGCGGCACGGCGATGGCGAGAAGAACTCCGGTGGCGAGCGCCGCGGCGGAGGTGCCGATGGTATTCCTGTGCATGATTGTCCTTCGATGACGGGGTCGCGATCGCGACGAGTTCTGATCGGCGTGGAGTGGGCGGATGCCCGGGATTGCGTTACGCAAACTCCACGGGAGGACCCCGGTGTGACATCGAATGCAAGAGATGGGTCAGACCGCTGCGCAGTTCTCGTGTTTCGGGCAGCGTCACGGATGCCCGCGGCGTTGCGAGCACCGGTACGACGAGGCTGGTGAGCCGCGCGAGCGCGAGCCGCGCGGTATCCGCAATGCCCCAGAACGCTTGCTCGGCATAACGGAAGCCAATCAGCGTGATGAGCCCTGCGACCACGTGAGCGAGCCACATGGATGCTCCGGCGTGGTGCGCGAGCGGGGCAGCATCGATAGGCATGCCGCCCGGCATGCCGCCCATGGGTGAGGCGCCCGGGATCGGCGTGCCAAGGCTCACAAACAATCCGTGGAAAAGCACTTGGCTGAGGGCGACGGATGCCGAGAGCCGCCACAGTGACAGCGTGCGCCCCGCAAGCAGTGAGCAGAGCATGCCCGAGAGCACCAGCGATGCGAGGATTCCGAAAGCTGATGGCGTGGCGCCGCCGCCGAGGGCGTGCGAGAAGGCAGCGACGAAGGTCGCGAATGCGGCGGCAGTCCAGCCACGGGCGACGCGAGCCCACCTCGAATGCATGCTGCTCCTTGTCCAGTAAATATTATCTCGCGACAGTGGCCGCAGGCTTGGGAAGCGATGGGCGCACGAATGTGGCGGTACGGCGCGCCGCGTCGCACAGCGACACGGTGCCGATGAGCGTCGTCCATTCGGGTTAGGCTGACCGCATGGCTCGTATCGGTGAAAGCGCCGACCTCCTCAAGTGCTCCTTCTGTGGTAAATCCCAGAAGCAGGTTCAGCAACTGATTGCCGGGCCGGGCGTGTACATCTGCGATGAATGTGTCGAG
>JAYSPT010000040.1:0-24893 GCA_043721995.1 Salinibacterium sp. | reverse complement strand
ACCGGTGTTTGCTCACTCACCATGATGACGACGGCGAATACCTACGTTCAGTCAACGACCACTCCCGCGATGCGTGGCAGGGTGATGGCCCTTTACATGGCTATTTTTGCGGGCGGTACGCCCCTGGGAGCGCCGCTGGTTGGCATAGTGGCCAACGCCTTCGGCCCGCGCTGGGGCATCGCTATCGCCGCAGCCTCCGGGCTCTTGGCAGCACTCATCGGCGCGATCTGGCTGGTCACCAGCCGCGGGATGCGCCTCGGCCGGGCACCAGATTCACGCTTCGGGATGCGCCTGCGCTTCAGCGGTGTGCCCGCTGCCGACCGGGCTCTCGCCACCCAAGAGATCGCTATCGTGCAGAGCACGGCGGAGCGAACGAGTTAGTCCAGGCCCAGCACCAGCCTCATAGCTTTGCTGACGTCGTCGAGTTCGGTTCGGGTTAGGCGACCGATGAGAGCACCGAGGCGTTCAGGCGCTATCGCGGCGATCTGTTCCACGAGCACTTGGGTGTGCAGTCCGTTCACGTTGATGGCCGGGCGCACAATTCGGGGTCGAGCGGAAGTTGACGTCGGCGCGACAAGGAGGGTCGAGAGGGGAAAATCATCAGACTGAAGCACTACGGCCAGGCGCGCGCCAGATTGTTCATGACCGCGCGTTCCACGAGGAGCGCGAAGTTCATGCACGTCACCGCGCACGCAACTCATCCATGTGCGCGAGTATGGCATTTCTCTCGGCAAGGTCATCCGGATCAGCCACAATCTCGAGTGTCTCTCGACGCATCTGCTCACGCCGGCGCAAGCGAACCGAGTCAAGAAGTGCCTGGCGAATCGCTGCGGAGGTCGATGTGCCGTCCGACGTCAACTCGTCCAGTGCGCGCTGGGACAGTTCATCCGTCCGGAAGTTCACAAGAGTCATAGACAGACAGTAGTGCATTTGTAAGACAAATGTATTACAGTCACGCCTCGCGGGTGATCTCCACACTCACGAAGAGGGTTGAGCCGAACGGGCCGGCGTAGACCCCCCGCAGGGGCGGTACGTCGTTGTAGTCGCGGCCTCGGCCCACGAGCACGTGGCGGTCGCCGATGTCGATGCGGTTGGTCGGATCGAACCCGCGCCATTCTTCGCCGCAAAACCACTCGACCCAGGCATGGGACTCGCCGGTGACAGTCTCGCCGATCGCCGCGCTCGGCTTGGGATGCAGGTAGCCGGAAACATATCGCGCGGGAATACCCACCGATCGCAGGGCACCTAGCGCGAGGTGCGTGATGTCCTGACAGACACCCTTGCGCACTGCCCACGCTTCGGCTGCGGTTGAGTGGACCCCCGTGACGCCGTGCATGTACTGCACCTCACTCCCGATCGCGCGACAGATCTCGAGGGCGACGGTGCAGGCGTCCGTTGACTGGCTGACGATCTCCCTCGCGATGTCTTCCACTTCCTTTGGTGGGGCGGTGCGTCGTGTCTGCCTGAGTTGCTCGACCGTGTCGGTAGTGCGGGCGGCCGCGATCCCGAGCTCATTCAGGGTCAACCCCGAGTCCCCGTGCGGCCGGGGACGGACCTCAACCAGGCTCGTGGCAGTGAGGGAGAGTTGCCTATGGGGTGTGAGTATCTCGAAGGATGACACCCGCGAACCCCAGTAGTCGACATAGTTGTGGTGGCTGGAGATCGGCAGGATCTCGAGATTGGAGAACAGCACGAGCTGCCCATCCGAACTCACCGGCAACATGCGCGCCTCGTTGTACGACGCCGTGACGTCTCCGCCGTAGTGGAAACCGGTCATGTGCTTGATGCGAAGGCGGTTCATGACGTCTCCCCCACCCAGCTCGGTGCGGCGTTCGTCGGAAAATAGCGCTGGCGGATCGCCTCGGATGCGGCGCTGGTCGCCGCCTGCACATTGTCCATGTGCATGGTGAGATCTTCGAGGATTTCGGCGATCGGTCGGTATTCCAGCTCGCTGCGGATCTGCCCGAGCAGGCGCTGCGCCTGGTCCGAGACGCCCACGCGGTCGCTGCGTGGCTCGATCTCGCGCATGCAGTTCTCCGCCCTGGTCACCGAAAAGAGGATGCTGCGGGGGAAGAGGCGATCGAGCAACAAGAACTCGGCCGCATTCCGGGCGCTCGGCACGCCGCGGTACGTGCGTAGGTACGCTTCGTACGCGCCACACGAACGCAGGATCGTGGTCCATGACGGACCGCTCGCCTCGGTCAGTGACCTGGTGGCGAGCAGCCGTGCGGTCATGTCGGCGCGCTCGATGCTGCGACCCAGGGTGAAGAACTGCCAGGCTTCGTCGCGACTCGTGGCCGACTCGATGATTCCCACGGCAAGGGCTGAGCGTTCGCGAACCCAGCCGAAGAACTCGTGCACCTTGTCTGCCGAGACCTTGCGCGGCATCCGTGCCCTCGTCGTATTTAGGCACTCCCAGAGCTCGGTCGAGACGATCTCGCGCGCCCGGCGGGCGTTCTCGCGCGCGGCCCCCAAGGAGTAGGCGATGGATGCTGGCTCGGAGCGATCCACGGCGAGAATCTCGAGCACGCTCTGACGGTTGAGGACGCGTCCCTCCGGAACGTCGCTGCCCATGACGCTCAGCAGCGAACGGCACGCGAGGTCCTCCTCGATCCACGGATCTTCGAGGAGGAGCTGCAGGTGTACGTCCAGGATGCGCGCGGTGCCGTCGGACCGTTCGATGTAGCGCCCGATCCAGAACAGCGACTCTGCGATGCGGCTCAGCATGTCGGCGGCGCGAGAGTGTAATCCGGGGCACTTCGGTCAAGCATGGCCGACGTCTCGGCCCGGCTTGAATGTTTTGACCCGGGCTGGGGAAGAAACGAGATAGCGAGCGTTTGCTGCTGCTGCTCTTGCTGGCCGTGGTCCTGTGGGCGATCCCGCGGGGCCTGGTCCTGACTTCCGTGCCGCTCATCGAGCACAACCGGTGGGGTGTCTGTCGCCGCGGCCTGCCCAGCGACGAGTCCCTGGATGCTGTGACGCGTAACCGTGAGCGGGTCCTGCCCGACCACCCACGTGTCTTTCGAGCCACCACCCTGCGAGCTATTGACCACGAGTTCACCCTCGGGTAGGGCCACCCGCGTGAGCCCACCGGGCAGTACCCAAATGTCGTTGCCATCGTTCACCGCGAAGGGTCGGAGGTCTGCATGCCGCGGTCGCATTCCGGCATCCACGAGGGTCGGGATGGTCGAGAGCTGCACAACCGGCTGGGCGATCCAGCCGCGGGGGTCGCGCAAGAGACGAACCTTGAGCTCGGCGAGCTCCTCCTTGGAAGCCGCCGGCCCGATCACGAGTCCCTTGCCACCCGATCCGTCGACCGGCTTGACCACAAGCTCGTCGAGCCGGTCGAGAACTTCCTCAAGCTGGCCCGGGTCCTCGAGGCGCCAGGTCTGCACGTTCGGCAGGATCGGATCCTCAGCCAGGTAGTACCGCGTCAGTTCCGGCAGGTAGGTGTACACGAGTTTGTCGTCTGCGACACCGTTGCCGACCGCGTTGGCGATCGTGACGTTTCCGAGGCGGGCGGCAAGCAGAAGCCCGGGAGATCCGAGCATCGAGTCGGCACGAAACTGCAGCGGGTCGAGAAACTCGTCATCGACGCGACGGTAGATCACGTCGACGCGCGTCGGCCCCGCTGTTGTGCGCATCCAGACTCGACCACCGGAGCAGAACAAATCGCGACCCTCAACGAGTTCGACGCCCATCAGGCGCGCGAGGAGGGTGTGCTCGAAATACGCGGAGTTGTAGACGCCGGGGGTCAGTACGACGACCGTGGGCTCTTCGACTCCACCGGGAGCAGATGCCCGAAGCGCGTCGAGAAGCTTATGCGGGTAGTCGCCCACGGGTCGAACCCGCATCGACACGAACAGCTCGGGAAGGGTCTGTGCCATGACCCTGCGGTTGGAGATCACGTAGCTCACACCGCTGGGCACGCGCACGTTGTCTTCGAGCACGCGCCAGGCGCCATTCTCGTCGCGGATCAGGTCGATCCCGGAGACCTGGATGCGCACACCATTGGCCGGCTCGATGCCCGCCGCTTCTCGATGGAAGTGGCTGGATGACGTCACGAGCCGGGCAGGGATCACCCCATCCTTTACCGCGTTCTGCGGGCCGTAGATGTCGGCGAGGAACGCCTCAAGTGCTCGAACCCGCTGCTTGATGCCTGACTCAACTTTCGCCCATTCCACCTGCGCAATCACCCGGGGAACCGCATCCAGCGGGAAGGGGCGTTCTTCGCCCGCGAAGTCGAAGGTGACACCCTGGGCGAGATAGGAGCTGGCGAGTGCGTCCGTGCGTCCGCGCAGTTCCGCCTGCGTCATCTGCGCCAGCGCGGCGTGTATCTCCTTGTACGACGTGCGGGCTGAACCGGGAGACGCGAACATTTCGTCCCACGCCGGCGTGCCCGCGGTGGCGGCACGCTTGGTGACAGTGGTGCCGTAGCCATCGAACAGGTCAGCCATGCCCTGAGCCTAGGCCCGGCGTGTTGCGGCGTTGTTTCAAGCCGTCGCTACGGCTTGAACGGCTCCAGCACAAAGACCGGGATCTGTCGATCGGTCTTGAGCTGGTAGTCCGCATAGTCTGGATATGCCTCAACTGCGCGCTTCCACCACGGCGCCTTCTCGGCGCCGTGGACCTCGCGCGCCAGGTAGTCGTGCTTCGCGGCGCCGTCCTGCAACTCGACATGGGGGCTCTTCTTGAGATTGTGATACCAAACCGGATTCTCCGGCGCTCCACCCTTCGATGCCACAACCGCGTACTGGCCGTCGTGCTCGACACGCATGAGCGCGGTCTTGCGAAGCATGCCCGACTTGGCGCCGACAGAGGTCAGCACGATGATCGGCATGCCCCGCAAGTCATTCGCATCGGTTCCGCCGCTCGCCTCGAAGGTTTCCGCCTGCCTACGAGCCCAGTCCGCGCTCGATGGTTCATACTCTCCGGTCAGTGGCACCCTGCAATTATGGCGCATTCTTCCCCCGCCACGTCGTTCGCGGCCGATCCGGGATGCCTGCGGTAGCGTGGGCGCGTGGCTGGCAATCGTGTGCTCATCATCGGTGGGAATGGCATCATTTCCTGGTGGGTGAGCAGTCGCGCCGTCGAACTCGGCTACGACGTCACGCAGGTCACCCGTGGGTTCAACTCGGACCGGGCGCCTATTGAGGGCGTGACCACTCTGCGGGGGGACGCGAGCGATCCGGAGTCGATTCGCGCGGCGGTCGGCGGCACGGAGTTCGACATTGTGGCCAATTTCCGCGCATTCGTCCCTGAGCAGGTCGCGGCCGACATTGACCTCTTCACGGGCCGCACGGGGCAATACATCTTTATTTCTTCTGCATCCGCGTACCAGAAGCCGATTGCAGCGCTCCCAATCGTCGAGTCCACCCCGCTTCGCAACCCGTTCTGGAAGTACTCACGCGACAAGATCGCATGCGAGAACCTGCTCGTGGATGCCTACCGTGACACCGGATTCCCGGCAACTATTGTTCGGCCGTCGCACACCTACGACGGTGGAAACATGCCGTTCCCGGGCGGCTGGACAGCCTTTCAGCGGATGCTCGATGGCAAACCGATCGTGGTGCACGGCGATGGCACCAGCTGGTGGACCCTCACCCATTCCCGCGACTTCGCGCGAGCATTCGTGGGACTTTTCAACAACCCGCACGCGATTGGCGCCCCCGTGCAGATCACCTCGGACGAGAATCTGACGTGGGATGACATCGCCCGCATGCTAGGACGCTCGATTGGGGTTGATCCGATTCTGGCGCACGTGGCAAGCGAACGTATCGCCCGGGATCTGCCCGAACTGGGCCCCTGGCTGCTCGGGGATTGGTCACACTCGGTAATCTTCGACAACACCCGCATCAAAACCCTCGCGCCCGGCTGGGTCGCCACCACGTCATTCTCGGAAGGTGTGCACGATATCGCGGAGTGGTACCTATCGACGCCGTCGCGCAAAGTAGTCGATCCGGTGATCGACGACGCTTGGGATCGACTGGCGGCCCTATAGCTCGGCTCGGCTCGGCTCGGCTCGGCTCGGCTCGTTGCGATTCTGATTCATCGATCCTAGATTGAAGGACTACTGACGATGCAGCTACCGACACTTCCCCCCGAGTGCGAAGGATTACCCCAATGGAATATCGCCACCTCGGAAGCTCTGGCCTGAAGGTCTCGTTATTGTCGCTCGGAACCGCCACGTTCGCGGCTGGCGATGAAACGGGCTCGTGGGGCAACGTGCAGGGCGATGAAGCGCGTCGCATGGTCGACATGGCGCTGCACAACGGGGTCAATTTCTTCGATACGGCCGACTATTACTCGGCAGGCCGCGCAGAAGAAATCCTGGGTGCCGCCATCAGAGATCGACGCGATGAGGTCATTGTTGGCACCAAAGCTGGCATGCGGTCCGGGCACGGTGTCAATGAGGTGGGAACCTCTCGCCACCATCTGATGCACGCGCTCGAAGGCAGCCTTGAGGCCCTCGGCACGGACTACGTCGATGTCTACTACCTCCATGCATTCGACGCTCTCACACCCATCGACGAGGTCTTGAGCACCCTTGACCAGTTTGTTCGCAGCGGTAAGGTGCGGTACATCGGGTGCTCGAACTTCTCTGGCTGGCACCTTATGAAGTCCCTTTCCGCGTCGGAGCGGCGCGGATGGGAACGCTACGTCGTGCACCAGGCCCATTACTCATTGGCTGCGCGAGAGTTCGAGTGGGAACTGATGCCGCTTGCGATCGATCAGCGGATCGGAACGGTCGCGTGGAGCCCACTCTCCCAGGGTCGCCTTACCGGCAAATTGCGCCGCGGCACCCCCGTTCCAGCGAACAGCCGACTTGTGCTTCCCAGCGAGACAGAGCAGTCCACCGACAACAAGGCAGTGTTTCGCATCGTCGATGTGCTCGGAGAGATCGCGGCGGAGGTGGACAAGACAATCCCCCAAGTCGCCCTGAACTGGGTGACGAGCCGTCCAACCGTCTCCTCCGTGATCTTCGGTGCACGAAACGAACAGCAATTTGAAGAGAACCTCGGTTCCGTGGGATGGTCGCTCACCCCCGAGCAGATTGCACGTCTCGATCAGGTCAGCGCGGTCACCCCGCCCTACCCCTACTGGCACCAGCAGCAAAATCTGAGCGAGCGGAACCCGTTGGCCACCTCCCAGCCACAACCCGGTCACCAGTTCAACGTGCCGAAGACAACCGAATCAGGCTCTTAGTGTTGGACTAGAGGCGAGCTTGAGTCGCGGATGATGAGCTTCGGCTCGAGCTCCTCGTGCGTGTGCACATGCGTGTCCGGATTGAGCAGCTCGTCCATGAGCAGCTGGACCGCGCGTTGCCCGAGGCGTCCGCGTTGCTGACGCACACTGGACAGTGGAATTACCGCCACCCCCGCCCAGTCGAGGTCGTCGAAGCCGACGAGTGCAATGTCTTCCGGCACGCGAACGCCATTGAGCGAGAGCTTCTGCAATAGGCCGAGCGCGATGAGGTCATTGGCGCACATGACCGCGGTTGGCCGGTCCTCGGGCACTCGCGCGAGCAGCAGATCGGCCACTCGGGCGCCATCTTCGAGCCCCCATGACCTCGTTTCAACCCTTTCGACTACACCCCCACCTGCCTCGGCAGCGCGGAGGAAACCCTCATATCGCGCATCAACCTTGTACGAAATGCGCGTACCGCCCGCGTACATGAGGCGACGATGCCCGCGCCCGACGAGATGTTCGCCCGCAAGCCGACCTCCGGCGATGTCATCAGTACTCACCCAGCAACACGGGCGTTCGCCCGCAATTCGGTCCACGTAAACGATCGGGATACCCTGTGCGGCGAGTTCCTCGAGCCTCGAATTCTCGTCAGTAACTGGCGTAATGATGATCCCATGAACTCGCTGCTGTGTGAGCACGTCGAGGTTTTGCTCTTCACGAGTTCGGTCGAGACCGTTGTGCACGAACACGACGCCCACACCGAGGGATTTCGCCTCCGCGTCCGCTCCCAGCATGACGTCAACGAAGAATGGGTTTCCAAGGTCGGCGACGGCGAGGCCGAGCATTCGTTCGCGGCCAGGTCGAAATTGACGGGCGGATGTACTCGGCGTGAAATCGAGTTCTGCAATTGCCCTGAGCACGCGCTCTCGCACGCCAGCGGACACGTAGCTCGGCCGGTTGAGAACGTTGCTCACCGTGCCCGCAGAAACGCCGGCGTGGCGCGCAACATCTCGAATCGTGGCCATACGGACCTCTGGTGGTGAAGTGGTTTGGGGGGAATTGACGAAAGCTAGTTGAACTGTAGTGGGCCCGCGCCGCCGAACGACGCGGGCCCACTAGTTGGTGGGACTAAGACCTAGAAGGCGAAATTGTCAACGTTGGCCTTGTCGAAGACGAAGAGCGGCCCGAGAACAATCTCGCCGCCCTTCCCGACGGTGTAGGCGCCGAGCGGGGTGGTGAACTTGTCACCCTCCTTGCCCGTGATGGTGCCGTCGACCAGTGCCTTCGCGGTGTAGGCAGCCAGCTGACCGAGTGCTCCGACGTCCCAGAGCCCGAACTGGTCGAACACGCCCGCCTTCACGTACGCACCCAGTTCGCTCGGGAGACCGAGGCCGGTGAGCCAGATCTTGCCCTTGAGGTCAGGAGTGTCGGAAAGGTAGTGTGCTGCCTCTTTCACTGCGACCGAGTCGGGCGCGATGATGCCGTTAAGGTCCGGGTGAGCGGTGATGACACCCTTGGCCGCGTTGTACGAGTCAGCGTCGACGTCGTTACCGTAGACGACATCCACGATCGTAATGTTTGGTGCCTGCGCGGCGATCTTCGACTTGATTGCGTCAACCCACGCGTTCAGGTTGGTCGCGTTTGGGCCACCCGACTCGATGGCGAGCTTCGTCGGTGCAGTCGGGAACTTAGCTTTTGCCAAGTCCACGAGACCCTGCGCAACGCCGTCAACAGTTGCTTGATTGACGAACGCATCGCGGCACTTCGTGTCGGAGTCAAAGGCGACAACCTTGATACCGGCGGACATAGCTGACTGGAGGTCCGCGCACACTGCCTGCGGGTCGTTTGCCGCAAGCACGATTGCGCCAGCACCGTTCTGGATGGCCGTCTGAATGAACGGCGACTGCGAATTCGGGGATGCCTCGTTCGCGCCAGCCTCGCTGTAC
Source organism: Salinibacterium sp. (assembly GCA_043721995.1). GTDB lineage: Bacteria > Actinomycetota > Actinomycetes > Actinomycetales > Microbacteriaceae > Rhodoglobus. The sequence continues at coordinate 15,759 of JAYSPT010000040.1, read as the reverse complement.
GTGCCGCCGAAACTTTGGATCGCCTTTTGAGCTCCTGCGTCCGAAGCAGCGAAGTACTTATTTCCGAGGCTCTTCGGCATTACGACGATCTTGTAGTTCGCATTGGCTCCTGCAGAACCGCTGGCGCTGGGCGTGCTCGCGGTGCAACCCGCGAGCAAGAGGGCCGCCACCGCAATTGCGGATGCGGCACCAACTACGCGGCCCTTTCGACCGCGAACGTTGTTGCTGAAATTCATTGTTTTACCTTTCGTAGTTGTGTGCATGGTGTTGCCGAACTGGTGCTTTGTCACTCGATTATTCAATTTCGCCATTGCCTAAGCAGCGGACGTTGCGACTCTCTGCCGGCTAGAGATCGCGGATGCGACACTCGCGATGACGACCGAGAGGATGAGGGCAGAGCCGGTGATGACGTAGATCGCATCATCACCGATTCCGAAGACCTGGAGGGACTTGTTGAATGTGGCAATGAATAGGCCACCGACTACGGCGCCAAGGAGGGAACCCGTTCCACCCCAGATGGAGACGCCACCGAGCACGATCGCCGTGATCGCACGCAGCTCGAAACCGGCGCCGTTCGATCCGATCGCGTTCGAGTACTGCAATGTGAACAGCACGCCGACGAGCGCAGCCGTGAGTCCGCTGAGAACAAACAGGATGAACTTCGTGCGACCCACGTTCACGCCCGAAAACTCTGCAGTCTCTTTAGAGAGTCCGATCGCGAACACCCCACGACCGAAGGGGGTGAAGTGAAGGACTGTCCCAAAGATGATTGCCAGCACCCCGAACACCAAGATCAGCCACGGGATAGGGGTGCCTGGAATCGTTGACCGCACGAAGCTCGTGACGTCGGGAGGGAACGATGTAACAGAAGTTGTACCGAGGATACCGACAGCAATCCCGCGGAACAGCGCGAGGGTGCCGATCGTCACTGCGAGACTTGGCAGGCCGACGACAGTTATGAGGATGCCGTTGAGCGCTCCTATTATTCCGCCGATGATCACGCTGATCACTGCAGCAATCGGAAGTGGAACGCTTGCCGCGAACATCAGCCCGAAGCTCGCGCTGGAGATGCCGAGGACGGAACCAACCGAGAGGTCGATCTCCCCGGTCGCGATAATCAACGTCAATGGCAGCAGGAGGATGAGAATTGGAGCCGCATTGAGCAACAGTGTTGAAAATGTATAGTTCGGATTCGGCCGCAGGTAGTTCGGAATAACGATGATCGACAGCACGATGACGAGCAGGATGGCGAAAATGAGAATCGTCTCCGGCCGCAGTAACATGCGTCGCCATAGGGGACGATCATGGCGGCGATAGATCGTTTCAACGGTCATGTGCTCAGTTCCTTTCGCGCTTGCCTTTGCCGAATTAAGAAGAAGGCTCGGTCGAGAGTGATCGCCCCGACGATAAGAACACCGACGAAGGCTTGCTGCCAGAGACTGGGAATGCTGAGTACCGGAAGCGCGGTCGTGAGGGTCGCGAGGAAGAAGGCACCAAGCGCAACGCCCCAGATCCGCCCCGAACCTCCTGCGACCGCAACCCCGCCGACCACCGCGGCCGCAATCGCCTGAAGTTCGAACCCGGTGCCAACTTTCGAGTCACCGGTTGCGTAGATCGACACATAGACGATTCCCGCGAGACCTGCGAGAGCTCCCGAGATTACGAATGGGATGAAAGTGAGCCACTTCGTGCGCAGGCCGTACAGAATTGCGGCCTCGGGGTTCGAGCCAATCGCATAGAAGTCGCGTCCCGTGCGCCGGCTGGTCATAAACCAGCCGGCAATCAGCACAACGATGATCGCAACGATGAACAGCTTGGGAACGCCGAGCAGGCTGGTAAGGGCGAACTGCTTGAACTCCGTGGGCACCCAGTCGGGCCGAATGAAGTTTCCGCCGATCCACAGCACAGAAATTCCTCGATACGCGTAAAGGGTACCCAGCGTGATGACCAGAGCGGGAACCCTCAGGAACGCCACAAGCACACCGTTGACCGCGCCGAGGATCGCGCCAAAGACAAGGGTCAGTGCGATGACGACCAGGATGGGCATGCTCGGCACTACGTGGAACAGGTTGCCGCAGAAGTAGGCGGTTAGCCCGAGGATGCTACCCACCGAGAGATCAATATTGCGCGTGATTATCACAATCGACTCGCCGACCGCGAGCGCAATGTACAACGTTGGCGTGCGCAGCAGGTCTCGCACACCTCCCTCGCTGAAGAGGTATCCGGGCTGCGTCGCGGTGGTCACCGCAACGAGCACGACGATCACGACGATCAGACTCAGCTCACGCGCCTGGAACAGCCACACCCAGAAAGAGGTCTTCCGGGCGGGACCGGTCGGCGTTGTGAGGGCGGCAGCCGTGCTTTGTCGAATGGTCATCTGGCCACAGTCGCAGCAGCTGCGTGAGTAGCGGAATACATAACTTTTTCGGCCGTTGCGTCGGCGCGCGCGATGTTCGCCGTGAATCGGCCTTCGCGAACGACGACGACTCGATCGGCCATGCCGAGAACTTCGGGCAGTTCGGACGAGATCATGAGCACAGCGAGACCGCTGCCCGCGAGTTCGGAGATGAGCCGGTGCACCTCGGCCTTGGTACTCACATCGATCCCGCGCGTCGGCTCGTCGACAATCAGGAGCTTGGGAGCAGTTGCGAGCCACTTCGCGAGAACGACTTTTTGCTGATTGCCTCCGGAGAGCATGACCGCGTGAGTGTCGAGCGCACGAGTCTTCACCCGCAGTCGGCTTGCCCAGTCCGCTGCCGGAGGCTGCTCGAGCTTTGAAGTAATGAAGCCCCACTTCGCGATCTGTTTGCGGATGGCGAGTGTGATGTTCGTCTGCACCCCGGCCGTCATGGCGAGACCCTGCTTGCGGCGATCCTCGGGGACGAAGCCCATGCCGAGCCGCATTGCCTCGGAGGTATTGTGACGCGGAACGACCTTGCCACCGAGTGTCACGGTTCCGGACCCGTAGCGGTCAACGCCGAACACGGCACGCGCAATCTCGCTTCGGCCAGCACCGACAAGACCGGCGAGGCAGACGATCTCCCCAGAACGAACCTGGAAGGACACATCTTCGAACACGCCAGCGCGCGTCAGTTTCTCTACGTCGAGCACGACTTCGCCGATCGTCGCCTCCAGCTTGGGGAACAGGTTCTCGACGCTGCGGCCAACCATTTGACGAATGATGTCATCGGTGGCCACATCGGCGATCCTGTTCGTCTCAATGAACTGACCATCACGCATGACGGTGATGGTGTCGCATAGCGCGAACACCTCATCGAATCGATGCGAGATAAAGATGATGCCTTTGCCTTCATCGCGAAGTTGGCGCGCGATGGCCATGAGCCGGTCGACCTCAACACCGCTCAGTGCGGCAGTCGGCTCATCCATGATGACGACCTTTGCGTTGAGCGAGATCGCCTTTGCGATCTCCAGGATCTGTTGGTCGGCGATCGAAAGGCCGCGCGCGTCGCGGTCCGGGTCGATTTCCACCCCGAGACGCGCGGTAAGTTCGCGTGTCGCACGCCGCATCTCTGCCCGGTTGACGAACCCGAAGCGCGTGTAGGGCTGGCGGCCAACGAAAATGTTCTCGGCGACCGTGAGGTCGGGGAACAGGGTCGGCTCTTGGTAGATCACGGCAATTCCATGGTTTTTTGCCTCGGCCGTCGACCGGAAATCCACGCTCTCGCCCTCAAGCAGGAACTCGCCCCCGTCACGACCGTGCAGGCCGCCAATAATCTTGACGAGCGTCGACTTGCCCGCGCCGTTCTCGCCGACAAGTGCGTGGATCGAGCCGGAGTCGAGCACCATCTCGGCGCCCGCGAGCGCCGCAACCGCGCCGAAGGTCTTCGTCACACCGTGCAATTCGAGCAGGTGGCTCATATCCGTTCCACCTGAATGCTCAACTGATAGGCGATGCTGTCACCCGGTTGCAGTTGCGGAAGGTTGTCGTGCGCACGGGCTGCGGCACGACCCTGAATTTCCGACGTATTCGCGGGTTCCAAGCCGAGTACGTAGTGCTGCGTTGCGGTCATCTTCCACTCGAAGAGAGCAGGAAGTGTCTCCGAGTAGCGAAGCGTGAGCTCAAGACCGCGCGTCTTGTTCGTGACCTGCGCGTAACGATCTGCGCCAGCCCTGTGGATATAGACCTGCTCGCGGAAGCCCGGGACAGGGGCACCGATCTCGTAGCGAGCGTCGAACCCAATTTCTGCGTCGGCATCACGCGCCGACACCGAAGCCGAAGGAATGTTGAGCGTCGTGCCGTCGTCGAGCAGCGGCCAACCGACATTCACGTGATACAGCACCATGAGCGGGCTCGCGGTCGCACCCTCGTTCGTCACCGTGTCGGAGATCGTGAATGTGCTTGAGCCGACTTCGGTCGAGATCTCGCGGCGCAGCACAAGGTTTTCGGCGAAAACTGCCGACTGGCGTACCGTCCCGGCAACAACGATGCGGTGCGGCGTTGCGTCGACAGCCGTGACACGGGCGGGAACGTGACTGATGCGGCCATGCATCCCGACAATGCCGTCTTCGTCGTCGGCGGGCGGGCCGAAGCTGTCAAGGCCACAGGTCGTTACTAAGCCGCCGCCGAAGGTGCGGAGCCAGCCACGACCGATCGGGTCGTATAGGCCCGGGGCAGCAATACCGGTAGAACTCATCCACGCGAGCGGCAGCCCCTGATAGCTGGCAGCGCCGACATCGAGGCAGCGGTCCGGGTGCAGGTCGAACTCGAGGCCTCCGCCGTTAACTACCCGCAGCCGCCTGGCGCCGCGTGCAACACCTTCTGACTCAACGAACGAGTCGACGCGTGCGATCTGATCGAACGACCCGACCCGTTGAAGAACCTGCTCGACCGGAAGACCCAAAATGCTAGTCATTCAGGCCAAGCTCCGCATTCTCTGGACCAAAGTGCTTGAGTATCACCAAGTCGTCGGTGGGGCTCGCGTTCGTGACCTTGACGCCCGCGCGCGCTGCAGACTCCGAGACAAAGAACTCGTCTTGACTCAGCTGGCCGAAACGGATGACGGTGGCCGCAGCGATCTCATGGTTGCCCATCGATCCGTGGCCCTGAACGACGATCGTGCCATAGGCATCCTGATCCGTTATCGTGACCGTCTGGCCCGGCTTGACGGTGAGCTCTTTGGCGCTGAATCGGGAAGAGCGAAAGACAACCCACTTGTCCACGTAGGCGGTCTCGCCGTCGGCCTTCGACTGCTCGGTCGAATACGGCACCATGAATCGGTTTGCCACGAAGTGCGGATCTACGTTGAGTTCCCACTCCAAGAGACTGAGAATGAATTCGAGATCGCCCTGCTTGTCAGCCGGTACGTCTTTCCAGAGCAGCTCTTCGGGAACCTCGCGGTTGTTGCTCCAGGACTCACACATACAGAAGACGTCGCACGCGACCTGCGGCTCATAAGTTGCGATGCTCGCCGGAGCATGGAGGACTCCCGATGGGATGTCCCACCCAGTGCCGAGTTGGGTGCGGTATCCAAGCGCCAGGTCGGTGATGCGGTTGTCGCCACCATCGGAGAATCGTGCGAGGCGCTCTCGCACCTGGTCCCTTGTAACATCCGGCTGGAACCCGAAGAACGAGATCGGCTGGTCACCCATGTGATTGTTCATGTGGGGCGAGTAGTAGTAGGCCTCCGGCTTTCCGGGCTTGTCCACGAGCGCCGCCTTCTCGTCCGTGTGATGAACGTGGAACGGGAGAGCCTGCTGGTTGTCGAAAAACTTCGAGTACATGGGCCATTTGCCGTGCTTGTCGTACAGGCGGTCACCGATAAGGCCGCCTTTGTGCTGTGCGACGAAGTCATCGAACGGCAGCAGTGCTTTCCCATCGGGGTCGACTACCAGGCTCAGGCCCTCGTGTGCGCCAGTGAGCGGGCCATTATCTGCACGAACGGCGGACGCAAGCCAGCGCTCGTCGATTCCGCCACGCGTCTGCGCGAAGGGGAAGTAGTCGTCCGGGTGAAGACGGATGCGACGTCCAGGCGTACAGAAAGCCCGAGGTACCCATGCTGGTGCGAACCGCACGATGCCAGCACCGGCATCCAGGGCACGATCAATACCGGACGACGTGGATGCGATGTTGGAATATGCCTCGGACGTCATGGGCGCTGCTCCTTTGCTCACGCGCCGCGACCACTCCGGGCGGCACTGCCTCTAAAACTGGTTCATTGAACCGGGTTTTTATGGACGTTATCACCGTCCCCAGGGTGTGTCAATTCAATTAGCGAAAGGTATTTCCGAAACACTCGTCTGTAACATTCTTAGAAAACTTGACACGAAGCATCACCAGCGAGGTGGACGACCATGGCGACAACCAGTACGGCGGATTCCGAGCATCGACGGGCGCGCTTGATATCGACACTCGCGGTCCACAATGTAATTGGCCTGATCGCTGCGGCCGATGAGTTCGGTGTCTCGACCATGACCATACGGCGCGATCTTGAGTCACTCGAGCGCGACGGACTTTTACGACGGGTGAGGGGTGGGGCAGTCTCCGTAATCGGGCCTCGTCCGTTCAGCGACCGTCGCGCAGTACGCTTGCGCGCGAAAGAAATGATTGCAGAAAAGGCACTTTCACTGGTACCGCGCGCGGGCTCGATCGCCCTGGATGCATCGACCACAGTAGCGACTCTCGCGGGCCGTTTCGGCGTGCGTTCAGGTCTCACAGTCGCGACAAATGCCTACCAAACATATGGCGCGCTGCGCTCTGCACATGGCGTGAACGCAATCCTTATCGGGGGAGAGACCGAAGAGATTACCGACAGCTTTGTGGGGCCCATTGCGGTCCATGCGGCGGAGTCCTTGCGCTATACGCGGTTCTTCTCTTCTGCAACTGCCATCGATACCGGCTATGGGACATCCGAGGTTTCGCTGCGCGAGGCGGAGGTCAAGCGCGCATTCTTTCGAATGTCGAAGGAGCTCGTTCTGTGCATCGACTCATCGAAGCTCCAGCAGCAGTCCACGGCCGCTTGCCTGCAGCTCCGCGACGCAACCGTGCTCGTCACGGAACTCTCACCAGCAGACGCTCGTCTTGACGATTTTCGGAATCTGGTCGAGCTGCTGTAGCAACACTGGCGTGTTGTAGCATGAAATGTTGTTGTTGCGATTCACGTGTTAGAACAACGCTCAACCTGGGACAGAGAGGTCTTGAATGACTGTATTTTCCGACATCACTGAGCGACTGGCCGAGCAGGCAATTGAGCTCCCCTCCTGGGCCTTCGGAAACTCTGGAACACGCTTCAAAGTTTTCGGAACGTCGGGCACTCCACGGACGCCGCAGGAGAAGATCGCGGATGCTGCGCAGGTGAATAAATACACGGCGCTGGCCCCGACAGTTGCCCTGCACATCCCGTGGGACAAGGTCGACGACTATTCCGTCCTCGGCGCATTCGCGAGGGACCATGGCGTCGGCTTGGGGACGATCAACTCGAATACCTTTCAGGACGATGCCTATAAGTTCGGTTCGCTGACGCACACCGACGACTCGACCCGCCAGAAGGCAATCGATCACCACTTCGAGTGCATCGATGTGATGAATGCCACTGGATCGCGCGATCTGAAGATCTGGCTCGCCGACGGTACCAACTATCCCGGTCAGGGCGACATCCGCGGCCGCCAGGATCGCCTCGCTGACTCCTTGGGCAAGATCTACGAGCGCATGGGCGGACAACAGCGTCTGGTACTTGAGTACAAATTCTTCGAACCGGCGTTTTATCACACGGATGTGCCGGACTGGGGTACCTCCTACGCGCAGGTCACCGCACTCGGGCCGCGGGCCATGGTCTGCCTCGACACCGGACACCACGCTCCGGGCACCAACATCGAGTTCATCGTGATGCAGCTGCTTCGCCTGGGAAAGCTCGGCTCCTTCGACTTCAACTCCCGCTTTTACGCCGACGATGACCTCATAGTGGGCGCGGCCGATCCTTTCCAACTCTTCCGGATCCTCTTCGAGGTGGTGCGCGGTGGCGGCTACGGTGCGAGCAGCGAAGTTGCCTTCATGCTCGACCAGTGCCACAACGTGGAAGACAAAATTCCCGGGCAGATTCGCTCGGTGCTCAACGTGCAGGAAATGACGGCGCGCGCATTGCTCGTCGACATGGATGCCCTCAAGGCAGCACAGGACGCCGGCGACGTACTCGGCGCCAATGGCATTCTCATGGACTCGTTCTACACGGATGTCCGCCCCGACCTCGCCGCGTGGCGTGAGTCGCGCGGACTCGCTGGCGACCCGATGGCTGCGTACACGGCATCCGGGTACCAGCAAGAAATCGTTGCGGAGCGAGTCGGCGGCGTGCAGGCTGGGTGGGGCGCATGACAACCGCAGCAGAACTCGTCGCTCGGTCGAATCGCCTCGGCTCAGACCCCCGCGTCACCAACTACGCGGGTGGGAACACGTCGGCTAAGGGCACCGAGATCGACCCGGTGACAGGTGAGCCGGTCGAGCTCATGTGGGTGAAGGGCTCCGGTGGAGACCTCGGGACCCTCACCGAGACGGGTCTCGCGGTGCTACGCCTGGATCGCATGCGCGCGCTCGTGAATGTTTATCCGGGCGTCGGCCGCGAGGACGAGATGGTCGCGGCCTTCGACTACACCCTGCACGGCAAGGGTGGCGCAGCGCCGTCCATAGACACCGCCATGCACGGACTGGTTGATGCAGCCCACGTCGACCATCTTCATCCTGATGCCGGCATCGCGTTCGCTACCGCGAAAGAGGGCAAAGCGCTGACCCGGAAGGCGTTTGGCGACAGGGTCGTGTGGGTCGACTGGCGTCGTCCGGGTTTCCAGCTCGGACTCGACATAGCGGCGATCAAAGAAGCCAATCCAGAGGCCATCGGCTGCATCCTCGGGGGACATGGCATCACGGCGTGGGGGACTACTAGCAAAGAGGCCGAGACCAACAGCCTCTGGATTATCAAGACTGCCGAGGACTACATCGCAGCCAAGGGCAAAAAGTTCTCGTTCGGTCGCGTACGCAAAGGTTACGAGGCTCTCCCCGAAGCCATGCGTCGCGCGAAGGCCGTCGCTCTTGCCCCGCACATTCGTGGACTCGTGTCGACGGACGACGTGAAGGTTGGGCACTTCACCGACTCGGATGTCGTGCTGGACTTCCTTGGCTCGACCGAGCATGTTCGGCTGGGCGCGATGGGCACAAGTTGCCCCGACCATTTCCTGCGGACCAAGGTCAAGCCGCTCATCCTCGACCTTCCCGCGAACGCTTCGGTGGAAGCATCCATCACCCGGCTCGACGAGTTGCATAGGCAGTACCGCAAGAACTACGCGGCCTACTACCAAGCATTTGCGTCGGCTGACTCGCCTGCCATGCGCGGCGCCGACCCCGCGATCGTGCTGATTCCCGGGGTGGGGATGTTCAGCTATGGCGCGAATAAGCAGACTGCGCGCGTGGCTGGCGAGTTTTACGTCAACGCGATCAATGTGATGCGCGGGGCCGAGTCGATCTCGACTTACACACCCATCAGCGATGAGGAAAAATTCCGTATAGAGTACTGGGCACTTGAGGAGGCGAAGCTGCAGCGGATGCCGAAGCCGAAGCCGCTGCAGGGTCGGATCGCCCTCGTGACTGGGGCGGCATCCGGAATCGGGAAGGCCATCGCTACGAGGCTCGCCGCGGAGGGTGCCTGCGTCGTCATTGCCGACCTCGACCTCGTCAAGGCACGGGAAGCCGCGGCCGAGCTGGGTAACGCGGACGTCGCAATCGGCATTGTCGCGAATGTCACCGACGAGGTGGCCGTGCAGTCGGCGGTGGATGCGACTGTGCTCGCCTTTGGTGGGCTTGACCTGGTCGTCAACAATGCCGGTCTTTCGCTCTCGAAAAGCCTGCTTGAGACAACCGTGGCCGACTGGGATCTGCAGCACGACGTCATGGCCAAGGGTTCGTTCCTGGTCTCGCGCGCGGCCGCGAAGGTTCTCATCGAGCAGAAGCTCGGCGGCGACATCATCTACATTTCGTCGAAGAATTCCGTGTTCGCCGGACCCAACAACATCGCCTACTCGGCCACCAAGGCGGACCAAGCGCACCAGGTGCGACTGCTCGCAGCCGAGCTCGGTGAGTACGGCGTAAAGGTCAACGGCATCAATCCCGACGGTGTCGTTCGTGGCTCCGGCATCTTCGCCAGCGGATGGGGTGCCAAGCGGGCAGCGGTCTATGGCGTACCCGAGGAGGATCTCGGCAAGTACTACGCGCAGCGCACACTGCTCAAGCGTGAGGTGCTTCCGGAGAACGTCGCCAACGCGGTCTTCGTGTTGTGCACTTCTGATCTCTCGCACACCACGGGACTGCACATCCCGGTAGATGCTGGGGTTGCAGCGGCGTTCCTGCGATGAGCTCCGGTACAGTCGCCGCAGTTGACCTTGGCGCCACTAGCGGCAGGGTCATGCTTGGTCACGTCGGGCCCGGTGAGCTGAAGCTAGAGGCGGTGCATCGGTTTCCCAACGGACCGGTGCAAGACGGCGTGAGTCTCCGGTGGGATGCCACCGGGCTGTACGAGGCGATCCTTTCGGGGCTCACCGCTGCGCTTCGGGAATCCCCGGGGCTCGCCAGCATCGGCGTGGATTCGTGGGCCGCTGACTACGTCCTGCTTCGCGACGGTGTTGTCCTGTCCGAACCCTTCCACTATCGGGATGACCGCAATCATGCGGCGGCCGACGGGGTGCACTCCGTGGTCACCCCCGCAGAGCTCTACGCGCGAAACGGCCTGCAATACCTGCCGTTCAACACGCTCTACCAACTGAGCGCGGAGCACGATCTTCCTGGCGCGGATTCGTTTTTGCTGATCCCTGACCTGATCACGTACTGGCTCACCGGCAGCAAGCTCGCGGAGCGCACCAACGCGTCAACCACCGGGCTACTCGATGTCAAAAGCCAGCAGTGGGATGAAGGGCTGATTGCGCGACTCGGTTTCCCGCGCTCAATCTTCCCCGACCTCGTGGATGCGGGCAGGGTCGTCGGAACATTGTCCGCCTCCGTTGCCGCTGCGATCGGAGCACCGGCCACCCTCGGAATGACTGCGGTCGGGTCGCACGATACCGCGTCGGCCGTGGTGGCTGTGCCCGCAACGGCCGATGACTTCGCGTACATCTCGTGTGGAACCTGGGGTTTGGTCGGAGTTGAGCTCGAGAATCCGATACTGACCGAGGCATCGCGCCTCGCTGACTTCACCAATGAGGGCGGGGTGGACGGCCGGGTGCGCTACCTGCACAACGTGATGGGACTCTGGCTGCTCACCGAATCGATGCGCGAATGGCAGCTCGCCGATGCCACGATTGAGTTGCCGGGATTGCTCGCGGCGGCCGCAGCCCTGGGCACACCGGTCGGCATCTTCGATGCGAATGACCCTACATTCCTGGCTCCGGGAGCGATGCCCGATCGTATTGCGCAGTGGTGCCGCGATCACGGGGTGGCTGTGCCCCGGAGCCCGGTCGAATTCGTGCGCAGCATCATCGAGAGTCTGGCTGAGGCCTTCGCGGCGGCGGTTCGCACGGCCTCGGACCTCTCGGGCAAGTCGGTGTCGGTCATCCACATTGTTGGAGGCGGATCGCAGAACGCGCTGCTGTGCCAGTTCGTGGCCGATCGCAGCGGACTGCCGGTGCTGGCCGGACCCGTCGAGGCGACAGCACTCGGGAACGTGCTCGTGCAGGCGCGCACGCTTGGCTTCATCACCGGCGGCCTCGAGTCTCTGCGAGCGCTAGTGGCGAGCACATTTCAGCCGGTTACGTACCTCCCTCGCCCTCGCTGATTCATCCTGCGATGCCTCCGCCAGGCAGCGATAGGGGTTGACCTGTGGTCTGACCACAGATTACGCTGTGGTCAGACCACAGGGGGGGCGGGCGCGATGGGTGAGCCGGTCTCGATCGACCGTCGGGCATGGATGAGCGTGCTCGACCACATCGAGTCCAACCTCCTCGACGGCACCCTCGCACCGGGCGACCACCTGCCGTCGGAACGGCAACTGGCATCCGACCTCGGGGTGGGCCGCTCCAGCGTGCGCGAAGCGCTCAGGGTCCTTGAGGTGCTCGGATTAGTGCGCACTCAAGTTGGGTCGGGGCCGGGAGCAGGGGCGATCATCATCGCGGCTCCCGGCGGGGGCATGTCCGCGCTGATGCGCCTTCAGGTGGCAGCAAGCGGCTTCGCGGTGACCGATGTTGTGAAGACCAGACTGATCCTCGAGGGCGCGGTTGTTGATGAGCTCGCGACCAGGACCGGCGGCGAGCGCCATGGCGCCGCCCAATTGGCCACCGCTAGCCTGCACGGCGCGGCGCGGTTGCTCGACGCAATGGATGAGAGCGGCCTCACCCCCGGCGAGTTTCTGGCACTCGACCAGCAGTTCCACCTCACCCTCGCGGAGGCAACGGGTAACGAGGTCGTCGCCGCGATGATGGCGGGTCTGAGGAGCTCGATCGAGGGATACGTCACCGCGGGCTCCGAAGCGATCGATGATTGGCACAGCACCGCAGCGCGGCTGAGACAAGAGCATCGCGGCATCGTCGCCGCAATTAGCGCGGGAGACGCGCTCAACGCGCGCACGCGCATCCACAACCACATCAGCGGCTACTACGCCGAAACGCACCTGGGAGAGTAACGATGGTTCAGCGACAATTCCCCAACCCGAGGGAAATTCTCGGTCTCATGAAGTTCAAGAAGCCCGAGTTGAACGGCAAAAAGCGTCGGCTCGACAAGGCATTGACCATCTGGGACCTGCAGGCGATCGCCAAACGTCGCACCCCCAGGGCGGCCTTCGACTACACGGATGGCGCGGCCGAGGGCGAAATCTCGCTGGCGCGCGCGCGACAGGCGTTTGAAGACGTCGAGTTCCACCCGTCGATCCTGCGGGACGTTTCCGCGGTAGACACGACGGCCACCATTCTCGGCGGCACCAGTGCGATGCCGTTCGGTATTGCACCGACGGGATTCACCCGGCTCATGCAGACAGAAGGTGAAATCGCGGGCGCGGGCGCTGCGGGCGCTGCGGGCATTCCCTTCACGCTCTCGACATTGGGCACGACCTCGATCGAGGCGGTCAAGGCGGAGAACCCGAACGGCCGCAACTGGTTCCAGCTTTACGTCATGCGCGACCGCGAGATCTCATACGGGCTCGTGAAGCGCGCCGCAGCGGCAGGCTTCGACACTCTCATGTTCACGGTCGACACTCCGATCGCAGGTGCCCGGCTTCGTGACAAGCGCAACGGCTTCTCGATTCCGCCCCAGCTCACCCTCGGCACGATTATCAATGCGATCCCACGTCCGTGGTGGTGGTGGGACTTCCTCACCACGCCACCGCTTGAGTTCGCCTCCCTCAGCTCCACCGGCGGTACCGTCGGTGAGATGCTTGACGCCGCGATGGATCCGTCGATCAACTTCGATGATTTGAAGATCATCCGCGAACTGTGGTCGGGCAAGATCGTCATCAAGGGCGTGCAGAATGTCGAGGATTCACGCCGACTCGCGGACCTCGGAGTCGACGGCATCCTGCTCTCGAATCACGGTGGTCGCCAACTCGACCGGGCCCCAATCCCGTTCTACCTCCTGCCGGAGGTGGTGCGCGAGGTGGGCAAGGACACCGAGATTCTGGTCGATACTGGCATCATGAACGGCGCGGATGTTGTGGCATCCCTGGCCCTCGGAGCCAAGTTCACCCTCGTGGGCCGCGCATACCTCTACGGCCTGATGGCCGGTGGCCGTGCCGGGGTTGATCGCACGATCCAGATTCTGTCGGACCAGGTCATTCGCACGATGAAGCTGCTCGAGGTCGCGAACGTCGAGGAACTCCAACCGAAGCACGTGACACAGCTGCAGCGGCTGATCCCGCGCGAGCTGTCGCCGCGGTTGGCTGCCGTTGATGCGCCGGTTCGGCGCGTGCCGGTGCGTTCAGCCGCCCTCGCTCCCACGAGTTCGAAGTCGGCTGCCGCGAAGCCCACTGCGAGGACCGCCGCGAAGAAAAGCTAATCGGTCGAGGTGCGCCGTATGCTCTGAGTCATGAAAATACGTTGGCCACTGGCGCTCGTCGTACTACTTCCGCTCGCTCTTTCGGGATGCGCGAGCGTTGTCACGAATTACTCCGGCGCACCGGCGGACCACGCGGGCACGCCTGGCGGTAGCGCGGACAGCGGGCTTCAAGCATTCTGGCTGTCGGACGGCGCCCAGATCGCAATCACCATCTCAGGAAGTTCCTCCTGCCCGTACATCGCAACGGGCATCCATGTCATTAAAACCAGATCGGAGGGCAACGCCATTTCAGTGGATGTACCGGCCCTCTCGAATCGCCCATGCACACTGGACTACGTTCCGCACACGACGGTGTTCATCACCCCCGGCACGATTACGACCACCGAACCGCTCACAATCGAGGTCATGAGCACCACCGTTGTTCTGCCGGTGAAGTAGTTCTGGGGTCGTCGTGGGCGCGCAGATGCCTCGACCAAACCTGTGATTTGCGGATGGTGAGCCGACTGTAGACTTTCTCTCACACCTTGGAGGTTTTGTCATTTCAGACCTGGATCTCATTCCGGAGTCCACTCCGGTTTCCACTCCGGAGTCGGCGCCTCCCGCTGACGAGACTGCGGTGCTGGCCGACCAACCGGCGGCCGGGACTGTCATCGAATCGGGGGCGATCCCCGTGGCATCCACCCCACCGGTCGCCCAGCGGTCGCGCGTGAAACTGGTCGTGATCATTCTGCTCAGCGTCTTGCTTGCAGCGGCGATATCTGTGCTGGTCGTCGGGTTCCTACGGCTCAAGGACGCAAATGCTCGAATTCAGGAGCAGCAGCAGCAGATCAAGGAACAGCAGAACCTTATCGACGAGAAGCAGACCTTCGGTGCGGCGATGCAGAAACTCATAGAGACTACCCACAAGTTCGACGGCGTGCCGATGGCCGCGATCGTTCCGGTAGACGGATACCAGGCGATCGCGACACGAGCATGGGTCGAGCGTGAGAGCGCCAGCAGCGTGAGGCACGAAACAGAGACCGTAAAAAAATCCCAAGCCAAGCTCGATGCTCTCCTTACGGATGCCGCCACACAGGCCGCGACAAACACCACGGGCACCGCGTTCGAAACAGCTATCGACCAACTCGGGCACGGGTTCGTCAGCTCAGTGATCGACGACGTGCACGGGATGTGCTCGGCCGAAGCGCTCGCCTGTGTCAACTTTTCCGATCCCTACACGGTTCATTTCGATGCGTCCGACAACTCGCTCCCGTGGATGACCGACTTCGTGCGTACCGGAGTTGCGTACCACGAGTTCGCCCACGTGCTGCAGGCCACGAACCCGACGGTGAGCGCGACTGCGCTCCAATCGTTTGGGGGAGACCAGGAGACCATGGCCGATTGCTTCGCGCTGACCTATGTGCCCGGGTGGACACTCGACCAGCGGATCTACGTGAGCTCCTACGAGTACTACAACGTCAGCATCGGGTATGGCTACACGTGCAACGCCGACCAGATGCAGGTGATTCGCGACTGGTACCAGAAGGTGGGGTTCCACGCGCGCCCGATCTCGCAGTAGCTCTCAGCCCTCCAGAGCCCCATCAGGTTCGCTGCCACGGTGCCAAGCACCGACTCGGTCGCGCTCGATTGGCAAATTTCGGCGAGCACGTCACGGTGGAAGCGCGGCTCGCGCGCACATTGCGGGATACGGAAGCGATGCCGTGGTTGAGACGAAGCGACTACTTCAGCAGCGCCGCGATCGCGCTGACTCCGGCCTCGACTTCGGCGAAGCTTGTCGAGAGGGGCGA
>JAYSPT010000039.1:0-4126 GCA_043721995.1 Salinibacterium sp. | reverse complement strand
GAGGTCGCGAGCCACCAGAGTATCGGCGTGGCATTTGCCATTACGTGCTCGGGCCGAATGGCGACGCTGCCCGTGCTGATGACAGAAACACGGGAGATTGGGTGTAGTTGCATGTTGCGACACTATACGTTGCAACATCTATTATCCAGCTCGGTTATTGTCCAGCTCGGTCTCGACTCGGTGACGATGACGCGATCTCAAGAATCAGTCACGAGTCGTGATTCGGCCGTTTGCCTGTTGAGGACTGGCGTTTAGGGTTCCCACAGCACACAGCACACAGCACACAGCACAGGCATTCTCAACCGATGGGTCGAGTGGCCACGGATCCGTCGCGATGGGGGGCCGGTTTATGAAACGCTTGCGCCAACGTGGGCCGGGAAGCTCCGTCGAGCTGGGGCGGTGATCGCCCCGCTGTGAACTCCAAGCAAACTCGGCTTCGTGTCTTGCTTGCGCCGGTTCGTGTGAGGGAGGTCAGCCACCGGGGGCCCGGGTGCCGTCCCAGGACCGGAGGGCTCCGGTTCGGCCGTCGTCGGGGAGGGGTGCGAGGCGGGTCGCTTCCGTGGCGGCTTCTGCCCGAAAAGCGATAGGACGGCAGAGTCATAACTTCGGTACTTCGCTCCGTTGTCGAGCGTCACGGCTGCGGCTACGGCTACCGCGACCTGTGGCTGACGTTTCGAAGTGGGGCGAACTTTAAGCCCAGTGCGCGCGGCCACCGGCTGGCCGACAAGAAAGTTCGGCGCCAGACCTGAGCATCCATCAATCCCATCACTGGCTGCTGCCGAAAGGAATGCTTCACGTTCCGCTTGCGCGACAGCATCCCTCCCCTGGACTCGATGTGAGCAGCGCGGGTGCTCGTTGTCTGATGTACGGATGTCGGTTGTCGGTTGTCGGTTGCAGGGAGCAGGCTCAGCAAATGGCTAACCTTGCGTTGTTTCATTCCGTTCTCGGTACTCGACCCGGCATTCACGATGCCGCCGACAGGTTTCGCGCAGAGGGTCACGAAGTTACGGTCGTGGACCAATACTTCGGCAGGGTGTTCGATGACTATGAGGAAGCCGGAATATTCACGGCATCGATCGGTTACCCAGCCCTGCTGCGGCTGGCCTCAGAGGCAGTGGAGGGTATCCCGGATGGGTTTATCGCTGCAGGGTTCTCCAACGGCGGAGGGATGGCAGAGTACGTCGCGACTCAGCGCCCGGTGCGCGGTGTTCTGATGCTCTCCGGCGCTCTAGACCTGACAATGTTGGGTGTTGATGCGTGGCCGGCACGTGTGCCAGCACAAATCCACTATTCCCTCGATGATCCGTTTCGCAATCAGCAACGGATCGACGCGGTCATCGGTCAGGTGCGAGCCGCCGGAGCGTCTGTGGAGTTGTTCGATTATCCCGGCTCCGGTCACCTGTTTACCGATCCGTCGCGGACGTCAGAGTATGACGAACACGCCGCCGATCTGCTGTGGTCGAGGGCACTCTCGTTCTGCGCGCAAGTTTGATAGCGGGCTGGCGCCCGTCCCACCGTCACCCCTCGCCGGTGCTGTGTCGTTCGAGAGTTCCGCTCGCTGGTTCGGTGAAAGGCTTCCAGAATCTTTTTGGGGTGCAGGGCGGAATCCTGTTGGTGCGAGATCGGCCGACTATTTCTCGCATCACGTAACGGCGATTGTCGGCCGCTAGTTCAAACGCGCCGAGAGTCACCGGATACCGAGATGCTTTCGCCAGCACCCTGCACAGCGGAAAGCGGACCCCTAACGCGACACGGATCTGGGTGCGGCCTGCACGCACCGTTACGGCTCGTGGTGTCTCGATCGGAAGATCTCGATGGCTTCGCGGATTGCGCAATAGCCGATCACATAACCGGCCAGCGGGTCCGCCCACCACCACCCGAAGGCGGAATTCAGCAGCAAGCCAAAAAGGACGGCGACTGCCAGAAGCCCGTCAACGAAAGTCACCCGCCCCTCGATGAGCAGCACAGGGTTGTTGAGTGCGCGTCCTGTCCGGGCTTTGCCCACGGCAAGACAGAACATCACGATCGCGGTGACCGCCGTCCACACGATCCCGCCGACGCTCGGCGACGCGTGATGCCCCCCGACGAGAGAGACCGTTGACTGGATCAATAGGTATATGGCCAGAACCACGAATGCCCCACCGATTAACTGCAGTGCCCGCCGCTGACGTTGCTCTCCGGTCCCGGAGAGTTCCCAGAGCACCACGGTGCTCGCACCGATCTCGATCAGGCTATCGAGGCCGAACCCGACCAACGCGACGGACGACGAGGCGAGCGCCACGACGGCCAAGACGACCACGCCCACCAGGTTCCATGCCAGAGTGAAAATCTCCAGACCGACCCCGCGCCGCAGCAATGATCGCTCGCGCTCTTCGGACGGTGAGACATTGACCATTCGAGCATTATCCGAGATTGCGTCTCCGCAGTGAAACGTCCAAGCGCTCACTGAATAGAACGTTGCCGACCCCAGCCCAGCCGGCCCAAGCCAATCAGCTGCAGTTCGTGGGGTCACTCCGGTCCGGTCCCGAATAGGAAAGGCCCGTGGACCCGAGCATCATCGTTCAAGCCGCTGGTGTTTGTGGAACCTTGATCGAAATCCCCACAGCCGCCCGATCACGCAACACACAATTTCGGACAGCCCCGTGAATCCCCCGTGTTATTCCGTTCTGCGCGCTGCCCGGTGTCTACGCAGTTTTTGTCGCACCGAGTTATCTCGGCCCGATCATCTCCGCCATAGTCCTTGCTCGCGGATGGCGAATTCGCGGAACGTGGTGGCGGGGTGTCCGGTGAGGCGTCGGACGGCTCGGTTGGGGAAGGCGGAGATGTTGAATCGAACGATGCGGTAGATCATCTTTTGCACTGCGATGTAATCGTCGGGTTTTCCCTGATCGTTTAATCGTGCGAGGTATTCGGTTTCGCTGGGTCGTCGGTAGTGAATTTTCCGCCCGAGCACGTCGCTGAGGATTGCGGCGATGTTGCGGTAGGTGAGGCTTTGCTCTCCGGAAAGGGTGTAGGCCCTACCAATGTGGCCGGGTTCGGTGAGTACGGCTGCGGCAACCCGGCCAATATCCAAGGCATCGATCAAGGCGGTCAATGAACGCCCCGCAGGCACGAACACATCATCATCGTCACGAATCTCGGCTGCGTGAATCGTTGACAGGTTTTGCATGAAAAAGTTTGGGCGTAGACAGGTGAATGGGGCGCCAATACTCCTCAGGTAGTGCTCAACCGCATAGTGCGGAGTGCTGCGGTTGAACTGCACGCCCTGCAAAGACAGGAAGACAATCTGTCGGATGCTTGCACGTTGGGCCGCGTCAATGACTGGAAACAGATACTTCCGAACGTCGGCTATCGCCGGCGGGCGCATGAGGAATAACCGATCACAGCCCTCCAGGGCGCGGTCGAGTTCGTCGCGTGACATCGAGAAGTCAAAGTGTCGTGCGGTCACCCCCTCGCGAAGATGGGTTACATCCTCGGCATCGCGAACAGCACCAACTACGGTCGTTTCGCGGTCGAGGAGAAATTGCGTCACGGCGTTGCCGACGGTGCCCGTGGCACCGGTTACCAAAACACTGCCCGTCATTGCCTCTCCTTTTCAGTGATGCGGTCAATAAGCTGCGCGAGCGTTGTCAGCTCCTGCGATGTCAGGGAAGCGAATCGGGGGAGCAAGCGTTCGGCGGTGGCCTGCTCGAATCGTTCCACCTCTTTGCGTGCGGCGTCGGACAGCACAAGGATGCGTGATCGGGCATCGGCCGGATTGACCCTCGTTTCGACATGCCCCTCTGTTTCCAGCGCATCAACGAGTTGTGTAACGGCACCTCGGGTCACATCCAGCAGTGCGGCAAGTCGACCAGGGGTCAACCCAGAGGGGGTCCGGGCCAGAAAGAACAGCAACGACAGTTGTGAACCGGTTAGGAGCCGACCCTCGAACGGACGTCGCTGCTGAGCGGCCAGCACCCGACTGAGCACCGTCACACCGCCCAGCACCATACGGACCCGATCGACGCGATCCCCGTCGGGAATCATCGGGCGCTGACGAAGGGCATCTCCCGCACGTATCGACGATCCTCCACTTGGGTCAGGATGAACGCGGCAAGGTCGTCGCGGCTGATCGAGGTGGTGCTGT
>JAYSPT010000038.1:0-20159 GCA_043721995.1 Salinibacterium sp. | reverse complement strand
GTGTACGGATACTCCAGCGTCGCGGAGTAGTGGTAGGTCGTCGTCAGTATGCCGTCGACCATGACCGGGCTCGTGCGTCCGTGGCACGCATCGAGGTCGGCGTTCGTGGGCAGGTTGCCCGCGGCATCCCGTTCAACCACGATCGGGTAGCCGTCGTAGGCCCAGCCGACCACGGTCGAAGAGCCCGTCGCGTTGTCCCGGATGCAGGTGGGGACCTCGTGGTAGTGATACTGGCCCTCGGACTGCGGGTGTCCCTGGCACAGGTCCTGCGCCTCGTGTGCGACCGCGTCGCGACCGGGTCCATCGAGGGCGTCGAAGAGGACCACACCGTTCAGCAGCACGCCGACTCCTCCACCCGATAAGCAGCCCGAGGAGGCCGCCGCCGCGGGTGCGGTTGGGAGCGTGATCGTGAGTGATTGCGATGCGCTGATCGTGTTGGGATTGCCGTCGTACTGATAGGCGGGGTCGGATGCGGCAATGGGGAATGCGCCGGTCGCAAAACCGGTGGGCAGGTCGTTCGTGACGATCACCCGGTTGGAGCCTGACGTGCTCACCGTGAAGGCCGCGGTGGGCCAGGAGACATTGCCCTGCACTACGACCTTCTCGGTCGCGTTCCAGGTGCTCCCGTGAATCCATGGACCATTCACCTGCGAACCGCCCGCGTTGGGATTGGCACCGGTGCAGGAATATACCGAGCCGACCGCCGGCGTAGTTGTCGAGAGCTTGCCGTCACCAAGCGGTATCGCGTCGAGCGTCACGCTACCGGGTGCAATCCACGTGTTCGTGATCGCCGAGGCGTCGCCGATCCCAGTGGCCGTGGTCGCGGCGGGAGTGGAGACGGCGGAGCCTGGGGTCTGGGAGGACGCCGGTGTGCTCACGGGCGAGCATCCCGCAATCAGGAGCGCCGTTGCGATTCCGATTCCTGTCAACGCCATTTTTTTCATGAGAGAACAGTCTTCATGAGAGAACAGTATTGACCGCCTGGTATGCAAGAGCCTCGAAAATGATAACGATCCGCTATGAACGCTAATTCAACCCGCGACGGTCTAGCAGCGGCTGAATGTCGGCATCCCGACCCCGGAAGTCACGGAACGCTTCCAGCGGATCTTTGGAGCCGCCGACGCCCAGGAGCCTCTGTCGGAAACGGTCTCCGTTTGCGCGGGTGAGACCGCCGTTCTCCTTGAACCACTCGACCGTATCGGCATCGAGGACTTCACTCCAGATGTAGGAGTAGTAGCCCGCGTCATAGGCCGAGTTCGAGAAGATGTGCTGGAAGTAGGTGCTCGAGTACCGCGGTGGCACGGCTGGGTTGGTCAGGCCAGCCGACGCGAGCGCCTCCGCCTCAAACGCGCCGACGTCGGTCACCATTTCACCCGGGGCAAGGGTGTGCCAGGCCTGGTCAAGCATCGCCGCGGCGAGATACTCCGAGGTCGTATAGCCCTCGTTGAACGCACTCGATGCCTGGATGCGGTCCACGATCTCCCGAGGCATCGGTTGCCCAGTCACGTGATGCACCGCGTAATTGGCGAGGACTTCGGGCCATAGCTTCCACATCTCGTTCACTTGGCTCGGAAACTCCACGAAGTCGCGAAACGTGTTGGTACCCGCAAACTTGGGGTAGGTGACGCGCGCAAACAGTCCGTGCAGCGCGTGCCCGAACTCGTGGAAGAACGTCGTCACCTCGTCGTACGTGAGCAGTGTGGGCTCACCCGCTGCGGGCTTGGGCACGTTCAGGTTGTTGGTGACGATGACCGGATGATCGAGCAGGGTCGACTGTGAGATGAGTGAGTTCATCCACGCGCCACCTCGCTTCGAATCCCGGGTGTATAGGTCAAGCGTGTAGAGACCGACCGGCGTACCGTCTTCGTTGGTCACCTCGAAAACGCGAACGTCGGGGTGATAGGCCGGAATGTCGTGCCGCTCCGTGAACGTAATTCCATACAGTTTCGTGGCTGCGAAGAACACGCCATCCCGCATCACCCGCTCGGACTCGAAGTAGGGCCGCATCGCCGATTCGTCCACGTCATACTTGGCCCGACGCACTTTCTCGCTGTAGAACGCCCAGTCGTGGCCTTCGATAGGTTGTCCGGCCTGCGCCTCAAGATCGGCTTGTTCCGTGAGAGCGTTGCGGGCCGCGGGAACGGCGAGCATTTCGAGCATTTCCGCGACGTTCTGCGGATTTTTCGCCGTCTCGTCGGCAATTACCCATGCCGCGTGCGATGCGAAACCGAGCAACTGGGCGCGTTCGGCACGTAGTTTCGCGATTTCCAGCACCAGTTGCGTGGTGTCCCAGTCGCCGCCACGGATCCCGCGTGCCCGCGAGGCATCAAAAATCCGCTTGCGCACGTCGCGGTTTGTGAGCGATGAAAGGGCGGGTTGTCCGGTGGGCAGGATGAGCGTGATCAGGTAGCCGCCGTCGAGGCCGCGCTCCTTCGCGGCTTCGAGGGCCGCCGAGATCTCGCCGGGTTCGAGGCCGTCGAGCTCGGCAACATCCTGAATCAGCACCGCAAGATCGTTCGTTTCGGCGAGCAGGTTCTTCTCGAAGCGCGTCGTGACGGTGGAGAGTTCCTGGTTATAGTCGCGCAGCTTTTCTTTCTGGGACTCGTCGAGGCCCGCGCCGGCGATGGTGAACTCGGCAAAGTACCGCTCAACGAGGTAGCGAGACTCGGCATCAAGGCCCGGGTTCTCGGCGGCATCGCCCCGCGGGCCCGCGCTTTCGAGCTGATCGTGGAGGGTCTTGATTCGCCAATAGAGCTGTGAGTCGAGCTTGATCGCGTCGGAATGCGCAGCAAGCCGCGGAGCCAACTCCTGCTCAAGCGCTTCCGTTGCCGGGTTGCCGTCGGTGGATACCTTGTTGAAGAACACCGTCGCAACCCGCTCGAGGAGCTGCCCCGACTTCTCCAGCGGGAGCATGGTGTTTTCGAACGTGGGCATATCCCGACGCATCGTGATCGCGCGTATCTCGGCGAGGTGATCCGCCATGCCTTTCTCAAAGGCAGGCAGGTAGTCATCATCAGTGATGTCTGCGAAGGGGGGCATGCCGTAGGGAAGAGTGCTGGGCTCGAAGAAGGGGTTGCTCATGCAATCAGCCTATTGTCGAAGCATGAGCGCGGAGCCAGAGACCGACCGATACACCCATGGCCACCACGAGAGTGTGTTGAAGTCGCACACCTGGCGAACGATCGAGAATTCGGCAGCGTATCTGGCGCCCCGCTTGGCGCCAGGGCTCTCCCTGCTCGATGTCGGATGCGGTCCCGGCACTATAACCGTCGAATTCGCGGATCGTCTTGCCCCCGGTCGAGTGGTCGGGCTGGATGCTGCTGCCGAAGTTATCGATAAGGCCGCCGAGTTTGTCAGGCCCAACCTCGAATTCGTGGTGGGGAACGCCTACCAGCTCCCTTTCGATGACGGGACATTCGACATCGTGCATTCCCACCAGACCCTGCAGCACGTCGCACACCCGATCGAGATGCTGCGCGAAATGAAGCGGGTCGCCAAATCCGGGGGAGTCGTGGCCGCGCGGGATGTCGATTACGCGGGCACAATCTGGTTTCCGCAGCTACCTACCCTCGATGCGTGGCTCAATCTCTACGAACGCGTGCACCGTAGCAACGGTGGCGAACCAGATGCCGGGCGACGATTGAAGGCCTGGGCGCTGGAAGCCGGGTTTTCGGATGTTGCGGCTACGGCATCCATCTGGAACTTCTCCAGCGACCCCGACCGTGAATGGTGGGGCAGCATGTGGGAGGTGCGAGTGCTGCAATCGGCGTTCGCAGGGGATGCTCTCGGCAAGGGCCTCGCAACGCAAACTGAGCTTGAAGAGATCAGCGCGGGCTGGCGGGAGTGGGCGAACTCCGAAGTGGGCTGGCTGGCGTTGCCGCACGGGGAGATCATCTGCGCGGCGTAGTCTGCGCTCGCAAATAAATAGTCGGATGCCTCGTCAGTCGCCACCGCGACTGTCCGACTCCCGTCGGAGCAACGAGCAACGGTCGTTGCCGAATGGAATCTCGATATGAAAGTGGCACTGCACACGTACCGCGGTAAAACCCTCTCGGCTCGCGAACAGTCTTCACGGGCGAAGAGCAGCATTTGCGTTGTCTGGGTGCCCAGGAGCGTCAGCGACACGACCGCGGAGCACCACGCGGATTCGCGCGGCTGATCTGAAAACGCTGGGCTGGAGATCCGCAAACTCGAACTTGTCGACAGTTTGACTGGGCATGTGCTGTGACCTTGCTGGAAAACGGGCCGACATCGTGCGCTGTGGCACCGTTTTCCCGGGTGGGCAGGTTACGTTCGTCGGGTGACCGAAATACTCGAGCCCACCCGACGCGCCGCTCGTGCCGGCAAATCTGGCATCGTGCGCCATCGCGCGGGGCGACAGCCCGGCGGTGTCGGCACGATCCTGAGGTTCGCGGCAACGGGGCTGGCGGTACTCCTCGTGAGTTCCGTTTCGATCGCGGCGGTGCTCGTCGGGAGCACGGTGAGCCACATCAAGCCGGGCGTGCCGCTTCTCGACGCGAGCGGGAAGGTCGCGCCGATTCCTCAGGTCGGGCCCGTGGATGGTGGCGCCAATATCCTCCTTGCCGGAACCGACACTCGCACCAATCAGGGCGGGGCGTTCGCCTCGCAGGACCAGCTCAACGGAAGCTCCGGAGCGGGTAACAACGACGTGACGATGGTGCTGCACATCGCGGCGGATCATCATAGTGCCGCAGTGATTAGTATTCCCCGCGACCTCATGCTGCCGATCCCCGCGTGCCCGGACCCATCTGGTGGTGCGTTCTACGCCCAATCGTCGGCAATGTTCAACACGACCCTTTCTGAGGGCGGGATCTCGTGCGTCGTGATCACCGCTGAGCAACTCACCGGCTTGAAAATCCAGTACGCAGCCACCATCAACTTCGACGGCGTGATGGCCATGGCAGATGCGGTCGGTGGAGTGAATGTTTGTCTTGACGCCGCAGTCAATGACCCCGAATCGGGGCTGAATCTCCCCGCCGGAGTCTCACACATCGCGGGTGGTATGGCGCTGGCCTTTGTGCGTTCACGGGCCGGAGTTGGAGACGGCAGCGACCTCGGCCGGATCAGTAACCAACAGGTGTTCCTCTCGGCACTCGTGCGTCAGATCACGAGCGGCGGAGTGCTGTCAAACCCGCTCAAGTTGTACCAACTAGCAACCGCCGCAGCTAC
This sequence comes from Salinibacterium sp., assembly GCA_043721995.1. Classification (GTDB taxonomy): domain Bacteria; phylum Actinomycetota; class Actinomycetes; order Actinomycetales; family Microbacteriaceae; genus Rhodoglobus. Next base: position 14,969 of record JAYSPT010000038.1, on the reverse strand, counting down.
GAATCTGCAAGCTACGAATTCGCTCGCAGATCCCACGCAAATGGTCTCCCTCGCTCTCGCGATGAAGAACATCAGCCTCAACAACATCGTCTTCCTGCAGTACCCGACAGTGTCAGACCCCAATAATCCCAACCGCGTGGTCACCAATGTTGATGCGGCCGCGGCACTCAACGCAGCTCTCGCTGCCAACGACCCCCTACAGCTCACGGGCACGCTGGGCCGGGGCGCCATAGCCGATACCGCACCGCCCGCACCGGCACCGACCTCGACGCCATCGATTCTCGACTCACTGCGTATTCCGGTGCCCACCGCAACGCCCACCGCAACGGCGGCGCCTGCTGCACCTGTGCAACTACCGACGAATATCAACGGGCAGACGGCCGCACAAGCCACGTGCGGCAAGGCTAACCAGTAGCCGGTACGACCTGCCCGATCGAGCGTCGACTGGTCTACCCGGGCTCCTCGACGCTCACGCCACCATCAGGCGCGACCCGGATCGTTGTACCGTCATCCAGTTCGACGACGGCCCGCCCCTCGAGCCAGGTGAGGGTCCAGCGCCAGTGGCTTGTTTCGACGCCCGCGAGGTCGGCCTCCACGCCACGCACAGCATCCACCACCTTCTCAGGCAAGCGAGCCGACGGTTCCGCTCCAAAATTCCAGCGTGTCCCGAGTTGCATCAGGTCTCGCGCTCGTAGGTTACCCAGGTGGTGCGGGTGGCGACCTTGGCGTAGACGCTCTGCGCCGTCGTATTGTCCAGTGCCGTGATCCAGCGCAGGGTGCCACCTCCATCGGATGCCGCACGCTCGGCCACCGCGTCGATCAGCGCAGTCGCGGCGCCCGAGCTCCGGTGCTCTGGATGCACGTAGAGGTCATCCAGAACCCAGGATGCACCGGCCGTGAAGGTGTCGGAGAGTTCACGATAGTGCGCGAAGCCGACAACCGAGCCGCCGGATGTCGCGACGACCGCACACACGGCAGATTCGGCATCCATCAACCAGGCCCAGACACCATCGAGCACCGGGTCATCCAAGGTGGTTTCGTAGAACCCGCCGTAGTCCGCGAAGAGCTGCCTCCACGCACTGTGGTCGCCTTCGCGCACATCGCGTACCGCAATCTCAGCGCTCACTCGGGGTTCCCTTCGGCGAGGATGATGTCGCGCACCTCAACGGTGTCCGACTTAACGAACTCTAACGTCGCGATGCGCCCTACCGCAGCGAGGTCATCGAGCGCGAGCGTGAGCATCGCCGGACCAGCGATCGTTGCGGAGAGCACATCGGTGCGCTGGGAGGCTTTCGCGTCAGTCTTCGCCCGACGGATGCCGATCAGGGCTTCACCCACCACGCCCAGCAGGCCGGATGGGGTAGCCGCGGCACCCTCATGCACTTCCACGAGTTCCGCCGTAGTCGGCCATGGCGACGCGTGAATGGAACCCTCGTGCCTCCAGCTCCAGACCTCTTCGGTCGCGAAGGGAAGATAAGGGGCAAAGAGCCGAAGGAGTACGTCGATTGCGAGGTGCAGTGCGGTCACAGCGCTCTGCTGGGCCTGCGCGGTTCCTGCGCCGTACGCACGCTCCTTCACGAGTTCGAGGTAGTCGTCGCAGAATGTCCAGAAGAACTGTTCAGCGGTCTCGAGTGCTCGGGCGTGGTCGTGGGCGTCCAGCGAGGACGTGGCTGTCGAAACCACGACGGCCAGTTCGCGCAGCATTTCGAGGTCGAGCGGCTCGGTGACGGTTCCACCCACACCGCTCGTAGAACCACTCGCGCCACCGCTCGCAGAGCCGGCCGCGCTACCGCTTGAGCCAGCCGCGCTACCGCTCGAGCCGGCCGCGCTACCGCTTGAGCCAGCCGCGCTACCGCTCGAGCCAGCCGCGCTACCGCTCGGACCCGCACTTGGGAACGAGTACCCGAACTTCGCCGCGTTCAGCACCTTGATCGCGAGCCGACGCCCGATCTTGATCTGTTTTGGGTTCTGCGGGTCGAAGGCCGCGTCGGTACCCAGGCGAGAGGATGCAGCCCAGTACCGCACGGCATCCGAACCATGCTCGTCGAGCATCCCCTTGGGGGTCACGACGTTGCCTTTGGACTTGGACATCTTTTTGCGGTCGGGGTCAACGATGAAGCCCGAGATCCCGGCGTTTGCCCACGGAATCTCGTTGTCTTCGAGCAACGCCCGCAGCACCGTGGAGAACAGCCAGGTCCGAATGATGTCCTGGCCCTGGCTGCGTAGCGAGAAGGGAAAGACGAGTGCGAACAGCTCGGGGTCAGTCACCCAGCCGCCGGCGATCTGCGGGGTGAGTGAGGAGGTAGCCCAGGTATCCATGATGTCGAGTTCGCCAGCGAAACGGATGCCTCGGTCGGACTCCGAGTAGCCGGGGGGCACATCCGACGATGGGTCGACCGGCAATGCATTTTCGGAGGGCACAATGACAGCACCCTTCTCTCCGTTCGTATCGAGTTCGTACCAGACCGGGATCGGCACGCCAAAGAAGCGCTGCCGCGAGATGAGCCAATCTCCGGTGAGTCCGCCCACCCAGTTCTCGTAGCGCACCCTCATGTGCTCGGGGGTGAAGGTGATTTGTTTGCCCGCGTCGATGAGGCGCTCACGCAGCGCAGCATCCCTGGCGCCATTGGTGATGTACCACTGGCGCGTAGAGATGATCTCGAGAGGCTTGTCACCTTTCTCGAAGAACTTGACGGAATGCATGATCGGCTTCGGTTCGCCGATCAGCTCACCGCTTGCGCGGAGCAGGTCAACGGTCGCCGACTTTGCGCTAAAGACCGTCTTGCCGCTCAGGTGGGCATACGCGGTTTTGGCCGCATCCGTTTCGAGGATGGCGGGTGGCTCGGCGATGATGCGCCCATCAGCCCCGATAATTGTGCGGTTTGGCAAGTCGAGTTCGCGCCACCACACCACGTCGGTCACGTCGCCGAAGGTGCAGATCATGGCGATACCGGAGCCCTTGTCTTTCTGGGCGAGGTGGTGAGCGAGCACCGGTACCTCGATACCGAAGATCGGGGTCGTGACAGTGGTGCCGAAGAGGTGCGCGTAGCGTTCGTCATCCGGATGCGCCACCAACGCCACGCAGGCGGCCAGCAGTTCGGGTCGCGTCGTCTCGATTTCGACGTTGACACCGGTCGGTTTGCCGCTCGCGTCCACGCGGTGGAAAGCAAGCCGATGGTACGCGGCCGGCTGTTCGCGGTCTTCTAGTTCGGCCTGGGCAACCGCGGTGCGGAATGAGACATCCCACAGGGTGGGTGCTTCGGCCTGGTATGCCTCGCCGCGAGCCAGGTTGCGAAGAAATGCACGCTGGGCGGCAAGCTGCGCTTCGTGGCCAATCGTGCGATACGTCAGGGACCAGTCGACACTGAGGCCAAGTTGGCGCCAGAGGTTTTCGAACTGCTTCTCGTCTTCGGCAGTGAGTGTCTCGCAGAGGTTGATGAAGTTGCGCCGTGAGATGGCGACCTGGTCCCCGGCCCTGCCGGAGGCACCTTCGCCACCCTCGAACGGCGGCACAAATGCGGGGTCGTAGGGCAGCGTCGGGTCGCATCGCACGCCGTAGTAGTTCTGCACCCGGCGCTCGGTGGGCAGTCCGTTGTCATCCCAGCCCATGGGATAGAAGATCTGCTTTCCACGCATGCGCTGATAACGGGCGGCGAGGTCCATGTGGGTGTAGCTGAAGACGTGACCGATATGCAGGCTTCCGGATGCGGTCGGCGGCGGCGTATCGATCGAGAAGATATTCTTGCGCGGGTCGGGCTGGCTCAGCGCGGCATCCCGATCAAACCGGTAGGTGCCGCGCTGCTCCCACACCGGGGACCACTTGTCTTCGAGTCCTTCGAGTGCTGGTTTCTCGGGAATTGTGGACATGCGCGTGCTCCGGTTCGATATGTGCGGCACCGTGTCGGTTCGCCCGCTTACTGGGTAACGACGGGCGAGGAGGTGCCTGAATGTGAATGTGCTGTGATTCTATCGGAGCGCCGATGCCGATCATCGGTTCGCGATCAGCGATCAGCGATCCGGCCGACCGCAAAGAGAATCACCACGATCGCGTAGGCCACTGGGGCGGCTACCGGCAGTACAAACCTGATGAGGATCGCCGCAATTTCTGCTGCTACTCACGTGGCCGCGCGAGCAGCGAGTTCTTGGATCAGCGGACTCTTGGAGTGCAGCTGCCTCAGCCGTTGGTGCGGCTCTTCTGCGACCGGCGGTATCAACCAATAGTCCGATCCCTTGCGAATGATATTCCAGTGATTGTTATGGAGGAGCATGTGGTGGTGTTTGCAAAGCAGCACGCCGTCTTCGACGTTCGTGAGTCCACGATCACGGTCCCATTGGTTGATGTGATGCGCTTCACATTGGGCTGGTGGTCTTGTGCAGTCCGGGAACAGGCATCCGCCATCTCGCACACTCAACATCAGTCGTTGGTTCGAACTGAATAGCCGCTGCGTCCTCGCAAGATCAACCACCTGGCGCTCGCGGTTGAATTTGATTCCGACGATTCCGGCGTCGCAAATGAATCGATCGACGGTCTCGCGGGAGATCGGTTGCGAATCACCCTCGAAGTAGCCATGACCGCTGTCACTCGCGAGGGCTTCCTCGGTCACGATGACGCGCACTGCCGGGCGTGTCCCGCCAAAAAGCTTTCCAGGGTCCACTTCGACTGCGAGACGTGCAATCTCCACGAAGCCATCCGCGAGGCGATGATCGGTTGTGCGCGTCTCATCAAGCGACGTGCCGTCAAGCGACGTGCCGACCGGCGACCTACCGCTTTCGCGGAATCGCGGGGTGCGCCTCGGTGATGCGATTGCATCCAGTGCAGCGAAAACCGCTTGCCCACCCTCGGGGTCGAGCAGGAAGCTGCCCTGGTACATGCCGTCGGTGCGGACCCAGCGCTTGAAATAACGGGAATCGTGGCGCTGCTTCTCGCACCGCGCAATTCCTGCCTCGTCGAGTCGGTCGCGGGCCGATCGGGCCTCGCGCGCAAGTTCATCGAGAGACGTGACTTCAGCGCGCGCGATGAGCTTTTTGCATTCGGCGAGGAGGTCGGCAGCCGGCGCAGAGTCGGAGGCGGGTGCGAGCCCGCGCCGGATCGCTTCCACCGAAGCAACGCGAAGTTCGCCGCAACGAAGGGCCGTTGCCAACGCGGACTCCCATAGGGTCGCGCCCGCGTCGGCCTCCGCAGAGTTCATCAGCGCACCGGCCTCCACAAATTGCACGGCCTCGGCTCGAGTGATCGGCGACAGCGATTGCAGGAATCCCTCCGCTGAGCTGAATCCATTTCGCTGTGCGAGGCCCGAGTAGCCGCCTTCTTTGGGTGAGCGTCGAGCGATCTCCGCTGAGAACCATGCGGTGTACATCTCCGAGTGACGCTGGTGGTCAAGTATGAGCGAATGGGCCGCCAGCAGCGCGTCGTCCGGTAGCCCGGACAGCACCGAAAGGTCGTCACCTAGACCGACAACTGCGGCCGCAGTGCTCGCAAACGATTGGGTGAAGGACATGACTCCATTCTGTCACGTCGAACACAGATTCGAAACTCTTTCGAATAACTTCCCTGGGACTCGGCTGTGGAGGAGAAGAGCGGAGGAGCAGGAGCGCAAGAGCGGGTCGGCGATGGACGGGGGGTACTGAGGGGCGGAGGGGCGGAGGAGCAGGGGAGCGGACGAGCGGAGGAGTGGGTCCGATGTGACGGGAGCGACGAGGAGCAGGTCGGAGGAGCAGAGGAGCAGCGGAGCGCAGGAGCAGCGGAGCAGCAGAGCGCAGGAGCAGAGGAGTGCAGGAGCACAGAACCAGGTCGGAGGAGCTGAGGGAGCAAAGAGGTAAAGAGCTGCTGAGGAGAGGAGAAGGGTTACTGAGGTGCGAAAAAGCATGCGCAGCGCCGCGCCGGAGCGGGTCGGAGGTGCTGAGCAGCGGAGCAGAGGAGAACCGTCCGTGAGGTGCGAGAAAGCATGCGGAGCAGAGGAGCAGAGGAGCAGAGGAGCGAAGGAGCGAAGGAGCGAAGGAGCAGAGGAGCGAAGGAGCAGAGGAGCGGGTCGTGGGTCGTGGGTCGGAGCAGCGGAGCAGCGGAGCGCAAATACTCCCCTAGCTCTGGTCTCCCATGTTGAGGATCTTGATCTCTTTCTTGATCGTTGAGCCGTCCTGCCCCTTGACCTCGAGTCGCCATACCTGGGATGCCTCGGGGCAGTTGTAGGTGATCTGCAGCCCTTGGGTGGTGGTGTCTCCGTCATTCGGGAGGTTGTAATACTGGCCCGCGTAGTCACCGTAGGGGTCGTAGCTGCCAATCGCGACCGTGCTGGCGTTGGTCGTGGCCCACTTCATCTTGAGGTACTGGTTGAACGGTCCGCCGGGGGCATGAGTGTTGCAGTAGACGGTAGTGGGCGAAATCGTGAAGCTGTCGATGCTCGGAGCCGTCGAGGGCGGCGGGGGCGGCGGGGGAGGCGGCGCAACCGTCGCGGTCGGCGTGGGTGTTGGTGTCGGTTTGGGTGTTGAAGTCGGCGTGGCGCTCGTGGTGGGCGTGGGCTTGGATGTCGCTGTCGCGCTCGTCGTCTGAGTTGGCAGTGCCGTCGGTGTACCCGAACTTCGAGTCAGCAGCAGAAGCAGCACGATTAGTACCGCGAGCAGCAGCAACGCGCCGATTATGGCCAGGATGATGATCAGCCTGCGATTGTTGCGCTGCTCGCTCGCCGCTGGTGACGCGGCCGTGGTGAGTCGCTGGGTCGGAGCATCCCCGGATCCAGTGTTTTCCGGTGAACCGTTCGCGGATGCATCGAATCGTTCAGTGGGAGTGTCGTCGCTCATCGAATCCCTCACGCTCGTCTCTTGCGGGGGTGCTTCCCCGGACGAGGGACAGCATAGGGCTTGCGCACAAACGCAACAATAGGCTCGAAAAACTGACCCCGGTGGCCCGCGCACTAACGTCGCGTACGTCGGCCCCGCGCTGTCTACAGTGCTTGCCGGTGGCCAACAACTCGAGACGCGTGGCGAGCACGCGGTCACAGTCAACCAGCGCGTCATCCTCGCAATCGGTCCATTCCCAGGAGTGCTGCTGACCCTCCGCGGCGCTACCGAATGCACTGGTCGCGCGCGGGTAGAGTGAGGGGGCGTCAAACAGGGCATCGATCCGCTATCACCGGGGAGCCTTCGGAAGAACAGCTGGCATGCCCAGCTCACTAGAACCGAAACTGCAGTCTGAGTGGCACTGTGACCCCGAGAGGGGAAAGCAGCGCAAGCGGGGTGGTACCGCGCCCCGACGGTCGTCCTCGTGGGAATCACCACACGAGCCGGAGCCCAGATGTCCTACCCACGCCATACCAACGCCACAGATGGCTCGGCCGACGCGGTCACGCCCAGCCCAAGTTTCCCGGCGATCGAGGAGCGGATCCTCAGCTACTGGAAGCAGGATGCCACCTTCCAGGCATCCGTCGACCAGCGTGAGGGCGCTCCGGAGTGGGTTTTCTATGACGGTCCGCCGTTCGCTAACGGCCTTCCGCACTACGGCCATCTGCTGACCGGCTATGCCAAAGATCTCTTCCCGCGATTCCAGACCATGCGCGGCAAGCAGGTGCACCGCCGCTTCGGCTGGGACACCCATGGGTTGCCCGCAGAACTCGAGGCTGAACGTCAGCTCGGCATCACCGACAAGAGCCAGATTGAGCAGATGGGCATCGCGGCATTCAATGCCGCCGCGCGCGAGGGCGTGCTGAAGTACACGAACGAGTGGGAGGAATACGTGACGAGGATGGCCCGCTGGGTCGACTTCGAAAACGGCTACAAGACCCTCGACCCCTCCTACATGGAGAGCGTGATCTGGGCATTCAAGCGCCTCCACGATAAGGGGCTCGCGTACGAGGGGTACCGAGTGCTTCCCTACTGCTGGCGTGACCAGACGCCGCTGTCCAACCACGAATTGCGCATGGATGACGACGTCTACAAGATGCGCCAGGACCAGTCGGTCACGGTGACATTCCCACTCGACGGAGTGAAGGCTGAGAGTCTTGGCCTCACCGCTGTGAAAGCTCTGGCCTGGACGACAACGCCCTGGACGCTGCCGACGAACCTTGCCCTCGCGGTGGGTCCGGGCATCCTGTACGCGGTGCTGCCGAGCGGGCCGCTGACCGCGGGCGACGGTTCCGCAGAGGGTGTCTCCGAGTTCCTGCTCGCACTCGATACGGTCGGCTCATACACGAAAGATCTCGGCTACGAATCAGCGGATGCCGCGATCGCCGCGGTAACCCGAACTCTCGTGGGCTCCGAACTCGCCGGCGTGCACTACGCCCGAGTCTGGGACTACTACGCCGATGCATCCGAGTGGGGCACCGAGAATGCGTGGCAGATTCTTGTCGCGGACTACGTAGCGACCGGAGAGGGAACCGGCATCGTGCATCAGGCACCGGCGTATGGCGAAGATGACCAGCTCGTGTGCGCCGCGGCCGGCATCCCGGTCATCCTCTCGGTGGATGAGGGAGGCCGCTTCCTGCCCCTCATCGCGGAGGTCGCGGGCTTGCAGGTCTTCGACGCGAACAAGGTGCTCATCCAGAAGCTGCGCGCGGACGCTCGCCTGTTGAAAGTGGCGAGCTACGAGCACAGCTACCCGCACTGCTGGCGCTGCCGCAATCCGCTGATCTATAAGGCCGTCTCAAGTTGGTTCGTGCGCGTGCCGGAGATCCGGGATCGCATGGGAGAACTCAACCAGGAGATCAACTGGGTACCCGAGAACGTGAAGGACGGCCAGTTCGGCAAGTGGGTAGCCAACGCGCGCGACTGGTCGATCAGCCGCAACCGCTATTGGGGTAGTCCCATTCCGGTGTGGAAGAGCGACGACCCGACCTATCCTCGGGTGGACGTTTATGGCTCGTTCGACGAGCTCAAGGCCGACTTTGGCGTGCGTTTGAGCGACCTGCACCGGCCGTACGTGGACGAGTTGACGAGGCCGAATCCTGATGACCCGACGGGCAAGTCGACGATGCGACGAATTCCGGACGTGCTCGATGTGTGGTTCGATTCGGGCTCGATGCCGTTCGCTCAGGCTCACTATCCATTCGAGAACGAGGAGTGGTTCGCCACTCACAACCCCGCCGACTTCATCGTGGAGTACATCGGGCAGACCCGTGGTTGGTTCTACCTGCTGCACGTGCTCTCGACTGCGCTCTTTGACCGGCCGGCGTTCAAAAACGTGATCAGCCACGGCATCGTGCTCGGCAGCGATGGTCAGAAGATGTCGAAGAGCCTGCGCAATTACCCGGACGTGAACGAGGTTTTCGACCGTGACGGCGCGGATGCGATGCGCTGGTTCCTCATGTCGTCATCCGTCATCCGCGGGGGCAATCTCGTTGTGACGGAGGAGGGGATCCGCGGCTCGGTGCGCGAGTTCCTGCTGCCGTTGTGGAGCAGCTATTACTTCTTCACCCTGTACGCGAATGCTTCTTCGCATGAAGCCGTGCTGAGTACGGACTCCGCAAATGTGCTGGATCGCTACATCCTCGCCAAGATGCGAGAAGTGGTTCTGGATGTTACGGCCGACCTCGAATCGCTCGACAGCCCGCTCGCCGCGGCCAAGTTGCGCGACTTCGGTGAAGTGCTCACAAACTGGTACATCCGACGCAGCCGCGACCGGTTCTGGGTGGGGGAGGCCGACGCGTTCGACACCCTCTACACCGTGCTCGAGACGATCTCGCGGGTCTCGGCACCGATCATCCCGCTGGTCAGCGAGGAGATCTGGCGCGGACTCACGGGCGGTCGCAGCGTGCATTTGACCGATTGGCCGGATGCCGAGCAGTTTCCGGCCGATCACGCCCTGGTGGCGGAAATGGACTACGCGCGCGAGATCGCCTCGGCGGGGCTCGCACTGCGCAAGTCGAGGTTGCTGCGGGTGCGGCTGCCGCTGGCTAAGGTGACCGTCGTGAGTTCCCGCACGAGCGGTTTCGCGGACATCCTGCGCGAAGAACTTAACGTGAAGGAGGTCGAGTTCGCGGCTCTCGAGGAGGATTCGCTGGAATCCTTCGGAATCACGCGCAAGCTGACGGTCAACGCGCGCGCCCTCGGTCCGCGGCTGGGCAAGCAGGTGCAGGAGGTGATCGCATCCGCGAAATCGGGTGACTGGAGCGCTTCGCCGTCGGGAGTCACGGTGGGAGCTGTCGAGCTCACGCCCGGAGAGTACGAGCTCGAGCTTCAGGCGGCCGACCCCGGATCTGCTATCGCTTTCCTCGAGGACGGCGGGTTCGTCATCCTCGACACCCAGACAACGCCCGCGCTCGAAGCCGAAGGCCTCGCGCGCGACGTTGTTCGTGCGGTGCAAGACACCCGCAAGTCCGCAGGACTTGACGTCAGCGATCGAATCACGCTGTCGGTGCTCGGCGACTCAGAGGCGGATATCGCGGCGCTCGTCGCGTTCGCGCAGATGATCGCCGGAGAAACCCTCGCCGTGGAGTCTCGCTTCGAATTCTTTCGCGATCCGCAGACCCAGGCTGCGCTGGATTCGCGTGTCGGTGCCCATCGGACCACACTCGCTTCCGGAATCTATGCGAACACTGGTCTACTTGTCATCGATGTCGTCAAGAGTGACGGCCTCACTTCGGGGGTTGTGAATGTCTGATCGGGATGTCTCTGACCGGGACGATGAGTTCGACGAGCGTGACTTCGGCGACGACGACAGAAACCCTCTCGCTGACCTGAGTCCGTTCGCGAGCGGTGACGAGGGCACCAACCTCGACGACGACTCCGACTATGAGCTTGAGGATGCCGAGTACCAGGAGGATGCCGACCGCGTCTACGAGGAACTGCTCGCGCGTGTGGGCGAAGCGGCACCCCAGCCGCGCCTGAATGCCACGCGAAGGGCCGTTGAACTGCTGGGCGACCCGCAGCGCAGCTATCCGATCGTGCATATCACCGGCACCAACGGCAAAACCTCGACGAGTCGCATGATCGAGAGCATCCTGCGCGCCTATGGCCTGCGCACGGGGCTCATGACGAGCCCACACCTGGTTCGGGTTAACGAGCGGATCGTGATCGACGGGCAGTCGATTTCAAACCGGGCGCTCGCCGAGAACTGGGCGGACATCCGCCCGTTCCTTGACCTGGTCGATACCGAACTGATCGCGAAAGCCGAAGAGGCGCTCACCTACTTCGAGGCGCTTACGGTGCTGGCATACGCGGCGTTCGCCGACGCCCCGGTTGATGTCGCCGTCATTGAAGTGGGTATGGGCGGAGAATGGGACTCCACGAACGTCGCTGACGGGCAGGTGGCCGTGTTCACCCCGATCGACCTCGATCACACCCAGCGCCTCGGGTCGACGATCGCAGAGATCGCTCGCACGAAAGCGGGCATAATCAAGCCGGTGGCCGATGTCGTGTCAGCCCTGCAGGCACCGGATGCCCTCACCGAGCTTGAGCGCGCGGCCGAGTTGACCGAGTCCACGTTCTCGGTCGAGGGAACCGCGTTCGCACTGGAATCCAGCGCCGTTGCCGTGGGCGGGCAGGTGATCTCGGTGCGCGGGCTTGCGGGTCGGTACACCGATCTCTTCCTTCCGCTTTTTGGGGATCACCAAGGGCACAACGCTGCACTCGCGATCGCAGCCGTCGAGTCGTTCCTGGGCGGAGGCGACACGGCCCTCGTGGGCGACGTGCTGGCCGAGGGGCTCGCGACTGCAACGTCCCCGGGGCGCCTGCAGATCATCGGCACCGACCCCACCGTAATCGTGGATGCGGCGCACAACCCTCATGCCGCCCGTGCTCTCGCAGCCGCGATCACGACCTACTTCGACTTCTCTGAACTGACGATCGTGTTCGGCGTGCTGCAGGACAAGGATGCCGCCGGAATCATCGACGCGCTCGCGCCGGTCGCTCGACGATTTCACGTGACGCAGTCACAGTCCGATCGCGCGATGCCGTATGTGGACCTGGCGCAGCTCGTGCTCGAGCGCACCCATGAGGACGCCACCTACCGGTTCGAGACCTTCGAGCAGGCGGTGCACTCGGCTCGCGAATGGGCTGCCGAGGAGCCGGGACGCGGAGTGCTGGTCACGGGCTCGATCACCCTCGTGGGCGAAGCGATCGCCCTGGCTGCTGCAGAAAGGTGGAAGCGATGAGTGACGCTGCGACACCGGGGTCCGGACAGTCGCCGCGCATGCGCCGTCGCAGATCCGCGACCGAGAGCCTCCTGAGTATCGCGCTTCTCCTCGAGGCAGTGCTGATGTTCTTCGTGATGCTTGTCGTATACGGCCTCAAGGCGCTTCCGCCAGTCGCAGCGTTCGGCGGCGGTATCGGCGTGATAATCGCGCTGGTCATCGCGGGGCGCCTCGTTGGCCACCCGCGGGGCGTGTGGCTGGGTTGGGTTCTGCAAGTGGTGCTGATCGCCACGGGCATCCTGCTCCCGGTGCTGTATTTCGTGGCCCTCGTTTTCGTGGGCATCTGGGTTTTCTGTTTCGTGAAGGGCCGCCAACTGGACCGGCTCTCACCCGCCGCACAACCTGAGGAGAGCGTATGAGCATCGAAGAAACCCTGGTCTTGGTGAAGCCGGATGGCGTCGCCCGCAACCTCACCGGCGAGATCCTGCGCCGGATCGAAGCGAAGGGGTACCAGCTCGTCGACGTGAAGCTCGTCGAAGCCGACCTTGATCTACTGGGGGAGCACTACGCCGAGCACAAGGGCAAGCCGTTCTACGAACCGCTGGTCGAGTTCATGCAGAGCGGCCCGATTGTGGCGCTTCGCATCGCCGGGCATCGCGTCATCGAGGGGTTCCGCTCCCTCGCCGGCACCACCGACCCGACGACGGCCGCACCCGGAACGATCCGCGGCGACCTCGGGCGGGACTGGGGGCTGGCGGTACAGCAGAATTTGGTTCACGGCAGCGACTCCGTGGAGTCCGCAGCGCGCGAACTCGCCCTCTGGTTCTAGCCCGACGGAGTCGGACTCGGGGTCGGAGAGGGGGTCGGGGACGGCGTGGTGCTGCCCGCACTCGTCGCGATTCCGCCGACGAAGCTGTAGAACGCGGCCGCATCAGTCAGGGAGCCCGTGTACTTCTGGCCGTTGACCAGGATGAGCGGCGTGCCGGCGACATTCGCCACCGCGGTGTTGGCCAGCGGACCCGTGCGGGCGCGGGTCGTCGCACTCGCCACCCACCCCTTGAAAGTCTCGTCATTGATGCATTTCGCGACATCGGCTCCCGGCGCGCCTCCTAACGCCACGATGCTGCTGATTTTGGAATTGTCGAGGCCGCTCGTGCTCTCGGCAGGCTGGCTCGTGAATAGCGCTGTGGACACCTTGAGAAAGTTGTTGGGGTCGAAGTTGGCGACGCATGCCATTGCGTTGGCCGCCCGGCTTGCGTAGCGCGTTCCCTGCGAGTTGTTGTCCAGGATCGCGATCGGGTGAACTTCCAGGGTCGCGATGCCACCGGTGACCCACTTCGACAGTTGGTCGCCATTGGTGGTCTCGAACTGCTGGCAGTAGGGGCACTGGTAGTCGAGATAGGTGACGACGTGCACAACGCTCTTGTCCGTGCCCGGTACGGTCGCAACAGGTTTGGCGCCGGGCTGAATTGCCGCGGTTGCCGTCGCGGTCGCCGTCTTTCCATCACCCGTGAAGAGGATGCCGTCGCTGAGCATGTTCAGCGGACCAGACGTTGCTGGGCGGGTGCCGTTCCAGACCACGAGCCCCACGACCGCGACGATCGCGAGCACCACGACGATGACGCTGCCCTGCAGTATCCAGCGGTTGCGATGCCTGCGTTTGCGCTCCGCCTCGCGCGCGGTACGCGCGTTCTCGCGCGCCGCTTCCTGGCGTTGTTTCTTGGTCTGGGGGGTTCGGTTCGTCATTCGCCCTCGATGCGCTGCGGTGCTTATTGGCTTGGTGTTTATTGGCTTGGTGTTTTATGGCTTAGTGCGGTCACGCGATGTTAGCGACTATTCCTTCTGGAAAACCGCACGGCGGCTGGATGTCGTCGAGCACGCATCCGACAGGCTGGCGAAAGTGCGGTTACAAGAAAATGCGGTCACAGGTACGACAGCACGTCCAGTCGCAGCTGCGCGACGATCGCAACGATCAAGTAGCTGCCGACCGTGATCGCCGGCACCCAGCTGTATGCCCGGCCGACGATGCTCGCGCGTTTACCGAAAACACCGGCTCGCAGGTTGGAGAGGGTCAGGGTCCAGAACATCAAAATCGTGATGGCCCACACGAGCATGCACCACGGGCACAGCGTGCCGAGCATGAAGATGCTCTCGTACATCAGCCAGATGCAGAAGCCGAGCGCTCCCGCGACGCCCACATTCAGCGCGACCCAGAACCAGCGGGCGAAGGTGGCGCCGGCGAGAAGCGCCACGCCGATTGCGATCGGGGCGACGAAGCCACCGAGCCCGATGAGCGGATTCGGGAAGCCCAGGAGCGCGCCTTGCCAGGACTCGAGGTTCTTGCCGCACTGCACGAGGATGCTGAAGTTGCAGTCGAGATTTGACTGCGGATTTTTGAGGATCGCGATCTTGTCGAGCACCAGGCTGAAGGCCGCGTACCAGCCGACGGCGCCGGTTGCGATGAGCACAATCGCCAGGGACAGGGGGCGGCGCGCTGCTGCTGCGTCAGTCATGATGGGATTATTGCACGGCGCAAATCACGACTTACTGGCAATGCGTGCGATAATCGTGAACAGTCGTAAGAGCCGCGCTCGATTCGACGCCAAGACTTAACTGCACCGCGAGCCCAGAGCCCGGTGCGCTGATTAGCCGCAGTTCTGCGTAGAGCAACACACGACGGAATAGCGCACGAGAGAGTACCCGGTGGGCGGCGCGGTTTCCCACCCGGGCTAGGAGTACGCCAGCAATGGTGAAAAACAAAAATACCGAAGACGCAAGTACCCCTCGCCAGAAGGCTCCTCGCAAACGATCGGCGCCGAAGAAGTCGGCCGACCACGTGAGCGCTGACCACCTGAGCGCCGATCCAGTGAGCGCTGACCACACGAGCGCTGACCGAGTGAGCGCCGACCA
>JAYSPT010000037.1:0-20575 GCA_043721995.1 Salinibacterium sp. | reverse complement strand
CCGAGGGCGGGACCTGTCGGTCGTCGTGTGGTCCACCACGATCGGTGCGATCGTCGGCCCCAACCTCTTTGGACCTGCCGTGCCGATCGCGACAGCCCTGCACTTGCAGCCGCACGTGGGATCCTTCGTCATCGCGGTGGTGGCCCAGCTGTTGGCGGCCGCCATCTACCTCGTGCTGTTGCGACCCGATCCGCTCGTACTCGCTCGTGACCGGCCGGTGGAGCTCGCCCCGGCGGATGCCGGCATCGTCCGCGGACCAGCCACTCTGGCCTTCGCGATCGCAATCCTCGGAATCAGCCATGCGGTCATGGTCTCGGTCATGTCGATGACCCCCGTGCACATGACCGATCAGGGTGCCACACTTACGGTCGTGGGCTTCACCATCAGCCTGCATGTCGCGGGGATGTACGGAGTCTCGCCCCTTTTTGGATGGGCGAGTGACCGGCTGGGTCGCATTTCGGGCATCCTGATGGGCCAGCTGCTGTACGCGATCGCCATCATCGTGCTCTCAACCGGTCCGTCAAATACGGCGTCAGTCACGGTTGGCCTCCTGCTGCTCGGTCTTGGCTGGAGCGCCTCCACCGTGTCCGCGTCCGCACTCGTGAGCGACCTTGCAACCGGGGATCAGAGGGTGCGGGTACAGGGCCGCGCCGACCTCGTCATGAACATGTCGGGTGCGCTCGGTGGAGCACTTGCCGGTCCGACGCTTGCCCTTGTCGGATATGCAGGGCTTGCGTTGTGCGCGGGCGTGCTTGTGCTCGCCGTGATCGGCGCGGCGTCGGTCGTGGGGCGCCGCACGCGGTTAGCGGCCTAAAGGCGGACCCGATGGTCGGCGCGGACAGCGGTGGCTTTTATCAGGAGCGCGTTCGACTCGTCGGGTCCGAGCGCCCAGGCGCGCGCATCCGCCGGTGTTTTCCCGAATCGCACGTGCCGCGCAATGAGGCGGTCGAGCCGGATTTCGTGATCGACCTCCAGAAAGAAGGTGGCGTCAAACAGCGGTCTTGCGGACTCCCACCCGCCCGAGTCGAGCAGCAGGTAGTTTCCCTCGATGATCACCAGCGGGGAATCGACAATCAGGGAGGCGGGCACTGGCTCCTCGCGCTCGCGGTCGAAGCCGGGGGCGATGACCGCTTCGCCCGCCCGCAGTTTGCGCAACACAGCGAGGAAGGCATCGACATCAAAAGTGTCGGGAGCACCCATCCGGTCACGCCGACCGAGCCGCCGCAGTTCGGCCTGCGGAAGGTGGAATCCGTCCATCGGGAGCAGTGCTATGCGCGGGATGCGAGCGACCAGTTCCGCGGCGATCGTCGATTTACCCGCGCCCGGTGCGCCGACTATTCCGACGAGACCGCTCGCTGGAAGCACGGCAATGACATCGTCGATACCTGCCAGCGTCACGCGAGTCGAGCGAGCACGAGTTGTCCCGCCGGGTCATCGAGTGCGAAGCGTGCCCAATCACGGTAGCCGGACTCACTCGGGTGGAACAAGTCGCTCGCGAAGAAGCCGTCGGTGTATCTGGGCGGCGGACCGGACATCCACACGTTGTGCATGCCGGCCACTGCGTCGCGAGCGCCTGCCTCGAGGCTTGTCGAGTGAAGATAAAGGTTCCAGCGCAGCGGGTTCGGGAGCAAAACGAACTGCGAGAAGCCCGGCAGCGACGACACCAGGATTGTGACACCGGGGCTGGCGGCCTGAAGCCGGGCAAGGATCGTGCGCATGTCGCGTACGAACGCCCCCCGCGGCCGGAGCCCGAGGGCATCGTTGGCGCCGACGCTGAGGAACACCAAGTCGGCGGGAGCGGCCGTGACGTCGTCGAGGTAATTCTCGACGATGTCACGCGAGGTCGCCCCGTTTTCGCCCACGGCTCGCCACGTCACACCGCGGTCGAGCCGGGCCGACAGCTCTCGCGCGAGGTTGCCGGGCAGCGCGGCATCCTGGGTGGTGGCACCCACTCCCGCTGCGGTCGAGTCCCCGAGCACGAGGAGGCGCAGCGGCCGCGGGCCGGCGACGGAGCCATGCCAGGGCGCAGCGGCATCCGGAAGTCGCGGCGTATCACGACGCAGTCGGCGGCCCTGCACGACCAGAACGGGCGCGGTGGGCAGCATCGCGAGACGACTGGCCCTGCGAAGCACGCTCACGCATCGATCGTAGGCGCCCAACGGCCCTCGGTAGGCTCTGTGAATGGAAACCAGCGGTCTCGATGCCTTCCTCGCTGAGCAGGAGTTCTCCGGTGCGGTGCTGCTGAAAAGAGGGCCAACGACCGTCTACGAGGCAGCAACCGGGCTTGCGAGCCAACGCTGGGGCATCCCGAACACCATCGAAACGAGATTCGACACCGCCTCGATCACCAAGCTGTTCACGAGCGTTGCGGTGCTGCAGCAAGTCGGCAAGGGAAACCTCGATCTTGAGACCTCGATCCACCACTACGTAGATCTCGAAGGCACGACGATCTCGCCGGACGTGAACCTCCTGCACCTGCTCACCCACACGAGCGGCATCGCGGATGACGCGGATGAGGAGGCCGGCGAGAACTACGAAGACCTCTATGTCAAAACACCCAGTTACTCGATCATGCAGACGAGCGACCTCCTTCCGCAGTTCGTGCACAAGCCCGCTCTCCATAAGCCGGGCGTGGAGTGCCGCTACTGCAACGTCGGCTACGTGCTCGCCGGGCTCGCGCTGGAGAAGGTCACCGGAGTGGCCTATCGCCAATATGTCTTCGATGAGGTCTTCACAAAGGCGGGCATGCTCGACTCCGGCTTCTATGACCGGCGGGATGCCGCCCCCCGCGTTGCCGAAGGCTGGGACAGGGATGCCGCGGGCGCTTGGTTCTCGAACATCTACAGCTACCCGCCGGTCGGATCGCCGGACGGTGGCGCGCACGTGACCGCATCCGACCTCGTTCGTTTCCTGCAAGCCGTACGCGAGGGGGAACTTCTCGACGCCGAGTTCACCGAGGAGTTCTTCGTGCCGCAGGTTGAGCACGACGAGGAGACAATGTACGGGCTCGGCCTCGAGTTCGACATGAACGAAGACGGCACGGTCCGCTCATATTCCAAAGACGGCATAAACCCGGGCGCCTCGGGAATCGTGCGGCACTACATTGACGATGAACTCGATGTCGTCGTCTTGTCGAACAACATTGACGGCGCGTGGCCGGTTGTGCGCGAGATCGACGAACGCCTCGGCGGCTAACGATCCCCTGGGCCGCGCCGCTGGCCCCAAGAAGGTCCTCCCGGAGGTCGTTGAAGCTCAGTGACTCACCGTCGTCGCGGCTGCGATGCCGCCGCAAGCCCCGCTCCACTCGGGTCAGTCACCATGCAAGTAGAGGTCCACGCCGTTGCCTTCGGGATCGGAGGAGGATCATTCCATCCACACCGGCGACGTGAGCCGCTCGATGAGTTCTTCATACCGCGCCGCAGTCTGCTCCACGATCTCCGCAGGCAGCTCGGGTGGGGTGCCGCTCTTGTCCCAATGCGCGGAGAGCCAGTTGCGCACGATCTGCTTATCGAAGCTCGCGGTGCGATCACCGGTCTCGTAGAGTGCGGCATCCCAGTACCGGCTGCTGTCGGACGTGAGTACCTCGTCGCCGAGTGTCAGGATGCCATCCCCGTCTGCACCGAACTCGAACTTAGTATCGGCCAGGATTATGCCCCGCGCTTCGGCGATCTCCGACGCCCGAATGAAGATGGCAAGACTCTGATTGCGAAGCGCCGTCGCAGCCTGTGCCCCAACGAGTTCGACCGTGCGCGCGAAGCTGATGTTCTCGTCATGCTCACCCAGCGGCGCCTTGGATGCAGGAGTGTAGATCGGCTCGGGCAGGCGGTCACCGTCAGAGAGACCAGCAGGAAGTGCGATACCGCAGACCGACCGGCTTTGCTGATACTCAACCCAGCCGCTGCCCGAGAGGTAACCCCGCACAACGCATTCCACCGGGTACATCGTGAGTGACTTGACGAGCATCGCCCGCCCGATGACCTCGGCGGGAAGGTCGTAATTGTCAGTGTCGACCAAGTGATTGTGAACGTCATGCAGCTGCTCGAACCACCACCGGCTCAGTGTCGTGAGCAGCTCGCCTTTACCGGGGATGCCCGGGCTCAACACGTGGTCGAATGCGCTCACCCGATCACTGGCGACCATCAGCATCTGACCAGGATGCCGCGGCGACTCGTAGAGATCGCGCACTTTGCCGGTATAGGTGAGGTTCCACCCCGCGAGCACTTCAGTCATTCTCGGCGACCCGTGCCGCGATGTCGGTGCGGTAGTGGCCGCCCTCCAGCGTGATCGTCTCGAGCGCGGCGTAGACGCGCTGCCGGGCCTCGGTGAAGTTGCCTCCGGTTGCGACAACGCTGAGCACGCGACCGCCGGTCGTCACGAACTCGCCGCCCACGAGGGCGGTTGCGGCGTGGGCGATCGTGACGTTCTCGACATCCGCAAGGCCGAAGATCCGCCGGCCGATAAGCGGCTCCTCCGGATACCCCTCGCTGGCAAGAACGACCGTGACCGCAACATCATCCGAGAACTGCGGCCGCGGAACCCCGCCAAGTCCCCCCGAGGCCGCGGCCAGCAGGAGGCCACTCAAGGGGGTCACGAGTCGCGGAAGCACAACCTGAGTTTCGGGATCGCCGAACCGGGCATTGAATTCGATGACCCGCACACCGTTCTTCGTGATGATGAGCCCGCAATAGAGCAAGCCGATGAAAGGAGTCTGCTCGTGCGCCAGTTGACGGATCGTGGGTAACGCCACGGTTTCAATGACCTCATCGACGAACCCTTCGGGCAGCCACGGCAGGGGCGAGTACGCGCCCATACCTCCCGTGTTCGCACCCTCGTCGTTGTCGAACACGCGCTTGTAGTCCTGTGCGGGAGACAGCGGCAGCACAGTGTGACCGTCAGAAAGCAGAAACAGTGACACCTCCTGGCCGGCGAGGAACTCCTCAACCAGAACCGGTCCGTGACCGAGCCAGAACGCCGCGTGAGCGAGCGCCGCGTCACGATCGGGAGTGACAAGCACGCCCTTTCCGGCGGCGAGCCCATCTGCTTTTATGACATAGGGCGCGCCGAATTCGTCGATCGCTGCTATCGCGTCGGCGAGAGTGCCCGCTCGCGTCGCGCGCCCGGTGGGAACGCCCGCTTCATCCATGATTCGCTTCGCGAACGTCTTGCTTGCCTCGAGCTGGGCCGCGGCTTTGCCAGGCCCGAAAACCGCGATTCCGCGTTGGCGAAGCGCATCGGCGACACCGGCAACCAGCGGAGCTTCGGGGCCGATGACCACAAGTTCAATGTCGTTCTCGAGGGCGTATTCGGCCACCACGCTCGGGTTCGTGGGGTCGAGGGCTACGACGGGCACGATGCCGGCAATGCCCGCATTGCCGGGCGCCGCGATGATCTCATGGGCCGCAGCCTCGGACAGCAGCGATGTGATGATCGCATGCTCCCTCGCGCCGGAGCCGAGGACCAGGATGCGCACGCTCCAACCCTACTGGCGGCCCGCCTGACCTTCGCTTCGCCGTAACGTAGGGAGGTGGCCACAAAGCGTATTTCTGACTCGGACGGCCGGGCCGCGGTGTCTGCGTGGGCCGGCGAAGCGGTCGCACCCCCGGAGACCATCGCCACGGCCGTGCGCTACCTGCTCCAGGTGCTTGCAGAGACCGCCGAGGGCAATACCGTCGAGGTGCGGGTGCCGCCGTACGGCGCGGTGCAGGCAGTCGAGGGCCCGCGTCACACCCGGGGCACACCGCCAAACGTTATCGAGATGGATGCCACAACCTGGTTGGAGCTCGCGACGGGCACCGTCTCGTGGCAGGTCGCCATCGCCGCAGGCAGGGTATCGGCGTCCGGCACTCGGGCGGACCTGACCGAATACCTCCCCGTGGCGTGGGAGAGAATGGACACATGACGCCGCCCAAACTCGATGAGGTGAGCATTCGCCGTGCGCCGAAATTCTCGGCGTTCATCGTGGTCGGCATGGTGCTTGGCTTCCTCTCGACACTCATTCTCACGTCACAGTCTCCTGCTGACCCGACCGTCGGTTTCGGCCCAACGCTCGCCTACTTCTCGATCTATGGCGTTACCGCAGGCGGATTGCTCGGCGCGGTCGTCGCGATAATCCTCGACCGGGTATCTGCGCGCAGGGCTCGTACGGTGACCGTTGAGCGAGAAGTCGTCCCGCCGTTCGAGGACGAACTCGAGGCTGGCGTGCCGCTAGATCCCGACCTCAGCTGAGCTGGGTCTTCTCCACCCAGGCGAGGTACTCGGGCGTGACGGTGCCGGTCACGTAGTCACCCGTGAAGCAGCTCATTTCGAGTGCCGTCACATCCGAACCCTCGAGAATTGCCGCCTGCATGTCGGCGACCTCCTGGTAGATCAGGTAATCAGTGCCGAGTTCGGTCGCGATCTCCGGGATTCGCCGTCCGTGCGCCACCAGCTCTTGGCGCGAGGGCATGTTGATGCCGTACACGTGGGGGTATCGCACGGGAGGCGCGGCGGAAGTGAAGGTGACCTTGTTTGCGCCGGCTTGGCGAGCCATTTGTACGATCTCTTTTGAGGTGGTGCCGCGCACGATTGAGTCGTCGACAATCAGGATGTTCTTGCCCCTGAACTCGCTCGACATCGCGTTCAGCTTCTGCTTGACGCTCTTCTTGCGTTCCGCCTGTCCGGGCATGATGAACGTGCGGCCGACGTAGCGGTTCTTGTAGAAACCCTCGCGGTATTCGACGCCGAGCTTCTGGGCGACCTGCATCGCGGCGGGTCGCGAGGAGTCGGGGATTGGCATTACCACGTCGATATCGCCGAGCGGCGTGTACCTGGCGATGGTGTCAGCGAGCCGATTGCCAAGGCGCAGGCGCGCTTCGTAGACCGAGATGCCGTTCATGACCGAGTCGGGCCGTGCCAGGTAGACGTATTCAAACGCGCAGGGGATGAGCTGCGGGTTTGCGGCGCACTGCTTCGAGGTCATTTCACCGTCGGGTGTGATGAAGATCGCCTCGCCCGGCGCCACATCCCGAACAAACTCGTACCCGGCACTCTCGAGCACGAGCGATTCGGATGCGACGATCCAGTCGTCCCCAACGAACCCGGCCTGGCGGCGCCCCAGCACGAGTGGACGTATCCCGAACGGATCACGGAAGGCCAGTAACCCGTGCCCTGCGATCAGCGCGATCGCTGCATACGAGCCCTCCACCCGCTCATGCACCCGCGAGATTGCGCTGAAAACCTGGGCGGGGTCGAGGTCGGTGCCGGCGATCTGTTCCTGCAGTTCGTTGGCGAGAACGTTGACGAGCAGCTCGGTGTCGCTTGAGGTGTTGAGGTGGCGACGATCGATGTGGAAGAGCTGCTCGGTGAGTTCACGCGTGTTGGTGAGGTTGCCATTGTGCACGAGCACGATGCCGTAGGGCGCGTTCACGTAGAAGGGCTGGGCCTCATCTTCGCTTTCCGCATTGCCTTTCGTCGCGTAGCGCACATGACCCAAGCCGATGTTGCCGACCAGATTTCGCATGTCGCGGGTGCGGTACGCCTCACGCACCTGCCCTTTGGCCTTCTGCATATGGATGGTGGAACCATCCGCAGTTGCTATCCCGGTGGAATCCTGCCCGCGGTGCTGCAGCAGCAGCAGTGCGTCGTAGACCTGCTGGTTCACCGGGTGCGATGAGACGATGCCGACGATTCCGCACATGGATCGGGGGTACTCCCGGAACTCGAGCAGGGGTGTACCCGTGCAGGTACGCTTTAGTTTCGCACACGACCGGCGACCTATCGGCTCGCCGGTACGCTGGAGCGGTGCCCGCCGAGTCCTCGTCCACCTACCGTGCGGCCGGTGTCGATACCGCCGCGGGCGATCTGGCTGTGGAGCTGATGAAGTCAGCGGTCGGTCGCACGCATGGCCCTGAGGTGCTCGGCGGCGTCGGCGGTTTCGCGGGACTGTTCGATGTGTCGTTCCTGCGGGCGTTCCAGAAACCGCTGCTCGCCACATCCACTGACGGGGTGGGGACGAAAGTGGCCATCGCACAGGCCCTCGATAAGCACGACACGATCGGCCAGGATCTTGTCGGGATGGTCGTCGACGACATCATTGTGGTCGGAGCTCGCCCCTTGTTTCTGACCGACTACATCGCGTGCGGCAGGGTCGTTCCGGAGCGGATCGCCGACATCGTCGCCGGTATCGCTCGCGCCTGTCTCGAGACGGGCACCGCGCTGGTGGGTGGCGAGACGGCAGAGCACCCGGGCCTCCTCGGACCCGACGACTACGACGTTGCCGGAGCGGCGGTCGGCGCCGTCGAAGCGGATGCCCGGCTCGGGCCACACCTCGTGCGCGACGGCGACGTGGTCATCGCCATGGGCTCGTCGGGACTGCACAGCAACGGATACTCGCTGGTGCGCCACATCCTGAAGTCGAAGGGAATTTCCTACTCCGACACCTCGACAGAACTCGGTGGCGTCGTTGGGGAGGTACTTCTCGAGCCAACGCGGCTCTACACCGTCCCCCTGCTGGGTTTGTTGGCCGGTGGTGGCGTTCATGCCTTCAGCCACGTCACCGGTGGCGGGATCGCTGCAAACCTTGCACGTGTGCTGCCGGTCGGCTCGTGGGCGGAACTTGAGCGGTCGACGTGGTCGCCGCCACCGGTGTTTCGGGTGCTGTCGAACTGGGCGGGCACCACGCTCGAGAGCGCCGAGGGCACCTGGAATCTCGGAATCGGCATGATCGCGGTTGTTGACCCGAGTTCTGCACGCGGGACGATTGCGCGCTTGGCGGGTGACGATATCCCGGCGTGGGAAATCGGTCGCGTATCGACTGCGGGCCGCGACCTGTCAGCGGACTGGGAGCAGGGCGCCAAGGGTGTTGACGGTGGTGCGGTGCGGCTCACTGGGCACTACGAACCCTAGGAAAGACGCGTAGAAACGCCGCGCTTGGTCAGGCGCTCTTCGACTGCTTCGGCTCGTCAATGTCTTCGTCGTCATCAAACTCGTCGGCATAAATATCTTCGTATTCGTTGTCACTATCGCCCACGGCAGCACTCGCGAATTCCGGCCACTTCTCGAGGTCTTCAGCGAGGCGCGGGTCACCAACGGAACCGCCGCCGAGTTCCTTTGCGAGGGCGCCGTAGTTGGTGTCGGGGCTGAAGTACTTGAGGTCCCGTGCGACCTTGGTGTGCTTTGCCTTCTGACGGCCACGTCCCATGAGAGACCCCCTCTTGTGTCTGTCGCTGGCATCGGATCCAGTGCCGATGGCCGCCGGGATCGAGCGAATAGAGCTGAAGAAAAACTAGCAATGAGCTTATCATGCAACGTTCAGCACGCTCCCGACTTCCCCACCGTCGATGCTGCCCTGTGCAGGTAACGTTGTCGAGTGGCATCCGCTCAGACCGACACCTCAGTTGTGGTGATCGGCGCGGGGCAGGCCGGGCTCTCGGTCTCGTTTTACCTCAAGCGGCTCGGGCTCGATGCTGGCAACGATTTTGTGGTTCTCGACCGCGGTCCCGGCACCGGAGGCGCCTGGCAGTTCCGCTGGGATGCACTACGCATCGGTTCGGCACACAAGATCAACGACCTGCCCGGGTTGGATGCCCTGGACCTGAGTTTCGAGACCGCCGATCGCCACGCCCCCGCGAAGGATGTGGTCGCCGATTACTACCGGCGCTACGAGGATTTCTACGGCTTCCAGGTCGTGCGCCCCGCCGACGTGACGGCGGTCGAGAATCTGTCTACCGGTGTGCTCGTGCGCTTCGAGTTCGACGACGAGGAACGTAGTGTCTCGACCCAGACCGTAGTCAACGCGACCGGCACCTGGGGCGCACCGTTTGTCCCGTGGTACCAGGGACTGAGGTCGTTCGAGGGGCAGCACGTGCACACGAACGACTACGTGTCGGCCGCTGACTACGTCGGCAAGAGCGTCATCGTTGTTGGCGGTGGCACTTCGGCCATCGGCTTCTTACTCGAACTGGAGGATGTCGCACGCGAGACCACCTGGGTCAGCCGACGGCCAATTGACTTCCTCGACGACGGCGACATCAACCTTGAAGCGCGCGTTGAGGCGGTGCAGAAACAGGATGAGGCCGCCCGCGCGGGCCGCGCCTTGCCGAGCATCGTGAGCGGCACCGGCGTGCCCCGAACCCGTCGCATCCAGGCCGCTATCGAGCGGGGCGTGCTCACCCCCCGCCCCATGTTCGAGTCGATCGAACCCACGGGCGTGCGCTGGGCGGATGGCGCCTTCCAGCAGGCGGACGCGATCATCTGGTCCACCGGCTTTCGGCCCGAACTGCGCCACTTGGCACCGCTCAAACTCCGCGAGAAGGAGGGCGGTGTCTCCGTCGGCTCCGGCGTCTCGTTCAAAGACCCTCGGGTCTTCTTCGCGGGCTATGGGCCGCAGGCATCGACGATTGGTGCGAACCGGGCCGGCCGGATGATCGCGCGCCAGGTCATCGCAACCCTGAGCCGCCTGCAGGCCGCCCGATAGGAGGGCCCTAAAACGCTGCTCCGACGAGCAGGTACGCGCCTGCGGCCGCGCCGATTCCGAGTACGAGGTTGGCCGCAACGCTCAGCAGCGCGGAGCGGGCTTTGCCGTCAAGTACCCGCTGCACGGTGTCGACGCTGAAGGTGCTGAAGGTGCTCAAGCCGCCGCACAGGCCAGTGAGCAGCACGAGGCGGATGTCGCTGCCGAGCGCACCACCCTCGGCGAGCGCGAGCACAGCACCGCCGATGGCCGAGCCCACGACGTTGACCGTGAGCACCGCCCAGGGAAACTGCTGTCTCGGCCCGAATGCGCGCGAGACGAGGTAGCGGCCGAGAGCCCCGACGGTACCGGCCGCGACCACGGTGAGGACGAGGGCCGCAGTCACTCGTCCACCCCATCGAATTCTCCAGCCGGTCGGCCTGTGCGCAGCCCGAGCCAGGCCGCGGTGAGCCCGAGTGCCAACGTGGCCACGAGGTAGCCAAGCGCGAGCATCCATTGGCTAGAGGAGCCAAGCGAAACGAGAGAGACAGCAAGTGCGGAGAAGGTGGTGAATGAGCCGAGCAGGCCAGCGCCCAGGCCAGCGCGGAGCCAGGCCGGCGCGATCGGCCAGAGCCGGGCCACAATCATTCCGAGCGCGAACGCGCCGAGCGTGTTGATGATGAGCGTTGACACCGGGAAAGAGTTGGCGTCGTGTGGGATCAGGAGATCGAGCCCGAGACGAATTCCCGTGCCCACCGCCCCGCCGACCGCCACTGCGGCGATCTCGCGTCCCGTACTCATGCTTTGGGCGCTACCGTGTCTTTCGCCGCCGCAACCTGCTTCGGCGCCTCGCCCTGCACCGGAGCGTCCTTCGCTGAAACGACCTTCGGCGAACCAGTGCCAGGCACGCGCGGCGTGCTGGTAACGGCCGTTCCCCTGCGCGCGGGGGGCTTCGCGGGGGGTAGCGCTTTGCGTTCGATAGTGCGCACAGGTTCCCCGCGGCGATCCTGGCCCGGCAGCGGTCGCTGCGTTCGCAGGTACAGCGCCTTCGTGGAGTCAAGCAGCCACGGTACGAGCGCAACGGTCACGCCCGGGCACAGCATGAGCTTGTGACGGATGCGGCGCGCCTTGTGATTGTGCAGCAGGCTCTCCCACCAGTGGCCGACGATGTATTGCGGCATGTACACGGTGACAACTTCAGAGCCGTGCTCGTCGCGATGCACCTTGATGTACTTGATCAGCGGCATGCTGATATCGCGATATGGCGACTCGATAACGCGCAGCGGAACCTTGATTTTCTGGTCCATCCACTGCGTCTCCAGCAGCGCCAATTCGTCGTCATCGATGTTCACATGGATGGCTTCGAGGCTGTCGTGCCGGGCGGCGATCGCATAGTCCAGAGCCTTCAGGGTCGGCTTCTGCATCTTGCCGACCAGCACGACCGCGTGGTCGCCGTTCGCGCCGAACTCGGTTGTCGTGTCGACCGCGATATCTTCGGCGACTCGTTTGTAGTAGCGGTTGATGCGCAGCATTATGAAGAACAGGATCGGCATGATCACGAAGACGAGCCATGCCCCGTGCGTAAATTTGGTGATCGTGACAATCACGAGAACAGTCCCGGTGAGCAGAGCCCCAAAGGAGTTGATCGAGAGGCTGCGGATGATCGGACCGCGAGGACTCGCGCCCGAGCGAATGAGCCGGATCCAGTGCACCACCATGCCCGATTGTCCGAGCGAAAAGCTCACGAAAACACCGATGATATACAGCTGGATGAGCTGGGTCAGGCTTGCCCGGAACACGATGAGTAGCACCGTGGCCATGAGGCCGAGCACAAGAACGCCATTGGAGTAGACGAGGCGGTCGCCGCGGGTCTGCAGTGAGCGAGGAGCATACTTGTCGCGAGCGAGCACCGAGCCCAGCAGCGGGAAGCCGTTGAACGCGGTGTTTGCCGCGAGCAGGAGCACGAGTGCTGTCGCCGCCTGTACAACATAGAAGGCGATGGTGTTATCGCCGAAGACCGCGGCGGCGATCTGCGCGATAACACTGGGCTGTGGACGAGTTGCGCAATCGACAAATCCCTGCAGGTCGCAGGGATTTTCGGCGTAGTGCACTTGACCGATGAGCGCCAGGGCAGTGACACCCATGAACAGCACGATCGCAATTCCACCCATGAGCACCAGGGTCCGCTGCGCATTCTTAATCTTCGGATGACGGAAGGCCTGCACCCCGTTGGCGATCGCTTCGACACCGGTGAGTGCACTGCATCCAGAGGCAAAAGCGCGCAGCAGCAGCAGGATCACGCCGGCCTGGAGCACGTCCTGATGGGTGACGGGAAAGGAAGCCGAAGCGGCGGTCGGAGGCTGGCCGAGCAGAGTCTGAGTAATGCCCACCGCCACCATGACAAAAACACTGGCAATGAAAAGGTAGGTGGGAAGTGCGAAAGCCTTGCTCGATTCACGAACGCCGCGCAGGTTCACCGCAGCCAGGATGACGACGAATCCCACCGCCATCTCGACCCTCATGTCGTTTAGCATTGGGAACGCGGAAATGATGTTGTCGACACCGCTGGCAACAGACACCGCGACGGTCAGGATGTAGTCGACAAGGAGGGCTGACGCGACGACGAGCCCGGCCTTCTCGCCGAGGTTCCGGTGTGCGACCTCATAGTCACCGCCGCCCGAGGGATAGGCCTTGATCAGTTGGCGGTACGAGGCAACCACCGTGATGAGCAGGATGACGACACCCGCAGCGACCCAGGGCGCGAAGGCAAGGAATGACAGGCCACCGAGTGTCAGTACCAGGAGCATTTCCTGTGGACCGTATGCCACAGAGGAGAGCGGGTCACTCGCAAAAATCGGGAGGGCCAAATGTTTCGAGAGCAACTGCCCCTCGAGTTTTTCTGATGGCAGCGGCTCTCCGATCAGCCACCTTTTCGGCGACCGAGCTTCGTTAGTCACGAGGCGCGAGCCTACTCCTTGTGCAGGCGGTGTCAATCGAAGGAGCGCGCTTAGGCTTGCCGGTGTGATCCAAACCTCAAGCGAACCGGGTGTACCGGTGAAAACTGGCAGGCGCCGTCGTTGGCCATGGATCGTCGCGGGTGTGCTGGCTCTGGTCTTGATCCCAACCGGAATTCTCGGGGTACCGATCCTCCTCCATCACAACGAGGGGCTTTCGCATCAGGAACCGAGCGCAACACGGTGGCCTCTGGCGGCGACCGCCCGGGGTGATGACGGCCGCACCCGCACTCTTGCGGTGACTGGTGCCAACGGAACCACCGTCGACACATCCGCGCTCACCGTGGGAGAGCAGCTTGTCGTCACCGGGTCCGGATATGACGGATCCCGCGGTATCTACGTCGCACTGTGCGTGATCCCTACCGACAACACCGGCAAGCCCGGCCCGTGCGTCGGAGGCGTGCCGAGCCAGCAGCAGCAGACCGTCGCCCCCGGAACAGTCCAGTATGCGCCGAGCAACTGGATCAACGACGACTGGGCGTGGAAGCTGTTCGGCGCTAGAAGCTACAACGACCTTGCCGCGGGCACATTCACGGCGTACGTCGAGGTGGGCAGCCCGACCGGTGACGGATTCGATTGCACGAGGCGGGCCTGCGGAATCTTTACCCGCAACGACCACACCGCGCTCACCGACCGGGTGCAGGACGTGTACTTACCTATCGCCTGGAAGTAGCTCCTTCTTCAGCTAAGCCCCAGTGACCTCCCTTGCTTGACACTGACGCAACATCGACCCCAGGATACCGCTGCTAAGACGAGCTAGCACGGGCGCTCGCGAAGCGTCATGCGGACTGACTCGTGTCGATTCCCGGAACTCCGCGTGGCGAGAACGGCCAGCCGGCCAAGGCCTACTTCACGTGGATGGCGGACACGTTCGCCACCGCTGATCGATTTGCGATCAACTACGGCGGCACATCCGGCGCGACCTTGTGCGCCCGCGGCCCGCCGCAATTCCGCTCGCGCGGGAGTTACAACCCTTCGCTGGAGATCGCGTCTCCCGCGATTGGTTCGAACTCCCGCGCGGGCTCACCCCGTTCGTTGCGGTGGGGCCGAGGCGGTTCGGGCACGCGGAGCAACGGCAGCGCTACATTCACCATCGGGCCGATGAGAAGCGCGAAGGCGAGCGTGCCGATGCCAGCCGTGCCGCCGAGCAGCCAGCCGGCGGCGAGAACAGTCACTTCGATGCCGGTGCGCACTGCCCAGATCGGCCAACCGAGGCGGCGGTGGATGCCCGTCATGAGGCCATCTCGTGGGCCGGGCCCGAACCTCGCACCGATGTACAGCCCGGTCGCGATGGCAACGAGCACCAGTCCCGCTGCCAGGAACAGGATGCGCGGCGCGAGTCCGGTCAACTCCGGAATCATCCGGAGTCCGACTTCGACGCTGGGCCCGATCAGGAGCACGTTGGCGACAGTTCCAATGCCGGGCTTCTGCCGGATCGGGATCCAGAGCAGCAGCACTAGCACGCCGACGATGTTCGTGATTACACCGAACGCGATGCCAGTGTGGAGCGCGATTCCCTGGGTGAGGACATCCCAGGGTGCAACACCGCAGCTAGCCCTGATCATCATGGCGATCGCGAATCCGTAGAGGAAGAGGCCGACAAGCAGCTGGCCAATTCGGCGTGTCATAAGAAGTGCGGGCGGCATATCTGTAGCCAATTACTAAATTGGACTGTGAGCAAGAAGCCAATCCAGCTATCGTGGCCTCATGAGCGTCGTGTCGGCCCGAGTATTGGCCTTGTTTTTGGACCGCTGGCGTGATGCCGGGGTGGCATATGCGGCCCTCGCCGATCGCATCCGGTTGCTTATTCTCGATGGCCGGGTATCTGCGGGTACCCGACTGCCGGCTGAGCGTGAACTTGCGGCGCAACTCGGAGTGAGCCGCACGACGGTCACGGCGGCCTATGCCGGGTTGCGCGATACCGGCTATCTGGTGAGTGTTCGTGGTTCGGGCAGCGTTGCTCAACTACCGTTCCGCCCCCTTGCGCCCCTCGACCCACGGACCGAGCTTCTCGATTTCAGCAAGGCGACGATGCCTGCGGCGGCTGAAGTGGTCGCGGCCGCGCACTGGGCAGCGCAGGAATTGCGCGCGTACCTCGGCGAATCTGGTTTCGACCCGGTGGGACTACCGATCCTGCGAGAGGCGCTCGCGCAGCGCTATACGGTGCGCGGCCTGCCGACCACCGCCGACCAGATCATGGTGACCGTGGGGGCCCAGCACGCGATCTCCCTCATCGCGCGCACGATCCTGGCGCGAGGCGATCGTGCCCTGATCGAAAACCCGACCTATCCCCATGGGCTCGATGCGCTCAGAGCTGCCGGCGCGCGCCTGACTCCCGTGCCGGTTTCTGCCGATGAGGGCTGGGATGAACTCGCCCTCGAACAGGCGATCCAGCGCACCAGTCCGTCGCTGGGTTACCTGATGCCCGACAACCACAACCCCACCGGACGCTCGATGAGCCAGGAATTGCGCGAGAAGGTGCTCGGTCTTGCCGCCCGGCACGGCACGACCCTCATCGCCGACGAGACGATGGCTGAGCTGGGGCTCGACGGGCAGCGGGAGGCCCTGCCCTTCGCCGCACATGGAAACGCGATCCTGGTCGGATCGGTGGGCAAGACGATCTGGGGTGGCTTGCGCATCGGATGGGTGCGTGCGGATCGCACGATCATCCAGAGGCTTGTCCTTGCGCGTTCCTCCGGAGACCTCGGAACGCCGCTACTCGAACAGCTCATCGTGTTGCGACTGCTCGAGGACTTCGACGCGATCCTCGATGCGCGCAGGGCATACCTGCGTGCGGGTCGGGACCAACTCGCCGCCATGCTGCGGGAGAAGCTGCCGGAATGGCACATGCCCCACGTCGGGGGTGGCCTCACCGCGTGGGTCAACCTTGGGCATCCGGTCAGCTCACAGCTCGCGCTCGCAGCGCGCTCCGAGGGACTCGTTATCGCGTCGGGTCCGAGGTTCGGGATCGATGGGGCATTCGAGCGATTCCTTCGTCTCCCGTTCTCCTACGGCGCAGAAGAGACGCGCCGGGGAGTGGATGCCCTGGCCGCGGCCTGGGCGCACGTTGGGCGTCATCCCATGCCCGCGTCCGTCGCGGAGCTGTCACCCTCGGTCGTTTAAGGTCTCGCGGCTAATCCGCTCGGAGTACGCAGCGTTCAGGTTGACAGTGGATAATTTTCAGGGGCACAGTGGCGTGCTCTTGTCCGAGGCGATTTCACATCGCAGATTCGTCAACAGCAGATAAACAGCAGAGAGTACCCACGTGCACTTCCTTTCGGTGTTCAGCCTGCGCAACCGCGCCCTCATCGCCCTCGTCACCGTCGTGGTGGCAATCTTCGGCGGGGTCGCGCTGACCTCGCTCAAGCAGGAACTCATCCCCTCGCTCTCACTGCCGAATATCTTCATCGTCACGAACTATCCCGGGGCGAGCCCCGCGGTCGTTGACGCCGACGTTTCCACGCCGATCGAGGCGGCCATCCGGAGCGTACCAGGGCTCCAATCAACGACCGCGACGTCAAGCAACAGCGTCTCGACCATTACGGCTGCGTTCGACTACGGGACCAACATCGCCACCGCTGAGCAGAAGACTCAACTCGCGATCAACCGCATTGCGTCGACGCTTCCTGCGTCCGCAAATACCCAGGTGCTCACCTTCAGCTTCTCCGACCTCCCGGTCATCCAGATTGCTGTGACCAGCGATCTCGATCCGCACGACCTTTCGGCGAAGTTGAACCAGTCGACCATTGTCGACATCAAGAAGCTCGCAGATGTGAGCGATGTGAGCCTGCTCGGTACCACCAACCAGCGCATCGTCATTACGCCCGATCCCGCGAAGCTCCTCCCACTCGGCCTGTCGAACCAGTCGATCAAGAAAGCACTCGACGACAACGGTGTACTTCTGCCCGCGGGCCAGATTACTGAGAACCAGAAGACTCTGATCGTTCAGTCCGGCGTGCGCCTGATGTCCGGTGACGACATTGCAAGCCTTCCCCTGCTCGGTGGCAACAGCGCCTCCCTCGTGAAGATTTCGGATGTTGCGACGGTCGCGACTACCGACGACCCGATCACGGGTATCTCCCGCGTGCAGGGAAAGCCGTCGCTCACCATTGCCATTACTAAGACACCAGCCGGCAACACCGTCGAGGTCTCGCGGGAGGTCCGGAAGGCAATCCCCGACCTTGAGGCGACCCTGGGCAACAACACCAAGTTCACTGTCGTGTTCGACCAGGCCCCCTTCATCCAGGAGTCGATCAACAGCCTCGCGACCGAAGGGCTTCTCGGTCTCGCGTTCGCTGTGGTCATCATCCTGCTGTTCCTCCTGTCGTTTCGCTCGACACTGGTCGCTGCGATCTCGATTCCGATCTCGGTGCTCATCACCTTCATCGGCATGCAGGCGGCCGGGTACACCCTCAACATAATTACGCTGGGCGCCCTCACGATCGCGATCGGGCGAGTGGTCGACGACTCGATCGTCGTCACGGAGAACATCAAGAGACACATCGCTCTCGGTGAGGAGAAGCTGCAGGCGATTCAGTCCGCTGTGAAGGAGGTGGCTGGCGCGGTGACCGCGTCTACGGTCACCACAATTGCGGTGTTCCTCCCGCTCGCGCTGGTTGGCGACATTACCGGCGAACTGTTCCGGCCGTTTGCGCTGACGGTGACTATAGCCCTGGCTGCGTCGCTCTTCGTGGCACTCACGATCGTGCCCGTGCTCGCCTACTGGTTCATGAGTTCGAAGGCGAAGGTCTCGAAGCATGCGGATGGCATGGCTGCTGGCGAGCTTGATCACCCGTCCGCTCTGCAACGCGGTTACCTGCCGATCATCAACTGGACATTGAAGCGCCCGGTCGCGACCATCCTGATCGCGATCCTCCTTCTCGGTGGCACCGTCGCGCTTCTGCCCTTCATGAAGACCAACTTCATTGGCAGCAGTGGTCAGAACAACCTGACCGTCAGCCAGACACTTCCGCTGGGTTCCAGCCTTGATGCTCG
Organism: Salinibacterium sp.; assembly: GCA_043721995.1. Classification (GTDB taxonomy): domain Bacteria; phylum Actinomycetota; class Actinomycetes; order Actinomycetales; family Microbacteriaceae; genus Rhodoglobus. The sequence goes on along the minus strand of JAYSPT010000037.1, from coordinate 2,137 downwards.
GGATACCGCGGCCAAGAAAGTAGAGGACGTTCTCGTCGGCTATCCGGGTGTCACGACCGTGCAGCTGTCAATCGGATCGAGTGGGAGCTCACTGCGGCAGGCTCTTTCGGGCGGCGGAGCATCGACCTTCTCGCTCACGACCGATGCGAAACTCGACCAGACGAAACTGCAGGACGGAATCCGCAAAGAACTCGCGACCATCAAGGATTCGGGGGACATCACTCTCGCGGCCTCGGGCGGTGGCGGGTTCGCATCGTCTGACATCGCCATCAACATCAGCGCTGCGGACGAGGCGGATCTTCGCACCGCGACCGACGCCGTCACGACCGCGATGACGGGCCTGAGCGTGGCCAAGCAAGTCACGAATAACCTGTCGAACGAGCAGCCCTTCATCGGTGTGGTGGTCGACAAGGACAAGGCCGCAAAGGCTGGTCTCAGCGAGATTCAGGTCGGCGGGATTGTCGGTGCTGCCCTGAACCCATCGGCACAGGGAAGCGTGGTCGTAAACGAGAAGACCCTCTCGATTTACATCCTGAACACCAGTGCACCCACGACAATCGAACAACTGCAGAACTTCTCGATTCCGACAAACCGTGGTGTGGTTCCCTTGTCAGACCTCGCGACGGTCAGCCAGACCAACGGTCCCTCGAGCATTACGAGCATCAAGGGTGTGCGCAGTTCGACTGTGACGATCACGCCCAAAAGCGATGATGTGGGTACCGCCTCGGCCGTGGTCTCGCAGCAGCTCGCCAAGGTCACCCTCCCTGCAGGGGCCTCCGCTAACATCGGCGGGGTCACCTCCCAGCAGGGAACAGCGTTCGGTCAATTGGGTCTCGCGCTGCTGGTCGCCATCCTGATCGTCTACGTCGTGATGGTCGCGACCTTCAAGAGCCTGCGCCAGCCGCTTTTGCTGCTCGTGTCAGTCCCGTTCGCGGCGACCGGTGCCATTGCGCTCCAGATAATCTCGGGCGTCCCACTGGGGGTTGCGTCCCTGATCGGTGTGCTCCTGCTCGTTGGCATCGTGGTTACGAACGCGATCGTGCTCGTGGACCTGATCAACCAGTACCGGGTGAAGGGGATGCGAGCGCGCGACGCGATAATCAATGGCGCCGCCCGAAGGCTCCGCCCGATTCTGATGACGGCACTTGCGACGATCTTCGCGCTCATTCCCCTCGGTGTCGGTCTCACCGGCAACGGTGGAGGGTTCATCTCGCAACCATTGGCGATCGTGGTGATCGGCGGCCTCGTGTCATCCACGCTCCTTACGCTCGTGGTGCTGCCGACCCTGTACTACCTGGTCGAGGGGGCGAAAGAGCGCCGGGAGGAGAACGGGATTGTCATCGTGCGCACCTGGTTGGACATCCTGCTGGTGGCTATCGAGGTGGTGGCAGGTCTCGCGCTTCTCGGTGGCGGCGGGCTGCTTCTCGCACGTCACAATGGCACGTTTTTCAGGGGCGGATGGCTCGAGCAGAACTGGTTAGTAGCCGGTATCGCTGCCGCGGTTATTGGGCTTGGACTTCTTGTGCTCGCGGTCTTGCAGTGGCGCCGCGGGTATCGCAAGCCAGCACCGGTCGCCGATCCAGCCGAGCTCGAAACGTCAGGCGTCTAGCACTCACGTCAACTCCTTCTCCATGCAGACCGAGTGCGGGTCATCCACGTACTGGCCGAAGTTGGCGATGCCCTGGTAGCCCGATGACGTGTAGAGCGCGATCGCGGCGAAGGACCTCGGGCCCGTCTCGAGCTGGATCACGTGCGCGCCGGCAGCGCTGCCGAACTCCTCGATTCGCTCGAGCAGCTGGCGCGCGAGCCCGAGCCCCCGCGCCGCGTCATCAATGAAGAGCCGCTTCAGCTCTGCGGAGCCGTCGTGCTTGTCGACGAGCGCGGCCATTCCACCCGCTTCGCCGTCGACCCGAGCCACGAATACTGTGACATCGGCATGTTCGAGCTCGCCGACATCCAGTAGATAGCAGCTCTGTGGTGGGTACAGCGACAAGGCGAACTCCTCACCCAGCCGAAGCAGTTTCTCGACGTCGGGTTGCCTTGCCGGTTCGATCGCGACGCTGTGCACTTCACCATTGTGCGTTGCTGATCATTCTGTGGGAAGGGATGCTTTTTGAGCCGACATGCCGTAACGTTC
>JAYSPT010000036.1:0-2847 GCA_043721995.1 Salinibacterium sp. | reverse complement strand
GTCGCCCGCGCTGCCGGGATCACGGTCAACACCGACTTCGGCGGGCACGGCGTTGGTCACACGATGCACGGCGATCCGCACATCCCCAACGACGGTCGTCCCGGGCGGGGTCTGCCATTGCGTGAAGGACTGGTGTTCGCGATCGAGCCCTGGTTCATGCTCGGCACGAATAAAATCTATGTGGATGATGACGGCTGGACTTTGCGCAGCAGGGATGGTTCGCGCGCCGCACACTTCGAGCACACCGTCGCTGTGACCGCGGCCGGGCCCCAGATCCTGACGGCTCGCGGCTAGGGTAACTCAGGCCGAGGGTTTCTCCGGCGCCAGCAAGTCCGGACGAACTCGACGCGTACGCTCCAACTGCTGGTCGTAGCGCCAGGCCGCGATCGCGGCATGGTTGCCGTTCATCAGCACAGGTGGTACCGCGAGCCCGCGCCACTCGGCCGGCTTGGTATAGCTCGGATACTCCAGCAGCCCGCCTTCGTGGCTCTCCTCGTCGAGGCTCACTGGATTGCCGATGACCCCGGGGATCAAGCGGCCGATCGCCTCGATCATGGCCATTGCCGCGACCTCACCGCCGTTGAGCACGTAATCGCCGAGACTGAGTTCGCGTACCCGCGCTCTGGTTCGGGAGTAATCGAGAACGCGTTGGTCGATGCCCTCGTACCGACCGCATCCAAACACCAGGTGCTGTTCGGTCGACAGATCGCGGGCGATCGCCTGCGTGAAGGGCTCCCCCGCCGGTGACGGGAAGATCACGAGCGACGAGTCGTCGAGCGTCGCGTCCAGCGCCTCGCCCCACGGCTCGGGACGCATGACCATACCCGCACCACCCCCGTAAGGAGAGTCGTCGACGGTGCGATGCCGATCATGGGTGAAGTCGCGCAAGTCGTGCACCGTCACATCCATGATGCCGGCCAGGCGAGCGCGACCGAGGAGCGAGACATCGAGTACCCCGAAAAACTCGGGGAAGATCGTGACGATATCGATGCGCACACCCCCAGCGTAGAGGGCGCGTGGAGCCCTTAAATGTCCTTGCCTCTCAGCACACGGGTCGCGAGGGCTACCAGAACCACAGCGAGGAGCACGGCAGTGAGCACCGACCACAGAACATCGGGGTGAGCACCGCTGGCGAGCGCTGCCGCCTGCCCGGGAAGGCCCGCCGGCGAGTAGTCGCCCAGCGGTCTCCAAATGGCGCTGATAGAGAAAAAGACGAAAACACCAAGGCCGGCACCGGATGCGCCCGGTGCAGAACCGATGGATGCCGACAGCAGCGTCATTATCGCGATGAACAGGATGCCGAACGCCAGCCACACGAGCGCCGCGGACCAGAGCGCACCCCCGGGAGCACTTCCAAAGACAGCGAGCGTGAGACCCCAGGTAACGAGGGTTCCGACAACCACGAGGATTGCCACGAACGCGGAGTGCGCCGCGACTTTCGCCACGATGAACGACACCCGGGAGAGCGGCTTGGTGAGCACGAGGGCGGCGGTGCCGCTCCTGACCTCACCCGAGACGATACTGCCGTAGATGATGATTACCGCGAACAGTCCGATCTGGGACAGGTTCTTGACCCATCCCGCATAGGCGTCGACGTAGGTGGCTGGCGGCAGTACAACGCCTCCGAGTTGGGCGCCCGCGACTGCGGTAATGATTTCGGGGGTGAATCGAGCGATGAACGGCCCCGTCAGGGCAAAAAACAGAAGGATGCCCGGCAAAACCCAGATGCGCCAGGTACGGATGATCTCAATCGCCTCCTTGCGGACGAAGATCCCGAAACTGTTCATGGCGCCGCCTGCCCGATCAGTTCGACGAAGACATCCTCGAGGCCCATCTCGCCAGCCTCGAAGCGCACCAACCCGAGTCCGAGTGCGGCGACGATGACCGGGATGCCCCGCTGAGCCGCAGCGACGTCGTTGACGGTGACCTCCAGCGCCCCGTTGCCCGTTGGCTCTGCGTTCGTTGACGCCGCGTTCGTTGGCTCTGCGTTCGTTGACGCCGCGTTCGTTGGCTCTGCGTTCGTTGGCTCTGCGTTCGTTGGCTCTGCGTTCGTTGACGCCGCGCCCGCCAGCGGCGTGGATACCTCGTTGGCCCACACCTGCCGACGAAGCTCAGCGGCAAGCCTCGCGGTATCTCCGGTGACCTCAACGAGTACTTTCTGCCGCCCGTATCGCGTCTTCAGCTCGTGGATCGGCGCCTGCGCGACGATGCGCCCTTGATCCAGAATCGCTACGGTGTCGCACACTCGCTCGACGTCGCCGAGAATGTGCGTTGAGAAGAAGACCGTGGTGCGTCCACGGAGGGCAGCGAGCATCTGAAGAATCTCCCGGCGCCCTACCGGATCGAGCGCGCTGGTTGGTTCATCGAGAAGAAGGAGTCTGGGTGCATTGATGAGCGCTTGCGCGATGCCCAAGCGTTGCTTCATGCCACGTGAGAATCCGCCGATTCTGGTTGTGACGTCAGCGAGTCCCGCTTGATCGAGAAGCAACTGGGAACGAGCGGCGAGAAGTTTCGTTTCGATGCCGAACAGGCCACCCGCAAAGCGCAGGAACTCGGGTGCGGTCATCCAGTCGTAAAACCCCGGCACGTCGGGCAGGACCCCGATTTGGGCTCGCACCGAGTTACTTGCAGACGTGGCATCCTGCCCCATGATTTTCATGGAACCGCGTGTTGGGCGCGTGAGTCCCGTGAGAAGACGAAGCATGGTCGTCTTGCCGGCGCCATTCGCACCGAGAAAGCCGAAGACCGATCCTTCCTCGACCACGAGGTCCACGGAGTCGAGGGCCAGTTTGTCGCCATAGGCCTTGGTGAGGCCCACGGTTTCGATTGCTGCGGTCACTGCGGCCC
>JAYSPT010000035.1:0-19243 GCA_043721995.1 Salinibacterium sp. | reverse complement strand
CGCCTGCGTCCCGAGTTGTTGCGGCGTCTCGGTTGGCACTATCTGCGTGTGCACGCGTTCGAACTTTTCAGTGACCCGGATGCTGTGGCCGGTCGGATTGCGACGCTGCTGGGTGCTGACCCGGCTCCCATCACTGAGCCGATCACCATCCCCGCGATGTATGCCGCGCCAGTCACCGCGTCAGTCTTCGCGCCAGTCACCGCGTCAGTCTTCGCGCCAGTCACTGCGCCAGCCGTCGACGCGTTGGTAGTTCCAGAACCGGTGGCAGTTGACGCTGGCGAGTTCTCGGCCGATATGACTGTGGCTTTGTCCGCTGACGACCTGCTCGGTCTCGTGGCGGCGCCGATCACGATTCCTGCATCATCACGTGTCGAGGATGCGAACGAACCGACCGCGACTGCGACCGACGACGCGCTCATCCCACTGGAGCAGGTGGAAACGCAGCACGTCGAAATGCCGCAGGTCGAGACACAGCAGGTTGCGACGGAGCAGGTCGCCACGCAGCCGTTCGATCGCGACGAATTGCTGCCACCGCGGATACCTACGGTGACTCAGCCCGAGCAAACGCACGCGATGCCCGAGCTTCCGCTGTGGGCGTTGGCAGCACCACCCACCGGCGACCCGATTGACGCGCCTGCTCCTGCAAGTGACTGACTCCGACGTGTTCCCGGGCGCGGTCGATCCAGTCCCCGATCAGCGGCCAAGCCGCGAGCCCAATCATGGAAGGAATCCGAAGCAGGTCGGCCGCCATAGACGGGTCACGACCGCCCCGCCCGTCGGATCCGATCCGACACCGATTGCTGAGCCGGAACGCACTTCAGGATCTGAGAACGACGATCGTCTCAAAGCCGACAAGCCGCCGCACTGGGGGTAGCTGAGCCCTATTTCAGCGCAGTATCCGCTGCGCAGCAATAGTTGCCCGTGTAGTCGTGAGTGTTTGTGCGGCCAGCACCGCGGGGATTTACTCGGCCGGCGAGGCGTTCCAGGGTAAACGTTGCCGCTCCAACCACGAGCTTTTCCACGGCGGTCAACTGCTCAATACCCTGCTCTTCGCGGGGCCCTCGATGGCTGGTCATGGTTGGTGACAGCTGGTGATGGCTGCGTCGATGCTGATGAGGGTGTGGGCATCCCCGAGGCTCACCCTCGTGACCTGCTGCACCAGCACTTCAATCGACGTTGGCTCGCCTTAGTTGCCCTTCCGACGCGTCCCGCTATTCGAAAAAAGGGGGCGGCCGGGTCGAGGGGGTTACATTCCTCGACTCGAGCAAATCGTTTCACCGGAGTGACCGGCGCAGGTGCCAGGTATGGACACAACGACGTGTCAGAGCGAGCAGGCGAAGGCGGGCGACCGCTACGCTCGCTGGGTGAAGATTAGACCGATCGACCTGGTGGACGTTCTCGTCTACCTTGTGGTTCTCGGAGTCTTCATTCAGTTGTTCCCAGCCGTCCTTTCTGAAACATTTCTTCTCTCGCTCCTGACCGCGATCCTGCTCAAGGTTGTCCTGGAGTTGGTGGTGTGGGTGAAAAAGAAGATTGTTGGCAGGATCAAGGCAGCCGAAAGCGTCCGCGTTCGCATCGTGAACACTGTCGCCTTGGTGCTCGTGCTCCCGGGGAGTAAGTTCCTGGTTCTCGAGCTGGTCGCACTAGCATTCGGTGCCGCCGTCCAGCTCGGCGGCTTCTTCCAAGTCACCGCGCTGATCGTTGTTCTCATGGTCGCGCGCGGTGGGACGCGACGCTTGTTCCGTCCCGATGAAAAAGCCCCAGCCACGTTCTAAACGAACGCGGTTGCGCGTCGCTGTAATCCGATACACGGAGCGACGTACTCACAAGCGCGGTGCGGAGAAGACAATGAGCAGGTCAGCTAGTCGAGCCGCCTGACTCGATGGATCCGTCTGATGTGTGGGCCGCGGCGGGCCTTGCTGCGAGAAGATCCCGGACTTCGGCGAGCAGCTCCAGCTCGGTCGGCGGCGCCGGGGTTTCGTCAACGATGCCCTCGGCCTTGCGCTTGAATGACAACCGCTGCAGGTAATTGATGGGCACGATCAGTCCGAAGTAGACCACTACGGCCACGATCAAGAACTGGATCAGAGCCGCAATCACGGCGCCGAAATAGATCGTCGCAGTGCCACCAGCGGTGGTCCGAATCGCGACCGGCAACGCCGTCGCAAGGCTCTCGGCGTTGAACAGCGCACCGATCGCCGGATTGATCACAGCAGTCACGATCGAATTGACGACAGCGGTGAGGGCCGCGCCAATGACCACAGCAACTGCCAGGTCGATCACGTTGCCCCGCAGGACGAATTCTTTGAACCCTTTCACGGCCTACTCCCTCGCGGTTTGAATTGGTGTGATTCCGAGCCCTGGTTTGCCATGTGCTAGCTGGCCGCGGACTCCTTCTTGGGCGTCGCGGGCGACTTGCCCGACGATGACGAAGACGCAGTGGATGCCGCTGCCCCGGAGGAACCCGAGGAACCCGTCCCTGACGCCTCGGAAGAAGACGTCCCCGACGCCTCGGAAGAAGACCTCCCCGAAGCCTCGGAAGACGCCCCCGCCCCCGCTCCGGACCTCGCCGCCGCCCGCGAGTCCGTGCGATAAAAGCCCGACCCGCTGAAGGTCACGCCGACGGGGGAGAAGACCTTGCGCAGCTTGCCGCCGCATACGGGACACACGGTGAGCGTGTCATCCGTGAACGCCTGATGAATGTCGAAGGCGTTGTCGCACTCGGTGCAGCGGTAAGAGTAGGTGGGCAAGAGAAACCTCAGTTGGCGAAAGTGACAATGCCCGAAGGGGTGACGACCCCATCGACCCTCTGGTCGTGTCGTTCACTGGGCACCGAGTCGACTAGTTCATCGTCGAAGATCACAGCATAGACCGGAGGACATTCCTCCATCGATCCGAGGGTCCGGTCGAAGTAGCCTCGACCCCACCCCATGCGCATGCCGCGCTCATCGACCGATGCCGCTGGCACGATGATCAGATCGACCCCGTTGATCGCAATCGGGCCAAGCAGCTCACTGGTGGGCATCGGCATGCCGAAGTCATCGACCCGCTCGTCACGGCCGTCGTATGGCGCCCAGTCGAGTAACCCGTCCGGTCTGGACACGGGCAGCAGAACCCGGATTCCTTCCTCGCATGCCCAGTCCAGGAAGCCGCGAGTGGTCGGCTCGTCGGGCAACGACAGGTACGCGGAGAGCGACCGTGAGCCGAGCTTGGTCGCCAGATCGATGAGGTTGCGGGTGAATGCCTCATCCGCGGAGGCACGCTCGGTGGACGTGGCAATGCGTCTACGCTCACGTAACTCTGCACGCAGGGCTCGCTTCTTGTTGCCGACGTCATCCGTCACGCTGCCAATTCTAGGATGCGGGTTCGCTAACCTTGACGACATGCCCTTCCGCATATCAAAGGCCGTGATCCCCGCCGCCGGTTTGGGAACGCGTTTTCTGCCCGCCACGAAGGCGATGCCGAAGGAAATGTTGCCAGTTGTGGACAAACCCGCCATCCAGTACGTGGTCGAGGAGGCGGTCGCCGCGGGCCTCACGGACGTGCTCATGATCACGGGCCGCAACAAGAACGCCCTGGAGAATCACTTCGACCGCATGACCGAGTTGGAGGCAACGCTCGGGGAGAAAGGGGACGTTGAGAAGCTCGCGGCCGTCGAGTACTCGAACGATCTCGCGGAAATTCACTACGTGCGTCAGGGTGACCCTCGTGGACTCGGACACGCGATCCTCCGCGCAAAAATGCATGTCGGCAACCAACCGTTCGCCGTGCTCCTGGGTGACGACCTGATCGATCCGCGCGATGTGCTGCTCTCCCGGATGCTGGCCGAGCAGGGTTCACGCAACGTGTCGGTGATCGCCCTCATGGAAATCGATCCGGAGAACGCCTACCTGTACGGCATTGCGACGGTCGACCCCACTGACGATCCGGACGTGGTGCGAATCATCGGCCTGGTGGAGAAGCCCACCGGCGCGCCGCCATCGAATCTCGCGATCATTGGTCGCTACGTGCTGCAGCCCGAGATCTTCGAGGTGCTGGAGAAGACGAACCCCGGTAGCGGCGACGAGATCCAATTGACGGATGCGCTGCAGACCATGGCGCGCGACAACATTGCGGGCGGCGTTTTCGGCGTGGTGTTCCGCGGCCGACGCTATGACACGGGCGACCGCCTCGAATACATCAAGTCGATCATCCAGCTGGCGGTCGAGCGCGAAGACCTCGGTCCTGATCTGCGTCCCTGGCTCAAACACTTCGTCGGAACGCTGGACTAGAGCATTCATGGCCATGACGATCCCCACCCTCAGCGACGGCGAGACGAGCATCCGGCCGATCAGACTTCGGGATGCCCGCCCCCTCGAACGCGAGCTCGCCCAGAACCGCGCTTGGCTGCGCAAGTGGGAGGCAACTAACCCGCATGGTCTGACATCGTTCGATGTGCGCTCAAGCATTCGCAGCCTGCAGCAGAATGCACGCGCAGGACTCGGGCTGCCATTCGTCATCGAGTACGACGGACAGCTCGCAGGCCAGCTCAATGTGTCCTCCATCGCGTATGGGTCACTATCTTCGGCCACGATCGGCTACTGGGTGTCCGAGAGATTCGCGGGCAAGGGTGCGACACCTACCGCAGTGGCTCTCGCGACCGACCACTGCTTCTTCAGCGTGGGGTTGCATCGGATGGAGATCTGCATCCGTCCGGAGAACGAACCGTCGCTGCGCGTGGTCGAGAAGCTCGGGTTTCGCTACGAAGGACTGCGCCGCCGCTACATCCACATCAATGGAGACTGGCGCGACCACTTCTGCTTCGCGTTGACTGTCGACGAACTGCCGATGGGCGTGCTGCGCCGCTGGCGCGAGGGCACAGCTTCCGCCACGGATGCCGCGATCCCCGCGGCCGACCGCGCCCGGGCCGCGCGGCCACTCGTACCGTAGCTGCCCGGTTGCGCTGCGGCGCGGCAGCACTGCATTTCGAGCACGCGCTCGTACCGTAATACCATGGAATTTACAGGGCTCGGCGGCGGCGTGATGCTCGCCATCGCTGCGGTGCTGTGGCTGCTGTACCTGCTGCCCAACTGGCTGAAAAATCGCGAATACATGGCCACCGAGAAGAACGCCGTGCGACTGCAGCAGACGATTCGGGTATTGGCTGAAACAAGCCTTTCGGAAACGAGGGATGCACGTATGTCTGCGAACGATCAGCGGGACCCCGTGAATTCATCGACGCGGCAGGCGCGATTCGCCGGACCGGTCGCGGTCGGCGTGCCGGTGCGAGTTCGCGTCGTGCCAAGTTCACAGCGTGCACGCGCACGGCTCCGACGCACGCGGGTGCTGACCGCGCTCATCCTGCTCGCCTCGATCGTCATCGGTATTGTGCAAATCGGCCTCATGATCGGTGTTGGGGCGGTCGGAGCATCCTGGTTAGTACTTGGAGCCGCCGCTCTCGGCGCGTTCTCGGGCGTTGCGATGCTCAGCAAGCTCGCGGAAGTGGCGCGCTCGCGCCGCGCGCCGGTTGCCGGCGGCGTGGTACGCCGCACGTCGCTGGGGGAGCGGACTGCACCTGCGGTCGCGTCCACTGCGGGGTGGACACCCGTGCCGCTGCCGAAGCCGCTATACCTCTCACGCTCCACCGCACCGGCTGCGGCAGAGGGTAATCCCGTGCTTGAACTCGAGTTCGCCGCGGCATCCGCCGAGCGCGCGCTTCGCCTCGTGGAGCAGCCGCCGGGGATTGTGCCCCGCAGTCCAGCTGCCAGCGCTAGCCCGTTCGCCGCGATGGGCATCGTGGATGCCGCATCCACCACCGCACCGGACCTGAACGCCGTCCTCGCCCGCCGCCGCGCCGCCGGCTGACCTGATTTATGCTGCTGTAATGACCCCGCCAGCAGCAGGTCGCTGGGACCTGATCGTCGTCGGCGCCGGACCGGCTGGGTCTGCTGCCGCCCTCTCAGCGCTGCGCGCTCGTCCGGACTCGCGTGTACTGATCCTCGATCGCGCACCGCTTGGCCGGGATAAGGTCTGCGGCGATGGCATCGCACCGCACGCCGTCGCCGAGCTCGCCCCTCTCGGGGTCAATGCGGTACGGCCGGAGGAGCACGTCGCGAGTGTTCGTCTCGTGGGACCGGCAGGCGGGGATGCTGGGGCGCTGACCACCAGTCCCGGCTATGTGGTGCCGCGTGCCGAGTTCGATGCCCGGCTGCTCCGCGCGGCGATAGCGGCGGGTGCCGAGTTCGCAGTGGAGCGGGTGAACTCGGTGGTGCAGGCTGCTGCATCCGATGCCGGAGTTGTCGTGAATGACCGCTGGCGCGCGCCCATCGTGATCGGCGCGGACGGAAGCAATTCGGTGGTTAGGCGGGCCAGCGGGCAGACGGCGAATCACGGCCGTGCGCTCGCGGTCGCGATTCGTGGGTATGCCCCGACACCGGCGGGGCAACCCGTCGAGCTGACGATCCGGTGGGACAGCCAGCGTGCCGGGGGGCTGTGTTACGCGTGGGCCTTTCCGACGGCGAATGGCACGACGAACCTCGGATACGGATTGTCGTCATCCGCTCCCGAGCACAGCCGCGCCTATCTCGAGCGGCGGCTGCGCGAGCTGCTGCCGGAATACGACTTGCAGCGCGTCGAGCTGACCGGCCATACCCTGCCGCTGACGGTGCGTCGCCCGAAGCCAGCGGTGGGCCGCCTACTTCTGGTCGGTGATGCCGCGAGCCTCATAAACCCGTTCACGGGCGAGGGTATCTACAGCGCGATCGCCTCGGGGGTGATGGCCGGTCGGGCGGCGATCGAGCATCCGGATGCTGCGGGCCCTGCGTACACGAAGACTCTCGCCGCTCGCTTCGCCCGTCAGTACCGCCAGACGACCGCGCTCTATCGAATCATCGATTACCCGGTGGTGCTGAACACGGTAATCAAGGCGGCACGGCACGACCGGCGCATGTTTGACCGCCTCCTTGACGTTGGCCTCGGGGATGCAGCGTTCTCGTTCGCGGACCTCGCTCGATTTGGTCGCTACGCATTCTGATAACCTTGCAAGCGTCGTTTACGACGAAGGGCCCTTGGCGCAGTTGGTAGCGCGCCTCGTTCGCATCGAGGAGGTCAGGAGTTCAAATCTCCTAGGGTCCACCATAGAAGCCTTACTGCAATCGTCGTCCGCGTCGATGCCAGTGAGTAGGTCTTCAACGGTAACCGAACAAGAGCCGCCCCTCGGGGCGGTTCTTGTCGTTGGCTCGGAGGACTGCACTAGTCCGGCAGTCGCCTAAAGGACTGGGTGCTCGCGGAGGTCATTCAAGTTCTCGGACTTTCTGGTCACAATCGGCGAAAATACCGCAGGTGTAGTGGCCTGGATCAGCTCGTCGCGCATTGCCGTAGTGCGAAGAATGAACCCTGCATTGGGGCTACGGAGGTTTAGCGTTCTTCGGGATTAGCATCACCCTCCCGACATAAACTTCAGTTACCAGTATTTCCGGGGGTCGTGAGTTCATGGTGGAAGATCCGTACCGCGTAGTTGTCGTCGAGGACGACCTCGACGTGGCGTTGTACACGAAAATCGTGCTCGAAAAGCGCGGGTGCATCGTGCAGACGATCGCCGACCCGGCTTTCGCGCTAGCTGCGATTCTGACCTCTAAACCCGATGTCGTGATTACCGACATCGAGATGCCGGGCGTCACCGGCCTTGACCTGGTCGACCAGATCCGGGCGCAGGCCCCCGGTACCCCCGTAGTCGTGATGACCGCGCACGTTTCCATTGACTACGCGGTTGCCGCACTCCGCAGCCAAGCCGATGAGTTTCTCACGAAGCCGGTCGCAGCCTCAGATCTAATTTCGGTGGTCAATCGGCTCGCAGCGGAGTTTCGCCGGGCCAAGGCAGCGACCCCGCCCCGTGAAGTTGTGCTCGCGATCGGCGCTCATCCTGACGATGTCGAAATCGGCGTCGGTGGCATGCTCGCGGCCCATCGCGCAGCGGGTGACACCGTCACAATCCTCACCTTGTCGCGCGGCGCGCGCGGCGGGGAGGCGGATGACCGCCAGCACGAGTCGCTCGCCGCCGCCGAGTTGCTCGGCGCTCGACTCTTTCTCGAAGACCTGGTCGACACCCAGATCCCAAACTCCGACCCTACGGTCGGCATCATCGAGCGCATCGTTCGCGAGACTGCGCCGACCATCATCTATACCCACAGCAATCACGACCGACACCAGGACCACCGCGCGGTACACGATGCAACCCTGGTCGCGACGCGCAACGTCAGAACCGTCGCCTGCTACCAGAGCCCGTCGTCGACCGTTGACTTCCGACCGAACCGGTTCGTGTCGATCGATGGGTTCACCGATGCAAAGCTTGCGCTCGTCGCTTCGTTTGCCTCACAGTCCGACATTCGCGCATACCTGGAGCCCGATTTCGTACTCGCGACTGCCCGTTACTGGTCACGCTATGGCGGCGGCACGAGCTGCGAACCCCTCGAAATCGTGCGGGAATCGATCGATGTATCTGTCTCACGCGGCGACATCAGAGCTGCCGTTCACGCCGAGCGCCAGCGGCAACTGCTGGAGGGCTTGTGACGAGGGTCCTGGTGACTGGGGCTGGCGGGCCCGCCGGGGTCGCCGTCATCCGTTCGCTTCTGAAGCGATCCACTGTCGAGGTCTATGCGGCCGATATGGACGGCTGGGCGAGTGGCCTCTACCTCGTCCCCGCCGACCGGCGGCGAATCGTTCCTCGTGGCCTCGCGCCCGAGTTCGTCGACACGATCATCGCGCTATGCGCAGCGGATGAGATCGACGTCATGTTTTCGACTGTGGACTTCGAATTGCCGTCGCTCGCCCGTCGCCGTGAAGAGCTCGGATCGACTGTACTGGGTGCGCCGTCGGTCGAAACCCTCGATGTAACGCTCGATAAGTTCGCGCTGGCTGAGCGGGTCGGCATGTCCGCCCGCGTGCCGGTGACACGGCTGGTTGGGTCTTCCTCTGCCGCAGAGGAGTGGGATTTTCCGATCATTGTGAAGCCGAGGCGTGGCGCCGGCTCGCGGGGCGTGCGGCTCATTCATGACCGGGCGGCTCTAGCTGCCCTCGGAGACGATGAATCGCTGATCGCGCAGGAATTACTGCCTGGCGACGAATTCTCGGTCGACGTCTTTGCCGACGCGCGCGGTGTAGTGATCGCAGCGGTCCCGCGAACCAGAACCAGGGTCGACTCCGGCGTCTCGATCGCCGGTCGAACCGTACGCGATGATGAACTCGAGTCAACGGCGGCCGCGGTCGCCAGGGCAATCGGTTTGGTCGGTGTCGCTAACGTTCAGCTGCGCTATGACGTGGACGGTGTCGCTGCCCTGCTCGAGGTGAACCCACGTTTCCCCGGTGCGCTTCCGCTTACCATCGCGGCAGGAGTCGACATGCCGTCCCTGGCTCTCGACCTGGCCCTCGGGCTACCGCTGCCCGCTCACATACCGTTCCGAGAGCTCGCTAATGTGCGGTATCTGGAAGATGTGTTCATCGATCCGTCTGAGATTCTTTTTTCAGAGAACGCGGCTCACGGCGAGGGGGACGAGTGATTGACAGCCTCCTGCTCGGCGACTTCCATGTGCACTCCACCTTTTCTGACGACGCCGTCAGCACCGTTGCAGAAAACATCGCTGCTGCGTCTGCGGCCGGCCTGCGAGAGCTTCGGCTCGTCGACCACGTCAGGGCGTCTACAACTTGGGTTCCCGATTTTCTGCATGCCGTTGCCGACGAAAGTGTGCCAGACGGTCTGACAGTTTTCACCGGCGTCGAAACCAAACTGATGGACTCGACCGGCCGGCTCGACCTGCCTGCCGACTACCTCGGAGCCGTACTGATCGCGGATCACCAGTTTCCGGGAACGGACGGCCCGTGGTCGCCGCGGTCAACCCTAGAGCGGCTGCGTGACGGACTATCGACGATGGATGCGCTCGACCTCCTGGTCAGCGCTCTGGTCGGGGCCATGACATCCGTCGCCGACCGCTCGGGTGGCCTGGGGGGGCAGCTCGCACATTGTTTTTCGATCCTGCCCAAGATCGGGCTGAGCGAGGCGGATCTCACCGTCGAACATCTGTCAGTGTGGGCGCGAACGGCGGCGGCCACCGAAACCGTCGTCGAGGTCAACGAGAAGTGGGCCTGCCCGTCTCCTCGCTCGCTCGAGGCCGCCCGCGCTGCCGGCGTTACGCTGGTGGCGTCAACCGACAGCCACATCGCCTCCGATGTTGGTCGTTACGATGTGGTCAAACGCCTGCTAGCGGCCGTTCAGGCATGATCGTCGCCGAGCACGTACTCGAGATCGTCCTGCTGCTCTTCGCGGCAACCGGGGCGATTCCAGTGTTTTCGGCTGGGTTTCAGTTCCTCATGATTCCGCTGCACGCGTTCAAGAACCATTACTCGAAAGCACACCCACTCGCACCGAGGGTGGCCATCATCGTTCCGGCCTGGAACGAGGGCGCCGTGATCGGAACATCCATCGATCGGCTGATGAAACTCGACTACCCGCGCGACTGCCTGCGCGTCTACGTCGTCGATGACGCGAGCACTGATGACACCCCAGACGTTGTTCTAGCCAAAGCCGCTGAGTATCCCGGCAGCGTCATTCACCTCCGCCGGGCCAAGGGGGGGGAAGGCAAGGCGCATACTCTCAACCACGGAATCGGAATTGTTCTGCAGGAGGAGTGGATGGAGGCACTCCTGGTCATGGATGCCGACGTCAAGTACATGCCGGACTCGCTGCGCAAGATGACCCGGCATTTCGCCGATCCGAAAGTCGGCGCGGTCTCGGCGTATATCCGGGAGGGCAGTGCAGACAAAAACTACCTCACGAGGTTCATCGGGCTTGAGTACATCCTCAGTCAGCCAGCTGCCCGTCGGGCCCAGAACGTGCTCGGAGCGCAGGCCTGCCTCGCTGGCGGAGCACAGTTGCACACCCGCGAGAACTTGCTGGCGATCGGCGGTCAGATCGACACGTCGTCGTTGGCAGAAGACACCATCACCACGTTCGAGACGCAGCTCCAGGGCCGGACGGTCGTTTTCGAGCCTCTGGCGATCGTATTGGCAGAGGAACCGGGTTCGGTAGATGCCCTCTGGAAGCAGCGGCTTCGCTGGGCGCGGGGCAACGTCTCGGTCACGTCCCGCTATCGAAAGGTCTGGTTTCGCCCTTCACGACAGCACCGGCTCGGCACGATCTCGTTCGGCATGATGTGGTTCAGCGTGATGCTGCTTCCCGTGGCCATGGTGCTCTCATCCATCGGGCTGCTCGGTCTCCTTTTGCTGCATAGCGACCTGGCCTCTGTCGCATTCAAGACATTGTGGGTTTCTGCCGCCTGCACGTACGTCTTCATCCTCGCCCTCGGTTCACAGCTCGACCGAAAACTGGCCGCAAACTCCTGGCGAGAGGTGGTGACTTTCCCCGGGATTATCTCCATGCTGGTCATGCTCACCGCACTTTTCCCGCGGCTGATCGAGGTTGACCTGCCTGGCCTCTTCGGGCTGCGCATCGACGCGGGCCAGCTGTACTGGCTCACCGTGGCGATCTATACCTGGATCCCGTTTTCAATGGTTGGGGCCTGGGCGGCCCGTACCGTCGACCGCACTCGGGCGGGGAGATTTCTTTCGCCGCTGCTCATTTACCTGGTTGGCTACGGTTCGCTCCTCTGTGCGATCACCTTCGACTCGTACATCAAAGAGCTCCGCCACGCAGAATCCAAGTGGGACAAGACCGAAAAGACGGGGCGGGTACTGGCATGAATGAGCAGGAGCAACAGCATGAAATAGAGCTTGAGAGAAAGGGCGAGCGGTGGCTCATCCTCAATGCATTTATCGCGCTGATTGTGGTCGCGGTTCTCGTCGTCATCAGGCTGGTGTTCGTCGGATGAGCGCGGTACTTCCGATGGTCATCCGACCGAAAATCCTGCTTGTCGACGACGGCGATGACCACCGTGGTCTGCTCATTCGTTACTCATCAGTTCTCGACACCCCCTACCTCCCCGCAGCGGCGGCAATCCTCCCGAAACCGTTCACCGGCGCACAAGTGCGCAGAGTGCTTCGGGATCACGTCCCGAGTTGGAGCGGACAATGACAAATCACCTCGCCACCCGAGTCGTCATCGCAGACGACGACCCAGACATCCGCGCGCTGGTCGCAATCGCTGTCGCCCGGGCAAATTTCGAGATAGTAGCGAGTGCTGAAGATGGCACCCAGGCGTACGCGGCGATTCTTGAGCACCGCCCGGACCTCGTGGTTCTCGACGTATCGATGCCGGGGATGACCGGCCTCGAAGTGGCGAGGCTGGTACGGGCAGATCGTGCCTTCGATGGCACAATGATCGTGATGCTGTCCGCTGCCGTCGACCCCAAGTCGCGCGAGGCGGGGTTGGATGCTGGTGCGGCGCATTTCCTGTCGAAGCCGTTCAGCCCGCGCGAGCTGGCTATTCGTCTATCCGATCTGATGCCGGCGATCTGATGAAAAGTAGCTTTCTGTGGGCCATCACCCGGCTGTCGGTCGATCGGCCGTCCCCGGCGCTCAAGCAGTTGCCGACCTTCATCGCATTCGGGATCGCGGCGGCTCTCGCGATCACGTTGCCGACAATTCTGGTGACCAAACCGCTCGCGGTAGTAATCGGCGCATTCGTGATGACCCTCGCGACCCTGCTCGCCCTTTTTTACACACGGCGCGAAGGATTCAACGGGTCGTGGGCGCTGCTCGTTCCCGGGATCTCACTGGTTGCGATCGCGCTGCTCAGGGTTGGCACCGGGGGCGTTACCTCGCCCTTCTCCGGTCTCATCCTGCTGCCAATCGTCTGGATCGCCACCGAATGCGGCCGGCGCTGGATTGTTGTTGCGATTATCGGCACGTCTGCAGCGCTCATGCTTCCGTACGTCATTGACTGGCGTGTTCCCAGCAATCCGGCTGAATGGCTGCGCGGCATTTTCAGCCCCTTCGTCTTCGGCATAGTGGCGGCAATCATCAATGAGATGTCCAGGCAGGGCCGAGCCAACTTCGTTTCCATCGGCGAACTTGCTCGCCAGCGAGAGGAATTAGTGACAACGACGATGGCCAGTACAGCGGCCCTTGCCGAGAACGAGCATCGCCTCCGAGCGGCAGACCAGCTCACGCGCAGTGTTCTCAATGGGGTGACAGAGCAGTCTGTCATCGGAACCGATTGCACCGGCCTGATTGACGTGTGGAATCCAGGGGCCGAGGTCATGCTCGGCCTGTCTCCCGATGAAACCCAGAGATTCCGCTACGTCTTCGAATTCCATCTGGAAGATGAGCTCGATGCGCGGGCAAAACAACTCAACTACCCGCCCGGAGCCACGGTGCTCAACCCGGGATTCTCGGCTCTGGTCGAATCCGCGCGCCTGGGTCGTGCCGAGACCAGGGACTGGACTTACGTTCGCCACGACGGCTCACACCTGTCGGTCTCGATCGCGGTAACCCCCCGCCTCGACGAGTCTGGCGAGACGGTCGGCTACATCTTCGTCGCGACCGATGTGACCCAGGCGCTCGAAGTGTCAAGGCTCAAAGACGAGTTCGTCGGACTCATCTCGCACGAATTGCGCACGCCGCTGTCATCCATCCTCGGCTACCTGGAGCTGATGCGTGACGACGAAGATTCGCCCCTGTCTGAAGAGCAAATGCACTACCTCGGGGTGGCCGAGCGCAACGCACATCGTCTGCTCAGGCTGGTCGGTGACCTGCTCTTTACCGCACAGGTTTCCTCAGGCAAGTTTCCGCTCGACATCTCCCTCGTCGCGCTCAACGATGTTGTACGGGGTGCCACAGTGTCTGCCCTGCCGGTCGCTGCAACGGCCGGCGTCGAACTCGAATTTGTTCCCGCCGAGGCTGCAATCATCGTGCGCGGGGATGCTGTTCGACTCGGTCAGGCCTGCGACAACCTCATCTCAAATGCCATCAAGTTCACTCCGCGCGGCGGCACCGTGACCGTGACCCTCGGCACCAGCACTGCGAATGCGATTATCACCGTGCAAGACACCGGGATGGGAATTCCTACGGCAGAACTCGATCAGCTCTACGCACGATTCTTCCGCGCCTCGACCGCGACGAGAAATGCTGTCCCCGGCGTTGGCCTTGGGCTGACGATCACCAAGGCCATCGTCACGGCCCATGACGGCGAACTTGATGTGGAGTCCGAGGTCGGTACCGGTACAGCATTCAGCCTGTCGTTGCCGCTTCCTCGCAAGCGGTCGGCCTGAACTCGAGGACACCGGCAGCAGGGTGTGCACAGTTCAGGCGCGAAGGTGGCCGCGGGCCATAGTTTCGGCGCATGCGCTTCCTCGCTCTTGTGGCGAATACCCTCGGCGATCTCCCGCGATTAGTGGATAAGCATCTTCAGCGCGTCGTGGTCGGCCGCATGGCCGAAAACGTCGTAGGCCTCAAGAACCTGGTCGAACGAGAAGGTGTGCGTCACGAACTTGTCGGCGGGTAGGGCATGTTCGGCGACGAGCTTGAGCAGCATCCCGAGCGTGTTCGTGTTGACGAGACCGGTCGAAATGTCGATGTTCTTGATCCATAGCTCGTTGAGCTTCAATTCGACGGGCTTGCCGTGCACGCCAACATTCGCCACGTGACCCCCGGGGCGCACGATCTCGGTTGCCATCGTGAATGTGAGCGGAACGCCGACTGCCTCGATTGCCACGTCGACACCCGCACCGTCAGTGAGTGCCAGAACTTGTTCCTTCCAGTCTTTATCGCCGGAGTTGACGGTGTTGGTTGCGCCGAATTCTTCGGCCCGAGCAAGACGAGCAGCGTCAAGATCGATTGCGATGATCCTGGAGGGGCCGTAGAGCCTCGCGGTCATGACCGAGGAGAGCCCGACCGGTCCGGAGCCGATGACTGCGACAACGTCGCCGGGCTGCACGTGTCCGTACTGCACACCGATCTCGAATCCGGTGGGCAGGATGTCGGAGAGCAGGATGCCTTCGGCATCGGTCAATCCCTCGGGCATTTTGTAGACGGAATTCTCCGCGAACGGCACCCGAACGTACTCGGCTTGGGTTCCATCGATCATGTAGCCGAAGATCCAACCGATACCGGGCGTTCCTTCGGGATCAAGACAGTGGCTGTAAAGACTCTTGCGGCAGTTCGAGCACTTTCCACACGAACTTACGCAGGCAAGGATCACTCGATCCCCGACAGCGAGTTGTGTGACTCCGGAACCGACCTCGGTAATGACGCCGATTCCTTCGTGACCGAGGATGCGGCCCACCTCAACTTCGGGCACGTCACCTTTCAGGATGTGCAGGTCGGTGCCGCAGATCGTCGTCGCAACCATTTTTACGATTACGTCTGTCGGGCGCTGGATGACCGGATCCGGTACGTCTTCCCAGCTCTTTTGTCCCGGGCCTTTGTAGACGAGCGCTTTCATAGTGAACCTCCGTATTGGCCGAAACGAAACCGTTCGTCTCGCTAACTCAAGTTGACGACGGAGTGCGGGCCGTTGCCAGTGCCAAAGGTCCCGCGAATGTCGACTACCAAAGCGGTGTGACCGACCGGATGGGCAATCGCATAAGGTGTCCACGTGACCACAACTCTCCGTGGTGTCGGCATCGGTCTCGGCATCGCGATCGGGCCGGTTGTTCGCATGCCCGACCCGCTGCCCGAGCCGAACGACAGCGCGAGTACGCTCGGTCCGGATGCCGAGAAAGTGCGTACCGCAGGTGCACTTGCGGCCACGGCCGTCGATATCCGCGAGCGTGGCGCGAAAGCCGGAGGGTCCGCGAAGGCCGTTCTGGAAGCGCAGGCACTCATGGCAGAGGACCCGACGCTCAAAGTCGACGTGGACGCCCGCATCGATGCCGGCAAAACCGCTGAGCGAGCGGTGTTCGAAGCCTTCGCGCGCTTCCGGGACCTGTTCGCCTCGATGGGGGGCTACCTGGGGGAGCGGGCCACCGACGTGGATGACGTATCGCAGCGGGTGGTGGCGCGCCTTCAGGGGGTCCCCGCTCCCGGGGTGCCCGAGCTCGACTTCCCGTTCGTGCTCATCGCGCGAGACCTGGCCCCGGCAGACACCTCGCTGCTGAACCTCGAGAAGGTGCTCGCTTTTGTTACGAGCGACGGTGGCCCGACCTCGCACACCGCGATCCTGGCCCGCGAGAAGGCAATTGTCGCCGTCGTCGGCGCGACCGGTGCACTCGCGCTCGTTGACGGCGATACGGTGATCGTGGATGCGTCGACCGGGATGGTCACCGTCGCACCCTCCGATGAGGAGCTCGCCGCCGCCCGTGAAAGGCACGCACAGCGAGCATCCGTCCCCGTCGGCGATGTCGGCCCCGGCATGCTGGCAGACGGCACGACGATTGCCCTGCTCGCGAATCTCGGATCAGCCGATGGTGCCGCGGATGCTGTTGCGAAGGGGGCCGAGGGAGTCGGCCTATTCCGCACCGAGTTTCTCTTTCTCGGCGCCGACACCGCACCCACCATCGCGGACCAGCAGGAGCAGTACGCGAAGCTGTTCGAAGCCTTCCCGGGCAAGCAGGTGGTGGTTCGGGCCCTGGATGCTGGCGCAGACAAACCACTCAGCTTCCTGAACGACGAACCCGAGCAGAATCCCGCACTGGGGCTTCGCGGGCTTCGGGTCCTGCGTGCGCACGAGCAGATCCTGCGGGATCAACTCATCGCCATCGCCAACGCCGCGAAGCAGACCATCGCCGAGGTGCGCGTGATGGCGCCCATGGTGTCCACGGTCGAGGAGACGCGGTATTTCACGGCCCTCGCCCGTGAGCTCGGAATTGCGACGGCCGGGGTAATGATCGAGGTGCCGGCAGCCGCCCTGCTCGCCGATCGCATTCTCGCCGAGGCCGACTTCGCAAGCATTGGCACCAACGACCTCACCCAGTACACCCTCGCCGCCGACCGGCAACTCGGATCCGTCGCCTCCTTCCAGGACCCGTGGCATCCGGCGGTGCTGAGACTCGTCGGCGAGGTCGGCAGGGCCGGCGCAGCGCTCGGCAAACCGGTTGGGGTCTGTGGGGAAGCCGCCGCTGACCCGATGCTTGCGGTCGTTCTGGTGGGCCTGGGTGCCACGAGTCTCTCAATGGCACCGGGTTTACTCGCCGATGTGCGGAACGAACTCACGAAGTTCACCCTCGTGCAGGCACAGGAATTCGCCGACCTCGCGCTGTCGACGAAGAGCGCGGGCGAGGCCCGCGCAGCGGTGCTCGCCGCGCAAGCTGAAGCATCGATTCTGAATGTGACTCCGGATCCGCCCGCTGTCACCCGCGCGGCGGTCTGAAATGACGGAGCTGCGAATATCCTGACGCGGGGATAGCACGTGCGCTCTCCGGCCATGATGCACTTTCCCGTCGTTTCGGGCGGCAGCGGAGTACTGCAAGCAGGAATGCGCACGGCCCCGCTACTGTTACAAAGTTCGATACGTTCGCATAGATTTCCGCACTCTTAGAAAGACCGCACAGCACATGGCAGAACCAATCCAATTCGGACTCGACACTTTCGGTGACGTCACCGTGGGGCTGGATGCTTCACCCGTCGCGCAAGCGCAGGTGATTCGCAACCTCGTGGCTGAAGCCGTACTCGCAGACGAACTGGGAATCGACTTCATCGGCGTCGGCGAGCACCATCGTGTGGACTTCGCGGTCTCCGCGCCCGAGGTCGTATTGGCCGGCATCGCCAGCGTGACCAAGAGCATCCATCTCGGGTCTGCCGTTACGGTTCTCAGTTCGGATGACCCGATTCGGGTCTACCAGCGTTTCGCAACGGTCGACGCGCTCTCGAATGGTCGGGCCGAGATCATCCTCGGGCGCGGATCCTTCACGGAGTCCTTCCCGCTGTTCGGCTTCGACCTCAGCAAGTACGAGCAACTCTTCGAGGAGAAGCTTGACCTGTTCTCAGAATTGATTAAGGAGCAGCCGGTCTCCTGGTCGGGCACACTGCGGTCGTCCCTGAGCAACCAGAATGTGTACCCACGCACCGAGGGCGGCCACCTGAAGACCTGGATCGGCGTCGGTGGCTCCCCGGAATCGGTAGTACGCGCTGCACGCTACAACATGCCACTCGTGCTGGCGATCATCGGAGGAGACCCTGCTCGGTTCGCCCCATACGTAGACCTCTACCATCGTGCCCTCACGCAACTCGAGCTGCCCGACCTTCCGATCGCCGTGCACTCACCGGGGTACATCGCAGACACCGATGAACTCGCCGCAGAGCAGTATTGGCCCCACCACAAGGTGATGCGTGACCGGATCGGTGCCGAACGTGGCTGGCCGCCGAGCACCGACGTCGAGTTCCGCAGTGAGATCGAGCACGGCTCGCTCTACCTCGGCTCGGTCGAGACCGTTGCAACGAAGCTCGCTAACACGATCAGGACCTTGGGGATCCAGCGATTCGACCTCAAATACAGCGCCGGAACCCTGCCCCACGAGTTCATGGTGCGCTCGATCGAGCTCTACGGTTCGAAGGTGCTGCCCATGGTGAAGGACATGCTTGCCTAAGGCTGTGGCTCAACAGGCGCTGGCTTTGTCGCAACTGGCTTTGTCGCAACTGGCTTTGTTGGGACTTGCTCCGCCGCAGCTGTGTCGACTGACATGGATCGCGTCGGCGCGGTGACAGCGACGCGGCCTGAGTGGCGCTTCGCTCGGCGCACGATGAAGATCACCGAGGATGCGATCACCGCGGCTAAGGCTAGCCACGGCAGCAGTACTCCGAACCCGATCAACAGTCCGGCAAAGAACGCCAGGAACGCGGCCCAGCCCGTCGCGAGTCCGGAGAAAAAGTTGCCCGGTGGAAGCGCGACAGCGGTCTCGACGGTGTTCAGGTTCAGCGTGATAGTAGACATCGCGACCTGATCGGAGAGGTACCGCTGCTGGCTCTGCAGACCTTCGAGTTCGGCCTGCCGGTCGGAGATTGCAGTTTCCAGCTTGATGAGGATGTCGGTGTCGGTGGCCGATGCCTGAAGCTCGATCAGTCGACCGATGGATGCGGTCAGCGCCTTGACGCGTGCGTCCAGATCCTGCACCTGCATCGTTACATCCGTCGCCGAAAGAGACACTTCCTGAACGCTGCCGAGCGCCTTCAGCTTGTCGAGCGTCGCGTCGAGCGACGCGGCTGGGATT
This sequence comes from Salinibacterium sp., assembly GCA_043721995.1. Classification (GTDB taxonomy): domain Bacteria; phylum Actinomycetota; class Actinomycetes; order Actinomycetales; family Microbacteriaceae; genus Rhodoglobus. Next base: position 170 of record JAYSPT010000035.1, on the reverse strand, counting down.
CTCAGGGTGAGGATGGCACTCCCGCTCGTAGTCGCAGACGCAGCCAACTCATTACGGCCGTCGACCCGGCCGCCCGCCGACTCGGTGATCTGTGTCGCCTGCGTAGCGGCATCCAGCGGATCTTTGACGACGACTGTCACGTAACCGGTTTGGACGACCTGGCGATCAAC
>JAYSPT010000034.1:0-4928 GCA_043721995.1 Salinibacterium sp. | reverse complement strand
TCGCCTCATCCTGGCGTTCCTTCTCGGCTCCAAGAGCGATCGGTGCCCCGATGTGCTCGGGAGTGAACTCGAAGGCGGCCACGAGGGGCAAGGCGTGCTGGCGTAGCCGAGGAAGCAGTCGATCATCGATGTAGCTCGTGATCGCCCGCGTGCGCTGCCCGGAAATGCGGCCTCGAATCAGATACCACGCGGCGTTCTTCTCGATGAGCCCAAGACCGAACAGGTCGCGAAGCCACGTGAGCACCTGCCGGGTGCCCGTGTCTTCGATCTTCTCGACGGCATCCGTGAATGCCTCCCACTGCAGCAGTTCGCCGTGTGCGCGGGCCGCCTCGATGAGGGCGTTCTGGTTGCGATTGAAGAGTTGGGCCGCTTCCATCTTTGGTAGCTTGCCCGCATCACGCAGGTTGCCCGCGATCTCGGAAATCATGGTCTGCACTCGGTCGGTGAGCAACTGGCGTTGGGCATCCGTGTCCCGCACGTAGCCGACGGATCGTGCGGTTGAACCGAAGTCCACCACCCGCTGGGCCAGCCGACGCAGGCCGGTGCGGTTGATCGCCGCATCTCCGGCCTGGAGTGCCACGTACTGCGCGAGCGCTCCAGCGTCCGCCCCCGCGAACTTGCGCGAGTAGTCGGTGAGCAGTCGTTTGGCAACGAGCTGAAGCAGCACGTTGTTGTCGCCCTCGAACGTGGCATAGACATCCATATCGGCGCGCAGACTGGTCAGACGGTTCTCCACAAGGAATCCCTGCCCGCCGCATGATTCACGCGCTTCCTGCAGGATGTCGAGCGCGGCCCAGGTGCTCAGCGGCTTCAGAGCGGCCGCGAGGGTTTCAAGATCCTGCCGATCGGCATCTGTGTCATGCGCACCCGAGAACACATCGTCGAACTTGTCGAGGAACACGTCGTGCGCAAAAGACATCGCGTAAGTGGTCGCCAGCCGGGGCAACAGCCTGCGCTGGTGTCGCTGGTAATCCAGGATGACCTCTTCCTCAGTATCACTCGCCGCGGTGAACTGGCGGCGCTGTGATGCGTAGGAAAGGGCGATGGTCATCCCGAGTTTTGAGACGACCACCGCGGCGCCATCGAGCGAGACACGGCCCTGCACGAGGGTGCCGAGCATCGTGAAGAACCGGCGGCCCGGGCTTTCGATCGGTGAGGAGTAGGTGCCGTCCTCCGCGACATCGCCGTACCGGTTGAGGAGATTCTCGCGCGGCACCCGAACTGCGGTGAAGTGCAAGCGGCCGTTGTCGATGCCGTTGAGACCGCCCTTGAGACCGTCGTCGTCGCCCCCGACTCCCGGCAAGAACCCGTTTTCGTCCCGGATCGGAACGTAGAAGGCATGAACGCCATGATTCATCCCCTTCGTGATGAGCTGTGCGAATACGACTGCCGCGATTCCATTCACCGCCGCGTTGCCGAGGTAGTCCTTCCAAGCAGCGCGGAACGGGGTGTCGATGACCCATTCCTGTGTTGCCTCGTCATAGCTGGCCGTGGTGCCTACGGCAGAAACGTCCGAACCGTGGCCGGTCTCGGTCATCGCGAACGAGCCAGGGATTTCGAGGCTCATGATTCCGGGCAGCCACTTCAGGTGGTGCTTCTCAGTTCCGAGGTGCATGACGGCGGAACCGAACAGACCCCACTGCACACCTGCCTTGATCTGCAGCGATGGATCAGCAAGCACGAGCTCTTCGAACTGTGCGATGTTGCCACCCGCATCCTCGAGGCCGCCGACTGACTTGGGAAACGCTTTGTGAACGGCGCCCTCTTTCACCAGCAAGCCAAGCTGGTGAAAGACGCGCTCCCGATGTTCGGTGGACGACAGGCCCTCAACACGCTTCATCTCGGGTCGCGCTGCGACCTCACGGGAGATGCGCCGTATGTCAGCCCAGCGCCCCATGAGGTGCTGCCCGAGGGCTTCCACGTCGACGACGGGCACGACGGGCTGGACAACGGAAGAGTGCGCGGTGCGGTCAACAGATGTAGACATGGGTACACGGTACGTCCGGCCGTTGCGGCGCCAAATTCGTCAGTAGGTCGATGCCAAATGCTGCCGGGATCACGTGCGGGTGTTTGGGGGATACCTCTAATTTCACAAGGATCCCTTTGTCGGATTCACTCGGCTTCGCCCGGATTCGCCCGGGATTCACTCGGCTTCGTCCGGATTCGCCCAAGATTCGCTCGAGCATGAATCGCTTTACGCAGCCGCTACAACTTCGAGTAGCGCGTCCCCGTATTGCTCCAGTTTCTTCTCCCCAACGCCGCTGATAGCTGCGAGTTCGGCGGTCGACGTCGGTCGGATGAGGGCGATGCCGCGCAGCGTCGCGTCCCCGAACACGATGTACGCCGGAACACCCGCCTCGCGCGCTTCACCGGCCCGCCACTCGCGCAGCCGCTCGAACAGCGGAAGCGCTATATCGGGCAGGAGTCCAGCGGTTGCCGCCTTTCGGGCGGCCTTCGAGCGCTTCGGCTGCTCACGGCGCAGCATTACCTGGCGCGAACCGCCCAACGCCTCCGCGCTCGACTCTGTGATGGCGAGGACACCGTACTCGCCTTCGACGGCCAGCAACCCTTGCGCGAGCAGCTGGCGCACCACCCCTCGCCACTCGGGTTCGCCGAGATCGCGGCCGATGCCCCACGTGGCGATTGAGTCATGACCATGCTGGGTCACCCTCGGAGTCACCTTGCCGGTGAGGATGTCGATGATGTGCCCGGCCCCGAACTTCTGGTTCCGCTCGCGCTGAAGCCGCACGATCGTGGAGAGCAACTTTTGCGCGGGGACCGTGCCATCCCACGTCTCGGGCGGAAACAGGCAGGTGTCGCAGTTTCCGCACGGCTCAGACACCTCACCGAAGTAGCTGAGCAATTGAACGCGACGACACTGGATCGTCTCGCACAGCGCCAGCATGGCGTCGAGGCGGGCCGTAAGGTTGCGCCGGTGCGCCAGGTCGCCTTCCGATTGGTCGATCATGCGGCGCTGCTGAACGACATCCTGAAGGCCATAGGCCAGCCAAGCCGTCGCGGGAAGCCCGTCGCGGCCCGCGCGGCCCGTCTCCTGGTAGTAGCCCTCAACACTCTTGGGCAGGTCCAGGTGCGCCACGAATCGCACATCGGGCTTGTCGATACCCATGCCAAATGCGATTGTCGCGACCATCACCATGCCCTCATTGCGCAGGAACCGGCTCTGGTTAGAGGAACGGACGAGCGAATCGAGACCCGCGTGATACGGCAGCGCGGTGATCCCGTTCTCAACCAGAAACTCCGCCGTCTTCTCAACCGAGGCGCGCGACAGGCAGTAAACGATTCCGGCATCACCGGTGTGCTCAGTGCGGATCAGCGACAGCAACTGCTGCAACGGTTGCTGCTTCACCTCGATGCGATATTGGATGTTCGGCCGGTCGAAGCTTGATACGAACTGGCGCGCACCGCCCAGGTCCAGGCGCTGCGCAATTTCTTTGCGGGTCGCTGCCGTCGCGGTCGCCGTGAGCGCGATGCGGGGCACTGCCGGCCATCGCTCGTGCAGCATCGACAGGCCGAGATAGTCGGGCCGGAAGTCGTGACCCCACTGCGACACGCAGTGGGCTTCGTCGATGGCGAAAAGCGCGAGTTTTCCACGGTCGAGTAGTTCGATCGTCGACGACACGCGCAGCCGTTCCGGCGCGAGATACAGCAGGTCGAGTTCGCCGGCGAGAAAGGCGGTTTCGACGCGCCTCCGCTCGTCTGCGGACTGAGTGGAGTTGAGGAATTCCGCGCGCGCACCCACCGCCGACAGCGCGTCGACCTGGTCTTGCATGAGTGCGATGAGCGGGCTGATGACAACGCCCGTGCCGTCGCGAACGAGCGCGGGGATCTGATAACAGAGAGACTTGCCGCCGCCGGTGGGCATCAGCACCAGGGCGTCTCCACCGTCGACGACAGTCTGGATGATCTCCGCCTGCTGTCCGCGAAACGCCGAGTACCCGAAAGTCGTCTCGAGTACGGACAGGGCGGGCGTCATGGTGCGAGTGTACGTTCCGCCGCCGACGCACGCGCCGAACCCGGTACCGTTAAGAAACACCGTCTCGCGATTGGCCCGCATGCTCACTGTCATCATCGGCATCTCCAGCGCGCTCGTTTTCGGAGCAGCCGACTTCTTCGGGGGCCTCGCATCGAAGCGGATGAGCGCGGTGCTCGCGACCGCGATTGCGGCGCTCGTCGGCCTGTGCGTGCTGTTACTCGCATTGCCTCTTCTCGGCGGAACATGGTCGGCACCCGCGGTGCTGCTCGGTGCCCTCTCGGGCATCAGCGGTGCAGCGGCCATCGGCCTGCTGTACGCGAGCCTCGCGATCGGACCGATGTCGATCCTGTCACCGCTCACCGCAGTCGTCTCGGCGATCGTGCCGGTGACGGTTGGGCTGCTCGGCGGCGAGCGCCTCGGACTTATCGGCTACATCGCACTGGGGCTCGCCGGGATCGCGATCGTGCTCGTGGGTTTCGTTCCCGAGAAGGGGGCCGTGCGTCCGAGCTTGAAGGGGGTGCTGATGTCGATCGGCTCGGGAATTGCGATCGGGGCGTTCCTGATCATCATCAGCAAGACACCGAGTGATTCGGGCATCGTGCCGCTCGTCATTAACCGCGCGACCAACGCGTCCATGATGTTTCTGATCGTTCTCGTACTGTGGCAGCTCGCGCGCCGACGCCGTAACGGAGCCGCTAATCCGGATGCCGGTGCGTGGAGAGGCGGCCTCCGCTTCGCAATCACGTGCGGTGTCATCGACGCCATCGCGAATATCGGTCTGCTGCTCGGCGTGCGCCTGGGGGAGCTGTCGGTGATCGCGGTACTGACCGCGCTCTACCCGGCGGGCACGATCATCCTCGCCGCCATCGTTCTCAAAGAACGTATTGCACCGGTTCAATATGCGGGTCTGGTGCTCGCGGTAGTTGCTGGCGGG
>JAYSPT010000033.1:0-15362 GCA_043721995.1 Salinibacterium sp. | reverse complement strand
TCCACGAACCTCGCCCTACCCTCGAGAATGAGCTCAACCCCCGACGCGGCGAATCGACCGGACTCATCCTTCAACAAGCGCACCTTACCGACGGTCGCGCGCACACGGGCGACCGTCGCCTCCCACGGCACGTCGGGCGCCTCGGCCACGATTCCGTACTCGTGCGCAAGGCGCACTTCCCGCACCAGCCGAGCCGTTTTCGCCAGTACGCGAGTCGGCACGCACCCGGTATTCACGCAGGTTCCCCCGGTGAGGGATGCCTCCACCACCGCGACACGAGCGCCCAACTCCGCGGCCCGTATCGCCGCCGACGTGCCTGCGGGACCGGCGCCGATCACGACGAGGTCATAGTGCTGGCTGCCATCGTTGAGCCCACGGACGGTTGCCATATCCCCACCCTATGAGGCCGCGCTGAACACGACAAACAGGGTGCCCGCGAGCGCGAGCGCTCCGACGGTGTAGATCCCCCGCCACTCCAGCTGCCCAACCACGAAGGACTACCTTTCCGCCATCCGATCCATTCGCACTGCCGTGTCGGCCCAAGTGGCGGCAGAGTTTCACGAAGACATCGCGCAGCTTAAGCGGCCCTGGGCGGGTGGAGATCACGCACGGCGGCCCGGTCGTGGACCCGTCGTCCGCAGCACGCGTACCTCCCACGGCCGCAGTGGATCCCTGAGCGACGATGGGGTCACCGGATAGTTGGTGAGCACCACGGCAGGGTCGCCCAATGCGCCCGCCACCTCGATCGGAATTGCGTCGTCACCGCAGTTAGCCACCACGACCAGCGAAGAACTTTCGAGGCGACGTACGTAGGCGAACAGCTGCGGATGCCCGCCCTGCACCAGCTCGAAGTCACCGTGCACAATTACCGGGTCGCTGTGCCGCAGCCGGATCAGCTCGCGATAGAAGGAGAAAACCGAGTCGGGGTCGTCGCGCTGGGCGGCAGCGTTCACGCGCGCGGCATTCCTATTCGTGGCGATCCAGGGCTCGCCCACGGTGAAGCCGCCATGCGGACCCGAGGTCCACTGCATCGGCGTCCGCGCGTTGTCACGCCCTGCGTGCCGGATGCCCTCGAATGCGACGTCGGCCGACAATTCGCCGGACCGGGTCGCGTGCTGGAAGAAGTTGAGCGATTCGATGTCGCGAATGTCGGCAATGGTCGCGAAGTTGGCGTTCGTCATGCCGAGCTCCTCACCCTGGTAGATGAACGGCGTGCCGCGCTGCAGGTGGAGCACCGCTGCCAGCAGTTTGGCCGAGCGGAGCCAGTGCTCCCCTTCGTCGCCGAAGCGGCTGACCGCTCGCGGCTGGTCGTGGTTGTTCCAGTAGAGACTGTTCCACCCGACGTCCGCGAGTCCGTCCTGCCAGCGCCCGAATGAGCGCTTCAGGTCGGCGATGCTCGCGGGGTGGTGATCCCACTTTCCGGCGGGGCCATGGTCGAGGCCGACGTGCTCGAACTGAAAGATCATGTCGAGTTCCTTGCGAGCCGGGTCGGTGAACAGCCGCGCTTCCTCCACCGTGACGCCGGGCATCTCGCCCACAGTCAGGTAGTTGTCTCGATCCTCTCGAAACACCTCTCGATGCATCTCCTGCAGGAACTCGTGAATGCGCGGTCCGCCCCCGTAAAACGGGAACCCGTCTCCCCACTGTCGGCCGGGCGCAACCACACCGTCGGGTAGCGACGTATCTTTCGAGATCAGATTGATGACGTCCATGCGGAATCCGTCTACGCCGCGATCTAGCCACCAGCGCATCATGTCGTAGATGGCCGACCGCACCTCGCTGTTCTCCCAGTTAAGGTCGGGTTGCGTTCGCGAGAAGAGGTGCAGGTAGTACTCCCGCGATCCCGGGTCGAGGGTCCAGGTGGGGCCGGAGAAAAACGACTCCCAGTTGGTCGGCTCCGCTCCGCTCTGCCCGGCCGCGAATCCGTGCCGCGGAGGTCGCCACCAGTACCAGTCCCGTCGCGGGCTTTCGGGCGACGACGACGAGTCGATGAACCATGGATGCCGGTCGGAGGTGTGGTTGACCACAAGGTCCATCACCAGCCTGATGCCGCGGCGGTGCAGCTCCGCCACGACCAGGTCGAAGTCCTCGAGCGTGCCGAACGCGGGGTCGATCGATCGGTAGTCACTGATGTCGTACCCGTTGTCATCCCCGGGCGAGGCGTAGATCGGCGAGAGCCACACGGCGTCGACACCCAGCGCGGAGAGGTGATCGACGTGGTCGAGAATGCCGAGCAGGTCGCCCACCCCGTCGCCGTTCGAGTCAGCGAAGCTCTTCGGGTAGATCTGGTAGATCACGGCGGAGGTCCACCAGGCCTGCGCCTCGGCGAAGCCCGCACCGGCTGTGAGCGTGATCGTGTTGGTCATGCGCCATGCCCCATTCCGTCATCCTGAGTGATGTAAACGAGTTGCCAGGTTTCGAAGTCGGGCAGGTCGGTGGTCGCGAAGTCACCGTCGCGAGTCACCGCGACGTCGACCAACCGGCCCGATCCGTCCGGGTCGGCAACCCGCACGCGAGCGGCGCCCGGTCCGTCGAGACGAAAGCGCAACGCACCGACGCCGGGGCGCGTCTGCTCCGCACGCTCGGCATCCCAGAGACTGTCGGACTGAGCGAGCAGATTGACGAGATGCACGACGAGACCGCTTGGGGTGCACATGATCCGACGCCAAAGCGTGCCCGGCGTTGCCGATGACGACACGGAAGCATCGCCGAATCGCACGTCGCAGTCACCGTTGTAGTCGCCGACCAGGCTGCCAGTGACGTCCACGATGCTCGGGTCGAGCAGCAACGTGTCGTGCTCAACGAGGAAGTCGTACCACCGTCGCAGTAGATCGGATGTCGACGGCTCGACCTCGTGATTGCGCACGTAGTAGGGATCGACCAAGATGCGATCGCCCTCGCCCACGAACAGGTGGGTGGCGCCGTGCGAGAATAGGGTGGCCATGGTAAGCGCCGCCGAGCGGTCGGCTATCAAGGCAGGCACCGAGTCGTAGATGTGTTGGTACGCAGCGATCACGACGGGTCGTGAGCCGCCTTCGGCGCGCGCCCGAGTCACCACCCGCGCGAGCGCATCGAGGGTGTCATGCGGGGGCCACACCTCGATATACACCGCATCCTGCGGCGAGCCCGCTGTGCGCCAGGTGGGAAAGTCGTTGACGTTGTTGAAGACCAGCCGCGCCGTCGGCAGCGCATCTCGCGCCGCCTTGATCAGATCGACGAACGATTCGGCTACGTCGACGACCGTGCCGTCACGTCGGGTTGCGCGTTTGGGATAGCCGTACTGGTCGAGATGGAATCCGCCGAACCCGACCGACTCGACCGATGCAGCGAGCTGGCGCGTGAAGCTCTCCTGCCAGTCGGTAGCGGCGGGATCGACCAGGAAGAGAAAGTCACCGAGCCCGTACGTTTCACCGGTCGCGGTGAGCAGCGCGCGATGCCGCCAACCTTCCCACTCCTGCGGTCCGACGGCGTACACAGCGGCGTAGCCCAGCGCTCGGGCGCCTACGTCGTCGAGCGCGCGGACCAGAGTCCGAACCGTGGCGAGAGAAACAGGCTGGCCGAGGGCATCCTCGTAGGTCTCGCCTCCGCCGAGGAGGTCGGCGTGACGATACGCCCAGTCGTAGAACTGAATATCAGTAAGGTGCAGGCGCCGAACGATGTCGACGAGGCCAGCGGGCTCACGGTCCGGCTGAAAGTCCACTGCGAAGCCGTACCGCATGCGCGGCTCTGTCCCCACGAGCACTGCGGTTCGTAACACGCCGTCGGTCGTTTCCAACTCCACTCCGTAACCGCCGGCAGGGAGTGCCCCGAGATAGATGTCGCCGCCCTCGTACGGCATCCGGGCTACCTCGTCACCGAGCATCCAGACTGACAGTGTGCCGCGCTCGGCGCCGCGCACCTCGATCACGACCTGGTCACCGGGCGAGTAGCTGCCGCGATCGGGCAGGAGCTCTGGCATGGTCATCCTTTCAGTGCTCCGGCGGCAAGGCCTTGCACGAAGTAGCGCTGGAACACCAGGAACACGATGATCACCGGAAAAACGGCGATCAGTGACGCGGCAAAGACGAGCCCCCACTGCGTTGCGTTCTCGCCCTGGAACAGGGCGATCGCGAGTGGGAGGGTTCTGTTGCTCGGGCTATTGATCATGGTCAGGGAGATGGGGTATTCATCCCACCCGCTAAGGAAGGTGAAGATAGTGGCTGCGGCCAGCGCTGGCTTGGCGAGGGGTAAGGCCAGCCTCCAGAATCTGGTCCAGGCGTTGGCACCATCCATCTGCATAGCGTCGTCGAGCTCGGCGGGAACGGAGGCGAAGAAGCCGCGAAGCAGGAAGGTGTTAAACGAGAGAGATCCGGCGACGTAGAAGATGATCAGCCCGGGCAGTGAGTCGAGCAGATGCAAATTCTTTGCGAGCACGTACTGGGGAATGAGGAGCATTACCGCGGGGATCGTCAACCCGGCCAAGAGCAGCCGGAAGATCGTCTCCTTGAACCGGAACCCGAAACGCGCGAACGCGAATGCCATCATCGAACTCAGCAGCACAGACACTGCGGTGGACACAACGGTAACGATCAGCGAATTAGCGAAGTAGAGCGCAAAATTCTCGGTCGTCAGCGCGTGCACGTAGTTCGCCGTAGTCGCGGGGTTGGGGATGAACTGAGGCGGCATGGTCAACACGTATGCCTGTGCCTTAAAACTCGTCGACACCATATAAAGGAACGGGGTCACCATGATGGCCGCCCCGACAATCAGGATGGCGTACCGGCCCAGTGTGGATAGCACCCGACGTGGCGAAGCGCCGGCCATTCGCGTGCTGGTCATGCGATAGCCTCCCCGTCCTGGCCCCGCGCGATGCGGAGCTGCAGAATCGCCAGCACGAACACGATGATCGTGAGGATCACCGCAAGTGCCGACCCATAGCCAAAGTCCAGATACGTGAATGCCTGCGTGTACATGTAGCTGAGCACGACATCGGTCTGCCCGACAGGCCCTCCCCCCGTGATGAGTTGCACCGAAGCGAAAACATTCAAGCCCCCGATCACGAGCATGACGAGGAGAAAGACCGTGGCGGGGCGGATTGCGGGTACGGTGACCGCCCGGAAGCGCTGCCATCGATTGGCACCATCCATCTCCGCGGCCTCCTCGAGCGCTTGGGGCACGCCCTGCAGCGCCGCGAGGTAGATCATCATCGACCATCCGACACCTTTCCAAATGCCGAGGAGGCAAATGACGACCAGCGCAGTGCCGCGGGTGGACAGCCATGAGACGTCGCTGTTCATGAGGTGCAGGAAGTCGTGCAGGGTGAAGTTGACCAGGCCATTGTCAGCGAAGAGGTACTTGAAGAGCAACGAAACCACGACCCAGCTGGTAACCACCGGCAGATAGAACAACACGCGGAGCACGGGCTGCGCCGGGCTGTTCTTCTTGAGCAGCAGGGCAACACCGAGACCGAGCACAATCTGCGGCACCACTGTGGCGAGCATGTAGATTCCACTGTTCGAGAGGCTGAGCCAGAAATGCTCGTCCGTGAAAGCGCGCACGTAGTTGTCGAAGCCGGTGAACTGGCTTACCGCGCCCGCGACGATCTTCCAATCGAAGACACTCATCTGAAAGGCTTGCACGGCCGGGTAGACGATGAAGAGCACAAACAGCACGACGCCGGGCGCGAGGAACAGGTAAGGCGTGAGTGAGGACCGGGGCCGTGACCCCGGCCGCCGCGCGGGCCGATGACCGGCCACCGGAACGGACGGCGTGGCGGCAGGTGATGCCGCCACGCCGTCGTTCCCCACTGCGTCCAGCGGGAGGACTGACAAGAGGAACTACTTTCCGCCCGCGAGGAGCGCATCGATGTCGGATGCTGCCTTCTGCAATGCTGCCTTCGCCGTGGTCTGGCCCAGGAAGGCTGGCGTCAAGTCGGTGGAGAGTGCGGTGTCAATCTTGCTTGCATTCGGGCTGGCGATCCTTGAGTTTGCGGTCTTCAGTTGATCGGCGAAGGTCTTGTAGTAGTCGGCGATACCGATCTCGTCGCTGGCGAACGACGGGATCACGGTCATCTGTCCGGTCTTCACCATGGCGAGCTGGAACTCCTTGCTTTGGGTGAATTCTATGAACTTTTGCGCGGCGACCTTGTGATTCGAGCCCTGCGTGAGCACGATGTCCTCGCCGCCGACCACACTCACCGAGCCTCCGGCACCCGCAGGGATCGGAGCGTAGATCGGAGCGAAGTCGGGGTACTGACCGCTCCAGACGCCCTGCATCCACGGCCCATCGAAGATCGTGGCGTAGTCGGCCTTTGGGAGTCCATCTGAAGTGCCGGTCGCGCCCGTGTTGCCTGTGAGCAGATTAGGGATGAGCTTCTCGTTGTAGAGGTCGATTAGCATCTGCAGGGTGTCGACGTTCTTGGAACTGTCGAGGTAGCCGGTGGCCATCGTCTGGGCCTCGTTGGTGATCTCGCCGCCACCGGACCACAGCCACGGCGAGATGTTCCAGGCGCCGAGGCCGGAGTCGGCGAAGAGAGAGACTCCGGTGCCCTTGAGCTTGTCGCCCATGGCCTTGAGGTCGTCGAACGTCTTGGGCGGCGCGCTGACGCCCGCCTTCGCCAGCGCCGCCGTGCTCGTGATGAGCACCCGCGTGTTCGTGTCGAGTGGCAGCCCGTAGTACTTGCCCTTGTAGAGGTTCGTGGCGAGCGACCCGGTGTAAGTCTGTTTGGCGAGTGCGTCGTAGCCCGGCATCTCGGTTGAGAGAGGAACCAGAACGCCGAGCTGAGCGAACTGAGGTACCCAGCCGAGGTCGGCACGCACAAGGTCCGGCAGCTGGTCCCCCGCCGCGCTTGTGGTTAGCTTCTGCAGCAACGAGTCATACGCGATGTCCACATAGTTCACTTTGATGGTCGGGTTTGCCTTCTCGAAGGCCGGAATGAGAGTGTTGTTGAGGGCGTCTTGCTGGGTGGAGTTGCCACCGTTACCGTATGCACCCCAGAAAGTGATGGTGACCGGCTCGCTCGCCGTTCCCTCGCTGGGTGGTGCCGATGAGCAACCGGCAAGCAGTGCCAGGGATGCCGCTGCGGCTATCGCTGTGCCGATCCTGAGTGAGCGCTTCATTGCGATTCTCCTGTTGTAGTGGGTCACGCTGCCGTTTTGTTGGGTCTCGGGGCAGCTGACTTATTTCTACTTCAAAACTAATTCCACTGTCAATCTGCAATTTAGACCGATTTGATCACGTTTTTATTTCATTTACGGAACTAATGTCCGATATCATGGGAAACCGCTCGACGAAAGAGGCACAGTGCGCATCGCGACTCCCCCGTGGACGCCCGATACCGGCGCGTCACGTTCCGTCGCACTGCAGGTACTCATCAATGGTCCGCTCTCTCGCAGTGATATCGCGCGGCGACTCGATCTATCGGCGGGATCTCTGACCAGGCTGAGTACTCCGCTGATCGCGAGCGGCCTCCTGGTGGAGGTCGACGACAGGGACGGCAAGCCCGACGCTCGAGCGGGCAGGCCGTCTCGCCCCCTCGACGTGGTGCCAAGCTCGCAGCACTTCATCGGAATGAAGCTCACCGGCACCGACCTGCTCGCCGTCGTGACCGACCTGCGGGCCAACGTCATCCGCTCCTCATCGAAAGCGCTCAACTCGCGCGAGCCCGACGCGGTAGCGGCCCAGATCGCTGGGATCGCTCTTGAACTGGCGGCTACGGTGCCGTCGGTCACCGCCCTGGGCGTCGGCATCGGCGGGCTCGTGTTCGACCATTCAGTGGTGCAGAGCGCGCCGTTCCTCGAGTGGTCAGAGGTGCCACTCGGCAGCATGCTCGAGGGCCTCACGGGCATCCCAACCGTCGTGGATAACGACGTGGTGGCCTTCACCGAGTTAGAGCACTGGTTTGGCGCCGGCCGCAACGCCACTCGCTTCGCGGTGCTCACGCTCGGCGCCGGCATTGGCTACGGCCTGGTGATGCACGACGAGATCGTGGTCGACCACGACTCGGGCATCGGCCTCGTGGGTCACTGGCCTCTCGACCCGTTCGGCCCCATCTGCCCCGCCGGTCACCGCGGCTGCGCGCGAAGCATGCTCACCGTCTCCGCCGTGAGCCAAGCTGTCTCGGCCGCCATTGGCCGCGAGGTGGGCTACGACGAGGCACTCGACCTGGCGGAGGCAGGAGAACCCGCAGCCCGTCGGGTAGTGGATGACGCGGGCCGTGGCCTCGGCCGACTTCTCGCGGCGATGGCCAACCTCACGGTGCCCGAGCGCATCATCCTGGGTGGCGAAGGCGTGCGTTTGGTCGAGTGCGCGGCGGACGCCATCGCCGAGGGCCTTAGCAACGACCGCGACCCGCGCGCCCGCGTTCCCGACCTGTTGACCACGCCGGGCGACAACCTCGAGTGGTGCCGTGGCGCGGCCGTGATGGCCATCCAGCGTTATGTACTGGGCAAGAGCTCAGGGTAGGTGCCCGTCGCACGTCACGCGCAGGCTACCCGGCGGGGTGCTTTCAGAAGCGACAATAGAGCAGCGACGTTGCGTATTTATTGTGCGTCTTCGACGTGTTTGGCGATCAGCCGCAACGCTCCCCAGATTTGAGCGTTATCAGAGGCGACCATTTTCATGAATACATCAACCGGTAAGTCATGATCGACGAGTAGCCACTTCGCTCGAACATCGCTAGCGAGGGTATCGATTTCTTCGCTGAGTGACATCTCACCGTCCTTTCTTGTCCAGCCTTGAGTGCTGGTTGTCGGTCCAGTCTGCGGCACCGTTCACACCGTTTCCGAATGGGCCGACCTGGAACTAGCCGTCGGACTTTTTGACCGACGGGCGAGGAGGATGTCGGTCCGAAGGCGGTCCGCCCTCTGTGCCGATGCCTCAGCCTATGTCAGCGGTGGGTGGGCTGTGATGTCTTGGCTGGTGTTGTGGTGGTGTCGCTCCCGGCGGCGCCAGTCGTCAGGAATCGCAGCTTCCAAGGCATCATCGACGGTGATCACGCCGATGATCTGACGTGCGTCGTTCAGGATGGGCAGGGTGAGGAGGTTGTAGTCGGCCATCACGTTCGCTATGTCGATGAGGTCGTCTCGTGGGTCGGCGTACACGGGTTCGGGGTCCGCCACGGCCCGAAGAAGGGTGTCGGGGTTAGTTTGGATGGCTTTGACAATGCTCAGGGTGCCAACCAGTCGGCCTTCGTCGTCGATGCTGTGAATCGTGGTGAGAGCTTCGGGTTGCATCGTAGTTGCCTCACGGACGACGCGAAGCACTTCGGCGATAGTTTCGGTTTCATTGATTGCGAGGTACTCGACACCCATTAGGCCGCCTGCGCTGCCGTCTTGGTAACGCATCAGGCGTAACACGTCTGCGCGTTTGATTCCGGGCAGCGCGTCAACCACGCCCCGGCGGCGGTCTTGGGGGAGGTCCAGGATCGCATCGACAGCATCATCGGTGCGCATCCGGCTGAGTATTTCTGCGATCTGTTCCGTACTGCGGGTTTTGAGGACGTTGATTTGGTGGTCTTCTTCTAGTTCTTCGAAGACATCGGCTTCCAGCTCCGGGTTGCTGTGTAAGTGGCTGAGGAGATCGTCTCGTTCCTTCGCAGACGCGGTCTCGATGAGGTCCGCTATTTGCGCGGGTCGGAGTCCTCTGAGCCGGCCGAAACCTGACCGGACGTGAGTTGAGGCCTCATGCCCGATCAATGCTTCGAAAGCTTTCCAGTCCCGGACACTGTGCTGGTGATGGTTCACCCAAGGAACCCAGCCGCGACGGTGCACGTCGAGGCCGGTCGCGAGCCATCCTTCGGGAGTGTGGGTGATCACGACGTCGTACGCACGGACAAGGATGGCACGGTCAACATCAATGAGTCTGTGGCCGAGGACCGCTTCTTTCAAAAGCACCTCGCCGTCTCTACGCTCGAAGGGCCGGAGGTCCAATTTCGCGTTCCCGAGCCTGATGCGGGCGGCATCAATCGTGGTGATATCGGTGACGGGCACGAAAACGTTGGCGGATCCGACTCTCATCACGAGCCCGGTCAGCGCGGGGTAACGGTCGGGCTGCAACCGGACGATGACGTCGCCGAGGGTCCCAACCGTTTTGCCTTGTACGTCAACGACCGCATCACGAAGGAGTCCGGAGAGGTAAATTTCTTCGGTGGGCGCGGCCTTTTCGGGGGCGTTGGTCATGCGGGCTCCTTCCCGGAGCTGATCTTATTGTGCCCCGATCGGGCACTGTACGGAAAGTTAATGTTGATGATCAGCTACTGGTCGCGAGTTGGATGACGCGGACTAAGACCAAAATGATTGCCAGTAGCAGGTACACCCGCAGCACGGTCAGGCCCAGCCTTCTACCGGTCGACATTTTCGGCGTGCTGAGTAGTGCGATCGGCGGCATCCGCCAGGTTGCTCGTTCCCGCCGGTCCACAGCGTCCGGGCTAGCGGGGGTTGGACGCAACGCCCGGAAGACCGCGAAAATGATTCCGGCAAGAACTGCGACACTGCCGCCGCCGATGAGGATCCCGATAATCGCAGCGGAATTGATCGAGGGAAATAGAACGCTCGCGGTGAGCACCGTGGACAAGATGACAAGGACTGCGATGACCGCGGCCGTGAAGACGTTCAACCACTTCCCGTTCACCCACGGCCCGAGGACAGCCTTGTCGTTGCACAGCAGTAGCAAGAACACCGTCGCCGACGGTAAGAGCACCCCTGCCAGCACCTGCACCCCGACGGTTATCAGACCAAGTGGGCTGCCCGGGATCAGGACAATGATCGCGGATAGCACCAGCAGACCGGCAAACGTGGCGTAAAACCCCTTCGCTTCGGACACTTTTCGGTGGAGGGAGTGCTTAAGCCCGAGCACATCGCCAAGAGCGTAGGACGTTGATAATCCGACAGCGGCGGCACCGATCACCGACGCGTCGATCAGGGCGAGAGCGAACAGGATCCCGGCCGCCTTGCTGACATAGGTGCCTAGTCCGCTGGCCACCCCCCCTGCGTCAGTGAAGTTACCGAAAGCCGTAGTGCCGGTGAACGCTCCGGACGTGACGGACATGATTGCGGCCGCGCCGACGATCACGATCACGATCCCGATCCACAGATCGACTTTCTCGTAGTTCATGAACCGGGGGGTAATGCGTTTGTCGATGATGTACGACTGCTGAAAAAAAAGCTGCCAGGGCGCTACCGTCGTCCCGACGAGCCCGATGATCAGTAGGGTGACAGTGGAAAGTTCGGCGCCCGGCGGGAATCCGGGGATCAGGAAACCTCGAGCGACCTCACCGATCGGTGCGTGCACGATGATAACCAGCGGCACCAGCAGCAATGACCCGGCGATCAGGAACATGCAAAGCCGTTCGAACCGGCGAAACGACCCCGTACTCACCGCCCCGATTACGAAGATTGCCGCAACAATCACACCAGGGATCTGCGGGATACCCAGATAGGTCAGGCCCAGGCTGATCCCGATGAATTCCGTCACGATGGTCAGCGCGTTCAAGATGAACAAATCGATCACGCTGAACGCGCCCCAGAACTTGCCGAAACGCTCCAGGATCAGCCGGGCATGCCCCACCCCGGTGACGGCGCCAAGACGCAACACCATTTCTTGGTTCACGTACAGAACGGGGATCAGCAGCACCAAAACCCACAGCAAACTGGTGCCGTAGTTCTGACCGGCCTGACTGTAGGTGCCGAATGCACCCGCATCGTTGTCGCCGACCATCACGATCAGGCCCGGACCGACGATCGCGACGAGTGTGCGCAGTTTCGCCGACATTTTCGTTCGAGGCGCGTCATCACCCATAGCGATCGTGCCGAACGCGCCCTCGATATCGCCCACATGAGCGGAGTCAAGCGCAGCGGATGGGGGGGCGGGTTGAGTGTCAGATGCGGAGGTCATGG
This sequence comes from Salinibacterium sp., assembly GCA_043721995.1. Classification (GTDB taxonomy): domain Bacteria; phylum Actinomycetota; class Actinomycetes; order Actinomycetales; family Microbacteriaceae; genus Rhodoglobus. The sequence goes on along the minus strand of JAYSPT010000033.1, from coordinate 3,489 downwards.
AAGACCCCTTCCTCCCAAAAAGTAGGGAATTTGCGGATGAATGGAGGACACGGGAACCCGCCACACCGCAGGTCCTCGGAGTTCGCCCGCACGCCGCGCTTTGAGCCTAAACCGGTGCAGTGAACACCAGATGAATAGGAAATAAAGCGGGCATACGGGGACAAGGTCTATGACTATCGCCCATCAGCTGCCCTCCTGTTCCCATGACGGCACCGAAAAAGAGAGCCGATCAGACCTGACCGGACACAGCCTCTCCACGTAAGACCTTTGGCACTTCGCGGCGTGGACCCGAACGTGTCCGGGAGCCAATCGGGGCCACCCCTTGAGCCGGGGAAGCCTGTCCTGACCCGTGGCGTCTCTGGACGTTTAGGGTCGCTGGCATATTTCCGCGAAGGAGCCTCAGCTAACGATTGGCGCCTTGCACTTATGACTATACGCGCTGCCAGAACAGGCAGACACCCACTGAATATGGCGCCAAGCAGTGAGGATCGCCTACCCTACGTGGCCAAGCCGGGCCGATGTGTGATTGCCTGACGGTGGGGAAAGGATGGGCCCATGAACGCGTTCGGACAGCTTCTACAGCTTCCGTCAGACTTGACCAGCCCCGACATCGCTGCTGCGGCAGCGGCGCTGGCCGCTGAAATCTCGGAGTCCCGGATACAACTCGACATCATCGCCCACCGTGACGGTCCCCGGGAGAGCACTCTGGCGAACCGGACCCTCGAGGACTTGGGCAGACTTCCCGTCAAGATCATCGCCGACAGTCGACTGGGAAATCCTGCCACCGCCCAAGAATTCTACGAGGATCACATCGCGCCTGTGCTGCTACGGTGCCAGTCCGTGGTGCTGCTGGTGCGCGTCTCGGTGGCCGACGCGCTACGACGCCTAATCGATCCGAACGCAGCAGACACGACGGTTGGCCGGCCCGAACTGTTTCGCTTTGACCGAGAGCTATGGCCAATCCCCTTTCGCCCCTGAGTCAACCCCATCCTCTACGCGTCAGGGTGCGCGAGGAACGAGCCCGCAAAACGACGCTCCGCGCAGGCCAGGCAAACAGGGACCTTGAACGGAATGGGGGGCACCAGCCGTTACGTTCGAGGGAGTGACGCTTCCGCTTCACCTTTCGAGCTGTGGGTTACGGATCGGCCAGGGAAGGGCCGGTGTGACCACATCTGAATCACAGACAAACGCAAGTTTTTACCGCCTTATCTGTGCGTCTGAGCCCCACAAACGGACCTTTCACGGAATGACAGGGTCTGATCTTAAAGCGGCTGAGTCCGCGTTCGCACTCAGCCAGGGTGACGAGCGTTCCGAGCATCATCCGACCGGTTTTCGTCGGCGGATCAATGCCGTCCGAGATGTCTCCTCGCTGCACCCCTGCGTTCACGAGCGCATCGACTCGCGGATGCGCGCGCTGGAACGCGGTGCTGATGCGCGCGCGGCCCAGCATGCTCATCTCGAGATGAAGTCTGACAAATCCGTAAAAGTGTCGCTGTCACACTCGGCGCGGCGAGAAGAGTTGCAAGACAAACAGTTCCCGCGTCGTCCTGGGGCCTTCGCCAGCGGTGACTGGGGAAGCGGGGCGCCTCATTAACCCCTGGGTTGTTAGGGCGGTAGCCGTGCAAATGGTGTACCGCCCAGCCTGCTGCGAAAAGCCGGGACGTGAAAGGATCGCCTCGTGCGTTTTTTCGTTTTGTCGATCGTGTGATCCTTTGAGCCCGAATTTTGGCCTACCACGATTCAGCCAGACCCGCAGACTCGCCGTCGTTCTCGCCTTGAACCTCTCCCTGATCGGCGCGCTCGTCACCGTCGGCATCACCGCCCGCTCTGTGGGCGTCCTCGCGGCCGCAGGGGACGCGCTAGCCGACTCGGTCGCGCTGATTCTCGGACTGATCGCGGTGGCGCTGCGTGACCGCGACCCGGATCACCCCCGCGCCAATCGGCCGATTGCCATCGTCGCTCTCATCAATGCCGCGATCCTGATCGCAGTCACTGTCGGCGTTACGGTCGAAGCGATCATGAGACTGCGTGACGGCTCTCCCGCGGTGCTTGGACTCCCGATGGCCATAGTCAGCCTCCTCACCCTCATCGTGATGATTGCTGGCGCTCTCGTGCTCGGACTATCGGCGCATCGCGAAGACATCCATATCAAATCAGTACTCCTCGACACCCTCGCCGATGCGGCCGCAGCGGTCGGAGTACTCATGGCAGGCAGCATCATCTGGCTCAGCGGAGGTCTCTATTGGCTCGATCCAGTTATCGCCCTCGTGCTCGCTGCCGTGATTGGCTACGCCGGGATCCGACTGTCCATCCAAGCGATCGCCGCCATCTGCGGCGCTGATATCGTCTTCGATGACGACTGAAACCAAGCGAGTCTGGCATCAGCTGAGTTCGTCAATCACGTCTGAGCTGAGCCCACTATGTCTGAGCTGAGCCCACTATGAACGTGTATAGCGTTCAGAGAAGCCTTCCCTTCGAGGCATCCTGAAGCCACACCTGCGGCAGGTCGGGGTCTCGCAACCCCACCGCCTCGCAACGTATGGCATCCGGCAGAGAGCGGTCGTAGGATGCCGCCATTTATCGCTACGGTTCACGCGCGCGATGAAACACAACACGCCGATTCGGTGTCTGGATGACCGGTATGTCTCGTGGACGGGCGTTCACAAACACGAGGTACTTACCCACTGTTGCTGTTGAGAAAACCATGAGACGCGCGTCAAGACTTGAATGACGCACGCGGCGGTGACCTTTCGAAACGGCACTTTTTTGCGGGGATACGGAAGATTGTCCAGCAGGCCAGTGCGACCTGTGCAGGCGACAGATGAAAGCCTTGCGATCATGTTCTGAAATTGACGTGTGATCGGGCAGATATCGCGGGCAAATGTTCATTGGTAGCTGGTACGTCCCTTGTTCTTCGGCTATCAATCTTCCGAGCTCCGTGCGGCAATTCTCAGTGCTGAGCACCGGAGATTCGTTTGCTCAGCGCACGCCCGGATGGTTGTTGTTCGATGATCGCGTGGAGCTGCGCAATGAGCCCGGTGACGTCACCCAATCGGTCGATGTCGGCATACAGGCTGTCTTCAATCTCTCGCACGGCTCGTTCACGATCTTCCCCAGCAGCGGTCAATGTAAGTCGTAGCTGTCGGCGGTCTTCGACCGCTGTGGAACGATCCACCAGTCCGGCCTCAACGAGCCGATCGACGATTCGGGATGGATTGGTGCCGCTGTCGCAGACCAGCATCTCGCCAACACCGGTCAGTGTGAGCGCTGGGTTTTCACCGAGAATGCGGAGCACTTCAGCTTGGGCGGGCGTTAGGGACAACGGCTTCAGATCGGCGATGAGCCGTCGATTGCCCTCGCGTTGGGCGGCAAGGATCAGGTAGCGAACCTGCTCGGCTTCCCTCACGCTAGCGCCGCCGATTCGAGGGCGGCGCTAAGAAGGCCGGCCGCCGCCGGGTCGTGCGCGGCGAGCACAACCAGACCTGGATT
>JAYSPT010000032.1:0-19737 GCA_043721995.1 Salinibacterium sp. | reverse complement strand
ATCGCGGTGCTCAGGCACGCGACAACATGGATCCAGAACACGGCACTGACTGAGCCTGTGAGGTGGATGACCGCGACCGAAATGAACGGACCGACGAAGTACCCCAGCCGGAACGTTCCCCCGAGGGTCGAGAGAGCCCGTGCCCGATAAGGGAGTGGCACAAAACTGGTCAGAAACGCATGTCGGGCCAGCGCGAACACAGCAGCGGACAGTCCGATCAGGAGAACCCCGAACCCCAGTGCCGCGGGGAACGGCGCGATCAGGCAAATCACCAGCCCAACGATCGACGTGCTGGCTGCGCCGATCATGGCAGGCCGTTCGCCGATCCTTGCGATCAGCCACCCGCTCGGGATGTTGCCGAACAGTTCACCGAGCGTCAGCAGCGCAGCGACCAGTCCGGCAATCGCCAGCGAGGCACCCAGGTTGTCTGCCGCAATCGGGATGATCGGGATGATCGCACCCTCGCCCGTCGAGAAGATGACGGTTGGCAGAAGCGCGGGCAACGCGATGGACCCCCATCGGAATGGCTGCTCTGCGGGCATCCTGTAACGGTACCCCGGCTCGCGGGCTCCCTCGGCGCCGGTGAAGCTGGGGTGATCTGCAACCCACTGGCTCCAGGGTGCAACGATAAGCTTGCTGCCGATATGGACGAGCTCGATTTCTCCGAAGACATTGCGGCTCTTCGCTCCACCTTTGCGGACATCCGTGCCGTCGTCGGCGTTGAACAGCTCGAAGCCCAGATCGCTGACCTGAGCGAACAGGCCGGCGTGCCTGACCTGTGGGACGACACCGAAAAGGCGCAGAAAGTCACCAGTGCCCTGAGCCACCGGCAGGCCGACCTCGCCAAGATCAGGAGCATCGCCTCCCGGCTCGACGACCTCGAGATCATGGTGCAGCTTGCCAACGAGGAATCGGATGCCGCCGCCGCAGCAGATGCGCGAACCGAGCTGGCGAGCATCCAGAAACTGTTAGGTGAACTGGAGGTGCAGACCCTTCTCAACGGTGAATGGGATGCCCACCCGGCCGTCATCACAATTCGCGCGGGTGCGGGCGGGGTCGATGCGGCCGATTTTGCGCAGATGCTGCAGCGCATGTACCTGCGCTGGGCCGAGCAGCACGGCTACCCGGCAACTGTCATGGACACCAGCTATGCCGAGGAAGCCGGTATCAAGTCGACGACCTTCGAGATTGACGCCCCCTACGCGTTCGGCACCCTCAGCGTCGAGGCCGGCACTCACCGGCTCGTGCGCATGAGCCCGTTCAACTCGGCGGGCAAGCGGCAGACGAGTTTTGCCGCCGTCGAGGTGATCCCGCTGATCGAAGAGGCCGGCGCGATCGACGTACCGGAAAGCGACATCCGAGTCGATGTATTTCGCTCATCGGGACCGGGCGGCCAGTCGGTCAACACGACCGACTCCGCGGTTCGCCTCACCCATTTGCCGACCGGCCTTGTCGTGTCGATGCAGAACGAGAAGAGCCAGATTCAGAACCGCGCGGCTGCGATGCGGGTGCTGCAGTCGCGGCTCCTCATCATGCAGCGCGAGCAGGAGGCTGCAGCGAAGAAAGAACTCGCGGGTGTCATCACCGCGAGCTGGGGTGACCAGATGCGTTCCTACGTGCTCGCGCCGTACCAGATGGTCAAAGACCTGAGAACTGACTACGAGGTGAACAACCCCGCCAACGTGTTCGACGGGGACCTCGACGGTTTCATCAGCGCCGGAATCAAGTGGCGCAAGCGCGGTAAGGACTAGGGGCGAACGGGCTGGCTTCGGCTGAGCTCAGGTCGGGCCACGAACCTGTGAAACGGCGCGGCGCGAGTGTCGTTCCCGGGTTCACGAGGGCACGAACTTAGGCTAGCGTCGATGATTCGCTTCAACTCTGTAACCAAGGCATACCCCGGCACGTCAAGGCCCGCTCTCAACTCCGTGAACCTCGAAGTGCTCAAGGGCGAGTTCGTCTTCCTCGTCGGCGCTTCGGGCTCCGGTAAGTCGAGTTTTCTGCGCCTCATCCTCAAAGAAGAAAACCCGACAAAAGGCGAGATTCACGTGCTCGGGCAGCACCTGACTACCCTGCCGAACCGCAAGGTTCCGTACTTCCGTCGCAATCTGGGCGTCGTCTTTCAGGACTTTCGCCTGCTACCCCAGAAGACCGTGTTCGACAACGTCGCGTTCACGCTGCAAGTGATCGGCAAGAGCCGGGGATTCATCCAGGAAGCTGTTCCGGATGCCCTCAAGATGGTCGGACTCGCGGGCAAGTCAAACCGTTTCCCCCACGAACTCTCCGGTGGCGAGCAGCAGCGCGTCGCCATTGCGCGCGCCGTGGTGAACAAGCCGGCCATCCTTCTCGCCGACGAGCCGACCGGCAACCTCGACCCCGCAACATCCGCGGGCATCATGACGCTCCTCGAGCGCATCAATGTGAGCGGTACGACAGTGATCATGGCGACCCACGACGCGGGCATCGTTGACCAGATGAAACGCCGCGTGATCGAACTAATCAGCGGCCAGATCGTGCGCGATGAGCGCAAGGGCAGCTACCAGACGCAGGCGATTCCCGTGCAGAGCTTTGGGACGTCAACAAATTCAGTCCCGGTGGAGGTTGCCCCGTGAGGTTCGGCTTGGTCATGGGTGAGGCCGCAAACGGTCTACGCCGCAACATCTCGATGGTGATTTCGGTGGTGCTCGTCACCTTCATCTCGCTGACCTTTGTGGGCGCCGCGATACTGCTGCAGATGCAGATCGGGCAGATGAAGGGCTACTGGTACGACCGGGCACAGGTCGCCGTCTACATGTGCACTTCCGTCGACACGACGGGCAACTGCAGCCAGACGCAAGCGACGGCCGCCCAGATAGCCGCTGTCGAAACCCAGTTGAAGTCGGCTTCACTCGCGCCCTACATCAAGAAGTTCGAGTACGAGACACACGACAAGGCCTACAAAAACTTCCAAACGCAGTTCGCCAACAGTCCGATCGCTGCGTTTGTTACTCCGGAGACGCTGAACGAGAGTTTTCGAGTCAACCTGATAAATCCATCGGATGCCGACGTGCTGATCGAGAGCCTGTCCGGCTTCGCGGGCGTACAGGAGGTATCCGACCAGCGAGGCTATCTTGACCAGATTTTCTCCGTGCTGAACGCGGCCTCGTATACGGCGATCGGTGTTGCTCTACTCATGTTGATCGCTGCCGTGCTGTTGATCGCGACCACCATCCGATTGAGTGCGTTCTCGCGACGGCGCGAGCTCGGGATCATGAGGCTCGTCGGTGCATCGAACCGCTTCATCCAGACACCGTTCGTGCTCGAAGGAGTTTTCGCTGCGCTGATCGGGTCGATTCTGGCGGGACTTGCGATCGTCGCGATCGTGCAGTTCTTCGTGCAGGGCTACCTGACCAAGGCGCTGTCGACCACCACCACCCTTATCGGCGTGAACGACGCGCTGATCGTGGTGCCGATCCTCATCGTGGTTGGAGCGGCGCTCGCGGCAGCATCCGCTAGTGTCGCGATCAGCCGCTACCTCAAGGTCTGATCTTCCCTTCCCTTTGTCTACGCGCAAGCTAGACTGACAGGCTGCAATCGCAGACCATCCTGCCGGACGGAGAGGAGGAAACCATGCCACGGGAACGCGGACAGAAAGTTGTCGCTTCGAACCGCAAGGCGCGCTACGACTACACAATCGAGGACACCTTTGAGGCTGGTCTCGTACTCACTGGAACCGAGGTGAAATCGCTGCGCTTGGGGCGTGCGAGCCTCGTCGACGGCTACGGCTTCATCGAGGCGGGTGAAGCATGGCTCGATGCCGTGCACATTCCCGAGTTCAACCAGGGCTCGTGGAACAATCACCCGCCGCGACGCAAGCGCAAGATGCTGCTGCACAAGGCGCAGATCCTGAAGATTCACAACAAGGTTAAAGAAGGCGGTTACACACTCGTGCCGCTGTCGATCTACTTCAGCGACGGGAACGCGAAGGTTGAGCTCGCGATCGCGAAGGGCAAGCGCGAGTATGACAAGCGCCAAACCCTGCGCGAGCGGCAGGACAAGCGCGAGGCCGATCGAGCGATATCCACGAGGCGCAACCTCAACGAGTGATTCTTAGCTCGCGATGAACCGAGCATCCACGGTGGATGCGACGGCGATCTCCTCCGGCTTCAACGCAAGTTGGGGCGCGATCCCGCCGTCGAACGCCTGCGCCGTGAATGCCCTCATCATCGGGCCGGGTATCCCGCCGCCATTGCCGGCACCAGGGTCGCCCAGCATTCCCGGGTCCGCAAGTGCGATCGCGGAGAGGGTACCGAGTCCAATAGCTTTCGCGAAGGTCGTAGCTTTGGCCACAGCATCCGTGACTGCTCGTGACCGCACGTCCGTGGATGCAGCAGCCCTCGTCTCGGCGGTGAGATCCCAGGTCACCGAACCGAGCGTCACGCCCTCGATAGCGACCGCCGCTTCGACCCAGCGCGACAGCGCATCGAAGTCTTTGAACTTCGCGGTGAAGTCAACTGCGGAGTGAAAGACCGGCGCGACTCGCTTGCCTTCGTTATTCCACGGGCGCTCCGACCAGACCCGCACGTTGTCGGATGACCACCAGGTGATCGGGCCGACATCCCTCTCGACGAGTGGTTCGATGAGGGTTCGCAGGGCATCCGAAGCCTGAAGTGCATCGGCGAACACTGAGTCGCGCTTCTCACCGTCGAACTGCACCACTGCACGTACGGTCGCGCGTTCGGCCGTGTACCAGGCCGAGAACGCTCCCTGCACGGTGATGATGGTGTCGGTCATGTGCTGCTCCTTCGTCATCTGCATTCTGCCGCACGACACTGCCGCACGACACCGCTACCGCCGCACGCTCAAGGAGTCAACCTGCAGTGGATGTGGTGCGGTATCCGGCGTATACTAAGAGGCTGCCCAGTACCCGATAAATCATTGAGTGCAGGCAGTATTGACAAGTCAACAGCGCGATAGCGACCCGCCAGCTCGATTTTCGAGTGGGGCGACACAGGGGGATGATCGGTTTCGACATTGCCTGCAAAACTGCGAGAAGCGGGTCGAGGACGCACGGTTAACTCGTTAACGATCCGTGCAAAACATAAGTGCCAATTCAAATAGCACTGTCTCTGCCAAGGCAGACCTCGCCCTCGCGGCGTAGTCGTCCTTCGCACTAAATAGAGACCATCAGCCCGGGGATGCTCCCGATCCGGTTCCTGGTGTTATCAAGGGAGATCGCTGCTTGCCTGTGTTTCAGGGGCACGCGGGACTTTCACTGATACTGGGCTTGTTGACCTGGATGCTCGTGGCAAAGGTCAGGGCCGAGTAGAACGCTTGCACGAGCTACACCCGTAGAAGGCGTGGAATTACAGCAGTGGACGGGGGTTCAATTCCCCCCATCTCCACCATCAGGTCGCTATCGCGTTGTCGAGTTCTTCGAGCTATCGCGCTGCACCCGCGAGAGTGCCCGTAACCGGACCCGCCGAGTCTGAGATGAGGCATGTGATCCCGCGGTCTCCCAGCCCCCAACTCTGCTCGGTGGGGTAGTAGAACGCGAACTTGAGCGTCGATTGGTCGTAGTTGATGCCGGTGAAGGTGTTGAACTGTGACTTGCAGCCATCGATCGCCTTCTGCTGGATGACGGTGTCACCGGGAAATGCGCCGTCATCGAGCTTGATCGATGCGTACGCCTCGCTATCGTGTCGCGTGGCACAATCAACAGTGGGCACGGTATCCACGGCACCCTTGCCCGCTGAGTCGTTGAGGCAGTCACCGACCTTGATCGTGGCCACTTCTGTTCCGGTCTTTGTGGGGGTCGGTGTGCTCTCGGAGCTACTGCCCCCGCCCAACACGCTACAGCCCACGAGTAAAAAGGACGCGGCGCCGATCCAGAGGCCTATGAAGGCGCGCCGAATGATCGGCGATGCGAAAGTCATAGGAGAAATCTAGCCTTTGATTTCCTTGAGAGTGCCGATAAAGCTCGCAAACGGGGCGCAGAGGGTCTCGGTTCCGGAGTTGACAGTGGAGTCTCCGGGGTAGTCACCGTCAGGGAGGGTATCGGTGAAGTACGTGTCTCTATACGCGGACAGCCAGCCGGGAGACAGGCGCGAGCATGCGCCGACCGCCGAGTTGCTCCGTAGGATCATCGGACTCTCCATTTGGTTGCGATACTCGGTGGGGCGAACCTAGCGAATAGTGAGCATCTTTAGCACTTCCTCATGCAGGATTCCGTTGGTTGCGAGGGCGCTGCCTCCCCACGGCCCAGTCGCGCCCTCAATGGAGGTAAACCGGCCGCCGGCTTCTTCAATAATGGGTATCAGAGCGGCCATGTCGTACGGCTTTAGGTCGTATTCACTCACAATGTCCAGACTGCCCTCGGCAAGCAGCATGTACGACCACATGTCCCCGATTGCTCGTGAACGCCACACCGCGCGCGTCAGTGCGACGACATCGTCGAGCCGGCCCTCGTCATCCCAGCCCCGAAGGCTGTTGTAGCTGAGGGATGCGTCGCTCACCGCGCGCACAGTGCTCACCCTGATCGCGCGCGCCTCGTGGCCCTGGCGCCCGAGATCCTGGACCCATGCGCCCTGACCGGTCGCGGCCCACCACCGCCTGCCCAGGGCGGGCGCACTGACCACACCGACGATCGGAACACCGTCGACAGCGAGCGCGATCAGCGTGCCCCAGATCGGCACACCACGCATGAAGTTCGCGGTGCCGTCAATCGGGTCGATGATCCACTGCCGGTTCGAATCGCCCTCGGTGCCGTACTCCTCACCGAGAATAGAGTCGCCGGGCCGCGCGGCTTCGATCGCGGAGCGGATGCCGCGTTCAACGGCTTGATCGGCGTCGGTCACCGGCGTGCGGTCGGGCTTGGTGGTCACGACAAGGTCGAGCGCGTGGAACCGGTCGAGCGAGACCAAATCAGCGCCAGCGGCGAGGGCAAGGGCTAGAGCGAGGTCATCGCTCGCGGTGAACTCGGTCATGATGCCAGCGTATCGAGCGCACAGGAGCTGGATTGCACAGTGTCAGGTCACGTTCGTTGTACTGCCTAGCGTCGTGATGAGCCGCTGGAAGGAGTCGAGTCGCGGTCTGCCAATGTCACCGAGGTCTCCCGCCGCTACACCTTCGATGATGGCGCAATCAGGTGCATCCGGTAGGTGAGTGCATCCCCGAGGGCAGTCCTTGGCGAGCAGGGCGAGGTCGGTGAACGACTTCAGGATGTTCGCCGGGTCGACATGCCCGAGGCCGAAGGAACGCACGCCGGGGGTATCGACGATCCAGCCCGAGCCAATTCGATAGGAAACAGTCGATGAGGAGGTGTGACGCCCGCGGCCCGTTACCTCGTTGACACGACCAGTTGCACGGTTCGCCTCGGGCACCAACGCGTTCACGAGGGTCGACTTGCCAACCCCGGAGTGTCCGACAGCCACTGTGGTGTGGTCCTGAAGTGCCTCCCGGATTTCTTCCACCGCGCTGCTGCCGGGATTGAAGTCATCAGATCGGCTGCGGAAAACGCGAAAATTCAGCCCGGCGAAGTTCGCCAAAAACTCGGTGGGGTCGGCAAGGTCCGTCTTCGTTATGCACAGCAGCGGAGTGATGCCGGCATCGAAGGCCGCGACCAGGTAGCGGTCAACCAGCCGCGGCCGCGGTTCGGGATTGGCTGCGGCCACCACGATGAGCATCTGGTCGGCGTTGGCCACAATGATGCGTTCGACAGAATCCGTGTCGTCGGCGCTGCGCCTCAGGAGGGTCGACCTCGGCTGGATACGAACAATACGGGCGAGGCTACCCTCCTCGCCCGAGGTATCGCCGACCACATCCACCCAATCGCCGGTGACGACCGAGACTTTGCCGTCCTGATTCTTGCCAAGCTCCCGTGCGCGAGTTGCGATGATCTGGCGTTCCTGTGGGGTGTTCTCGTCGATCCAGACCCCGTAGCGGCCGCGATCGACACTGAAAACCCGCCCGCTTACGGCGTCAGCGTGCTCGGGTCGATTCTTGCTCCTGGGTTTGTTGCCCTTCGGATTCGGCCGCACCTTGGCGTTCGATTCGTCGTACTCCGAGTACTCGTCCTCGTCGTCGACTGGATCGAGCCAGCTCACAGGACCCCGATCGACCCGACGGTCCGCGGCGCGGCCCCGAGCATCCCGCTCCAGAGTTCTGCAAACTGGGGGAGGGTCTTGGCGGTTGTACCGATGTCGTCAATCTCGACGCCGGATGTCACCAGCCCCACAATCGCGCCCGCCATGGCCATGCGGTGATCCTCGAACGAGAGCCATCGCCCCGCGTGGAGTTCACGAGGTTCGATGGATAACCCGTCGTCAAGCTCGGTGACCGCCCCACCGAGTCCGTTGAGGTCGGCTGCGAGCGCCGCCAGACGATCCGTCTCGTGCCCGCGCAAGTGAGCGATACCGGTGATGCGGCTCGGCGAGTCTGCGAGCGCTGCCAGAGCGACGAGTGCGGGCGCGAGTTCCCCTGCCTCGCTCAGATCGAGCGTGACACCCGCGATGTGGCCAGTGCCCGTCGCGGTGAGAGCGCCATCACTGCGGGAGACGATCGCGCCGAAGAGCGGAAGCAGGGTCTCGAGCTGGGCGCCCACCTGGGTGGTGTTCGAGGGCCACCCCGCTATCGTCACCGATCCACCTGTGACGACTGCGGCAACGAGGAACGGGGCGGCATTAGAGAGATCCGGTTCGATATCGACGACGATCCCCTGAATGCTCGCGGGCGGAACGATCCATAGGCCCGGCTCGGGGTTCTCGACGGCGATGCCACGGGCGGCGAGTGTGGCGATCGTCATCTCGATGTGCGGGAGGCTCGGGAGCCGCCGACCCGAGTGCCTGAGGCGCAGGCCGTTGACAAACCTGGGAGCCGCGAGGAGCAGTCCCGAGACGAACTGGCTCGACGCTGAGGCGTCGATCTCAATCGATCCGCCGGCGACGCTACCGGTTCCATAGAGGCTGAAGGGCAGGGCGCCACGGCCGTCGTCATTGACGTCTACGCCGAGGGAGCGCAACGCGTCGATTGTGGTGCGCATTGGTCGGCGACGTGCGGAGGGGTCACCGTCGAACGCGACTGGTCCGAGGGCGAGGGATGCGACCGGAGGCATGAAGCGCATGACAGTGCCGGCGAGTCCGCAGTCGATCGAGGTGCCGCCTTCCAGCGGGCGGGGCGTGATGAGCAGGTCCCCACCGAATTCACTCACGGTCGGGACATCCTGAATCGAGACGCCGAGATCGCGGAGAGCCTGGATCATCAGGTCGCTGTCGCGTGAGTGCAAGGGTGCCTTGAGTAACGACGGCGTGTCTGCGAGAGCCGAAAGCACCAGCTCGCGATTGGTCAGGCTCTTCGAACCGGGGAGCCTGACCGTTGCCTGCAGCGGGCCCGACGCCGTCGGCGCAACCCACGCGCCAGTACCGACCTTAGGGGTCGGCTCATCGTCCCCGTAGGGATTGAACTGCGGCTGTGCCGTCTTTGAGATCGCCATTGCGAATCCAGCGTATCCGTTGACCCAAAGGAGGCGGCGGATCAACAGACGAACCAGTGTGGGAATAGCACCGCGGCATTCGCGGTTGGGTATCGGTGAGCATCTCAAGAACGGTAGGGAGGACAGGATGATCAGTGTGCTGGAAGCGCCGCCCGCCGACGCAATTCTCCGCGACCTAGACTTGGCGCTGATGACTACCGACGAGGCTGCTACAGCTGCCACCGCACCAGACCCGCATGTGCCTGATGTGCGCGCCCTCTTCGAGGAGCAGGCGCTGCCCTACATGGACCAGTTGTACGCGGCCGCAATGCGCATGACCCGCAATCCGGCCGATGCGGCTGATCTCGTACAGGAGACCTTCGTCAAGGCATTTCAGGCATTCGGGCAGTTCCAACAGGGCACCAACTTGAAGGCCTGGCTGTATCGCATCCAGACCAACACCTTCATCAACATCTACCGCAAGAACCAGCGGAACCCGTATCAGGGAACAATCGACGATCTTGAAGACTGGCAACTGGGCGGCGCAGAGTCCGTAACCCAATCCCTATCGACACGATCCGCCGAAGCAGAGGCGATCGATCACCTTCCAGACAGCGCGGTGAAGGAAGCCCTGCAGGCGATCCCGGAAGATTTTCGTCTCGCGGTCTACTTCGCAGACGTCGAGGGGTTCTCCTATCAAGAGATCGCCGACATCATGAAAACCCCAGTCGGCACTGTCATGAGCCGGTTGCACAGAGGACGCAGGCTGCTGCGCGAATCCCTCGCCGACTATGCGCGCGAACGCGGAATCCCCGTCGTGCCCACTACCACCAGGAGTACGAAATGACCGACTGCGGTTGCGACAAGGCGAAAGCCGAGCTTGAGGAGTACCTTCACAACGAAGTATCGGAGCAGGATCGCGAGGATATCGCGGAGCACCTCACGAACTGCGTCGGCTGCACTTCTGAGCACGTCATGGGTCTCATGCTCACGGCCAAGGTGCGTCAGGCGTGCGCCGAGACAGCTCCCGAGCAGCTTCGCGTTGAGGTGTTGCAGCGGCTTCGCGAACTGCAATCCAAGTAGTCCCACTGCCAGCCCACTTGGTCAATTCCCACATCTCGGGTCAGAGCGCGAGTGCCTTCTCGATCAGGTCAACCTGCTCCTGAGCGCTGCGCTTGGAGGAACCGGTCGCGGGTGACGCGGATGCCGGACGTGAGGCGACCTTGATGGTGCGGCCCCTCAGGTGGCGTGCCAGTTCGAGGCAGATGAACGGCCAGGCTCCCTGATTCTCGGGCTCATCCTGCGTCCACACGATGTCAGCGTTCGGGTACTGCTCGAGCGTCGCGTTTATCTCGGAGATCGGAAGCGGATAGAACTGCTCCATTCGCACAATCGCGATGTCGTTGCGCTCGCGCTTATCGAGTTCGGCGAGCAGGTCGTAATAGATCTTGCCCGCGGTCACGATGACGCGCTTGGCGCTTGCTTTGTCCTGGATTCGAGTGTCGTCGATGACCGGTTCGAAACGTCCCCGGGTGAAGTCGACGACCTCGCTGGTGGCCCCACGAAGTCGAAGCATCGACTTCGGCGTGAACACGATCAGTGGGCGCCGCGGTCGGGCATACGCCTGGCGTCGCAGGAGGTGGAAGTAGGACGCGGGCGTCGAAGGCCGCGCGACAGTCATGTTGTTCTCCGCGCACAATTGCAGGTACCGCTCGATCCGTGCCGACGAGTGGTCGGGCCCCTGACCCTCGTAGCCGTGTGGCAGCAGCAGGACAACGCTGGAGCGCTGGCCCCACTTCTGCTCAGCGCTTGAGACGAACTCATCGATGATGGTCTGTGCCCCATCAGCAAAGTCACCGAACTGGGCCTCCCAGAGCACGAGGGCATCCGCGCGCTCCACCGAGTAGCCATACTCGAATCCCATTGCCGCGTACTCGCTGAGCAGCGAGTCGTAGATCCAGAAGCGGGCCTGGTTCTCGGCAAGGTTCGCCAGCGGGAGCCATTCCTGGCCATTCTCGCGGTCGTGCAGCACAGCGTGCCGGGACACGAAGGTGCCACGGCGGGTGTCCTGGCCGACCATACGTACGGGCGTGCCCTCGAGCAGCACCGATCCGAGCGCGAGCAGTTCGCCCATCGCCCAGTCGATCGAACCACTGCGGGTCATCTCGACTCGTTTGTTCAGCAACGGCACCAGCTTGGGGTGCACGGTGAAGCCCGCGGGTGGGTTGCCGTGTGCATCCCCGATGAGCTGCAGGATCGCCTCGTCGACTCCGGTCGTCACTGGCTCGCCTACGCCATCATCCTGCTGTGATCCCGGCTTTTCAAGGTCAGCTACGGCGCTCACATTGATGATCGGCATCGATCCGGTCTGTGCCGCGTGCGTCTCTGCGAACGCACGCTCGAGGCGATCCTGGAAATCGCGATGAGTTGCGTCGTATTCCTCCTGCGTGATGTCCCCGCGGCCGATCAGCGCCTCCATATACAGGGTCCGCACGGAGCGCTTCGCTTCGATGAGGTTGTACATCAGCGGCTGGGTCATCGAAGGGTCGTCGCCTTCGTTGTGTCCGCGACGGCGGTAGCACACCAGGTCGATCACGACATCGCGGTGAAATTCCTGCCGATATTCGAATGCCAGTTCAGCCACCCGCACGACCGCCTCGGGGTCGTCACCGTTGACGTGGAAGATCGGCGCCTGGATAGTCTTCGCGACGTCTGTCGAGTAGGTCGAGGTGTGACCCTCTGCCGGTGGCGTGGTGAAGCCAACCTGGTTGTTGATGTTGATGTGAACCGTTCCGCCGGTGCGGTACGCGCGCAATTGCGACATCTGAAGAACCTCGACCACGATGCCCTGCCCTGACATGGCTGCATCTCCGTGCACCATGATCGGCAGCACTGTGAATGAGCCAATCGGTCGGCGGTCCTGCTTCGCGCGCACAATTCCCTCGAGTACGCCATCCACTGCCTCGAGGTGTGACGGGTTGGCCGCGAGGTAGACGGGGATAGTGCGTCCGGAGGTACCGACGAAGGCGCCCTCGGTACCGAGGTGATACTTGACATCTCCCGAGCCTTGCACCGTCTTAGGGTCTTGGGTGCCCTCAAACTCGCGAAAGATCTGTCCGTAGGTCTTGCCGGCAATGTTGGTGAGCACGCTCAATCGACCGCGGTGGGCCATACCGATGGCTACCTCTTCGAGGTTCGCCTCGGCCGCCTTCTGGATGACGGCATCGAGAAGGGCGATCGTCGACTCACCGCCTTCGAGGCTGAAGCGTTTTTGCCCGACGTATTTGGTCTGCAGGAACGTCTCGAACGCCTCGGCCTCATTGAGCTTGTCGAGGATTCGCATCTGCTCGTCGTGGCCGGGCTTCGTGTAGCGCTGCTCGACGTGCTCCTGAATCCACAGACGCTGCGCCGGGTCGGCGATGTGCATGTACTCGATGCCGACCGTGCGGCAGTAGGAGTCGCGAAGAATACCGAGTATCTCCCGCAGCAGCGCGGTGCGCTTGCCTCCGAACCCGCCAGTGACGAACTCACGGTCCAGGTCCCAGAAGGTGAGGCCGTGGTTGGTGATGTCAAGGTCGGGATGTGAGCGCTGGCGGTATTCCAGCGGATCGATGTCAGCCATTAGGTGCCCGCGCACGCGGTAAAAGTTGATCAGTTCCTGTACTCGCGTGACCTTGCCAACGCTGTCAGCGGTGTCGACGCTGATGTCGGCTGCCCAGTGAATCGGGTCATAGGGAATTCGCAGTGCCGCGAAGATGCCTTCGTAGAAACGCTTCTCGCCGATGAGTCGCTCGTGGATGAGCTTGAGGAACTCGCCCGAACCAGCCCCCTGGATGACCCGGTGGTCGTAGGTACTCGTGAGGGTGATGGTTTTGCCGATACCGAGTTCAGCAAGGGTCTTGGGGCTCGCGCCTTGGAAGGCGGCCGGGTATTCGAGCGCGCCAGCGCCGACAATGGTGCCAGCACCCCGCATCAGGCGTGGCACGGAATGTTCGGTACCGATACCGCCAGGATTGGTCAGTGAGATCGTGTTCCCGACGTAGTCGGCGGCTGTCAGCTTGCCAGCACGCGCGCGGGCGACGACATCCTCATAGGCAGCAAGAAACTCGCCAAAACCCATCGTGTCTGCACGCTTGATGCCGGGCACAACCAGCGAACGCGTTCCATCGGGCTTCGGGATGTCAATGGCGATTCCGAGATTGATGTGAGCGGGAGTGACGACCGAGGGCTTACCCTCGGGCTCGTCGTAGTAGACGTTCTGGCTGGGGAATTCCTTGATCGTCTGCACTATTGCCCATGCAATGAGATGAGTGAAGGACACCTTGCCGCCGCGTGAGCGTTTGAGGTGGTTGTTGATCACGATGCGGTTGTCGATCATGAGCTTCGCCGGCATCGTGCGCACACTCGTGGCCGTGGGTACGGTGAGACTCGCGTCCATGTTCGCGGCCAGCGCCTTGGATGCGCCCCGCAGCGGCTCTACTTCGTTTTCCGGCTGGGGAGTCGCTTCGGTATCCGAGGCGGTAGGTATTGGCGCGGTTTCGGGCGCCTGAGCAGGGATCGGCTGCGGCTTCGCCCTGACTGAAGTCGTGCGCGCAACCGGCTGACTTCCGGCGGGCGGTGTGGGTGCTGAGGCTGCGACAGGCTCAGCCGACACTGCAGGGATCGCCGTGGTGGGCACCGGGTCTTCCAGCGTGCGGTGGTAGCTCTCCAGCACCGGCCACCACGACGGGTCCACAGCATTCTTATCGACAAGGTACCGCTCGTACATCTCGTCCACGAGCCATTCATTGGCTCCGAATTCGCTTGAGGAAGCGCCCTCTGGCGCAATTCCGGTCACTTGGCTCGACACAGCCGACCGCCCACTTTCGCCTCTGATCTTTGGTGTAAGCACACCTTCGCAAAGCTTAATCCGTTTTCCTGTACCGCGGCTGGTGCGCGCGACGAGATAGCGTTAAATTCATGCGCTTTTACGAAACGACGCCCACTCACGACCTGACCTACTCCGATGTCTTCCTCGTGCCGGAGCGTTCGGCCGTGGCAAGCCGGTTGAATGTTTCTCTGGCGCCCATGGACGGCACGGGGGCGAGCATCCCGATTGTCTCCGCAAACATGAACTCAGTGACAGGTGCGCGACTCGCGGCGACTCTGGCGCGACGGGGCGGTCTCGGTGTTCTTCCGCAGGACCTGCACGCGGACGAACTGGATGCAGCAATCCGCTGGGTGAAATCGCAGCCCATCGAGTTCGACGCATCGGTGAGCCTCGCGCCGAGTGACACTGTGGCCATGGCTTTGTCGCAGCTGCCACCTCGTGAAGGCCACGGCATCGTGATCGTCGACGCAGAGGGCGCGTACCTGGGCGCAATTGCTGCTGAGGATCTCGCCACCGCGATGCCGGATGCGCCACTGGGTGATCTGCTCGGCCGCGGCGTGGCGAGCCTCGGCCAGGATCAACTGCACACCCCGCGAGCGGCCTTCGATCTCATGGTTGCCGCAGGCATCCACTTCGCTCCCGTACTGAGCGAGGGCAAGGTCGTCGGCACGCTCAGCCGCAAGGGCGCGTTGCGGTCCACTCTGTACACACCCGCGCTTGACACCGGCGGCCGACTCCGTGTCGCGGCAGCGATTGGCATCAACGGGGATGTCGCGGCGAAGGCGAAAGCCATTGCCGCCGCTGGGGTCGATGTCATCGTCATCGACACGGCGCACGGTCACCAGGACAGCATGGTGCGCGCGATCGAGAGTGTGGCGGGCCTCCGCCTCGGGCTTCCGATTGTCGCCGGTAACGTGGTCACAGCCGATGCGGTGCGCGACCTCGTAAATGCCGGGGCGAACATCATCAAGGTTGGTGTCGGCCCCGGAGCGATGTGCACCACACGCATGATGACCGCGGTTGGACGTCCGCAGTTCTCCGCAGTGCTCGAAACGGCCGCTGCCGCCCAGGATCTAGGCGCGCACGTATGGGCAGATGGAGGTGTGCGCTACCCGCGCGATGTCGCGTTGGCGCTCGCGGCGGGTGCAGCATCCGTCATGATCGGCTCTTGGTTTGCGGGCACGATCGAAGCGCCGGGCACTCTCGCGCTGGACGAGGGCGGGCGGGCGTACAAGGAAAGTTGGGGCATGGCATCAACGAAGGCCGTGCAGCACCGCTTCGATCAACTCGATGCCTACGAACTGGCCCGCAAGACACTTTTCGCGGAGGGCATCTCCAGTTCTCGCATCTACCTCGACCCGCTACGACCATCCGTGGAGGACCTCATCGACATGATCACAGCGGGAGTGCGCAGTTCACTGAGTTACGCGGGCGCCACGACCCTTGCCGAATTCCATGAGCGTGCACTCGTTGGGGTGCAGTCCGCAGCGGGATATGAGGAAGGCAAGGCCCTGCCGGTCAGCTGGTAGCCGATAAGATTGCGCGAAATGGACGACCCTCCGAGTAGTTCGATGAGTACGAGCTCGATGAACAGTGGTTCAATCGGCTGCCATGTCTGAGTGGTTGCTGTTCGCCGTGGGACTGTTGCTGACCGTCGGTACCGGTTTCTTCGTCGCATCAGAGTTCACACTCGTTAATCTCGATCGCGCGGAACTGGAGGCGCGCGAAGAGCGCGGCGAGCGCGGCCTCGGCGTCATCATTTCCGCACTCAAAAAGACCTCCACACATCTGTCGAGTGCGCAGTTGGGTATCACGCTGACAACCCTCCTCGCGGGTTTCACACTTGAGCCGGCCTTCAGCGCATGGCTCAGCATCCCGCTCGCCGCGATTGGCATGCCCCCCCAGGCCGTGACAATAATCGCGACGGTGCTCGCGATTATTGTGGCAACCCTGCTCTCCATGATCATTGGTGAGCTCGTGCCGAAAAACCTTGCGCTGGCGCTTCCCCGGGCCGTGGGGAAGGTGGTCATCCCCTTCCAGGTTGGCTTTACGGCGGTGTTCCGCCCGGCTGTGTCCCTTCTCAACAGCACTGCGAACGGCATCCTTCGCTTGGTGGGAATCGAACCGAAGGAGGAACTGTCGGGAGCTCGCACAGCGGAAGAGCTCACCTCCCTGGTGCGCCGATCGGCCAATGAGGGAAGCCTCGACCGTGACACCGCAACACTGCTCGCTCGCACCCTCGCCTTCGCCGATCACACCGCGCAGGACGTGATGACCCCGCGCCTGCGGGTCGCCAGCCTCGAGCGCACCGATACCGCCGACGAGGTGATCGACCTGGCCCGCCGCACCGGTTTCTCCCGGTTCCCGGTAGTGGGCGAAGACATGGATGACGTGGTCGGCATCGTTCACGTGAAGCAGGCAGTGGCCGTACCACGCGACAAACGATCGGAGGTCCCGATCTCGGCACTGCAGTCTGAAGTTCTGCGGGTGCCTGAGACGATGAAACTTGACCTGCTTCTGGCCGAGTTGCGTGCCCGTGGCTACCAGATGGCGATTGTGGTCGACGAGTACGGTGGAACCGCGGGCGTGGCTACCCTGGAGGATCTTGTCGAGGAACTGGTCGGAGAAGTATCTGACGAGCACGACGAGTCGAAGCCCGACGTGGTGCGCTCCCGGGACTGGTTCACCTTTCCGGCGATATTGCGTCCCGATGAATTGCTCGAGCGCACGGGCATTTCAGTTCCCGAGGACGGTCCCTATGAGACTGTCGCAGGTTGGCTGATGAGTGAACTGGGTCGTCTTCCCGTGGTGGGCGACACTGTGGATGTTACGAGCGGAACGTTCCGCATCGAGCGGCTCGATGCGCGCCGCATCGACCGGGTGCGGTTCACGCCGACGCTGCCAACCGACGGTGGCGAGAAATGAGCGAGACCTGGGGAATTGTCGGGCTCTTCCTGCTGCTCATCGTGAACGCATTTTTTGTGGCATCCGAGTTCGCCGTGATCTCGGCCCGGCGCTCCCAGATCGAGCCGAAGGCGGAGGCGGGCTCGCGATCAGCGAAGACTGCCCTGTGGGCAATGGAGCACGCGACCCTCATGCTCGCGGCCTGTCAACTCGGCATCACGGTCGCGTCGCTGCTGATTCTCAACGTCTCGGAGCCAGCGATTCATGCGCTGCTCGTGGTGCCTCTCGGTTTCACCGGCTGGCCGGACGAGGTGATCGGTGGCATCGCGTTCGTCATCACGCTCCTGATTGTCTCGTTCCTGCACGTGGTGCTGGGCGAGATGGTGCCCAAGAACATCTCCTTCACCCTGCCCGAACGGGCGGTGCTGATTCTTGCGCCGCCGATGGTCTTCATTGCGACGGTGTTGAGGCCGATCATCCTCGTGCTGAATGCCATCGCGAATGGCGTGCTGCGCCTCTTCGGGGTGACCCCTCGCGCCGAGGCCAACAGTGTCTTCACGCTGGACGAGGTAGCGACGATCGTTGCCCAGTCGACCCGCGAGGGCCTGTTGAGCGATGCGGGAGGCACTCTGAGCGCCGCATTCGAGTTCACCTCCAAGAAGGTGATGGATGTCACGGTCGGCCTGCCTGCGCTCGTGACGTTGCCTGAGGATGCGACCCCGGCCGGCGTTGAGCGAGCGGTCGCCCAGCGAGGTTTCTCGCGCTACATCCTCGTGGATGTCGGGGGCGAGCCGACCGGATACCTCCACCTCAAAGATGTGATCGATCTCGACGACGAGGAGTTCGATGAGCCCGTGCCACCGCGCCGTATCCGCCCGCTGATCTCAATTTTCAGCGGCACTGATCTCGAAGATGCACTAGCCACGTTGCGTCGTTCCGGAGTGCATGTGGCCCGCGTCTTCGGCGAGGACGGAAAGACCACAGGCGTCATATTCCTCGAGGACATCATCGAGGAACTTGTCGGCGAGGTGCAGGACGCAACTCGTCGTCGTCCCTGAACAGGGCCCGAGCTGAGTAAGCGTTAGCCCGCCAGGCTCCTCAGGAACTCGCCGAGCTCGTTTACCCCGATGTAGTGGTGTGCCGTCACGCCGACTGCACCGGCCGCGTCCGAGTTCGCCTTCTTATTGTCGATGAAGACCATATGATCGAGTGCGATGCCCAACTCGGCTGCCACTTCGCTGTAGATCGCGGGATCGGGCTTGATCGCATCCATCTCGGCGCTCACGAACACTCGCTCGAAGAACTGGCTCATCGGAGACCTTCGGAACGGGCTGGAGAAGTCGAAGCCGGCATTCGAGAGAATCGCCAAGCGCGTGCCGCCCTCATACAGTTCTTCGATTAGGTCCAGGGTTCCCGGCTCTACGCTCCACCAACTCCGGAAATCAGCCACCCACAGTTCGTGCACCTTCGAGGCTCGCCATGTGACGCCGAGATCTCCAGCCACAAGCGCCCAGTATTGCGGCACACTCGTCGTGCCCTTGTCCAGGCCGTCCCGGTGTTGCCAGTAGCTCGCCCAGAACTGCTCGGCATCGCTGCCCGCCAGGTCGACCAATATCTGCTGGTCTACCGCGCTCGGCGAACGTGAAATCACCTCTCCGTAGTCGAAGACGACAACATGACCGGGGATTGAAATGCTCACACTCCAAACTATCGTGGGCCTATGCCCGAGTTCACCGCATTCACGCCGGCCACTGCAGCACGCCACATCGCGGTGCCGGCCGAAACCGACGATAAGTACAGCAGGGGAGTCCTGGGCGTCATAACCGGCTCAGACCGCTATCCGGGAGCCGCGGTTCTCGGTGTGGAGGCCGCACTTCGGACCGGTGTCGGAATGGTGCGCTACCTCGGGCCGAACCGTGCGAGCGAACTGGTGCTGCAACGCCGGCCCGAGACTGTAACCACTGACGGCAGGGTGCAGGCGTGGGTGCTCGGCTCGGGGCAAGACCCGGCGGACCGTGATCTGGAAACACTTCGAAGGCTGTCGGATGCTGCAAGCCAGAACGTGCCCGTGGTGCTCGACGGTGGCGCGCTCGACTTCCACCACCGCGCAACCGGGCCGGTGGTGATCACGCCGCACTTCCGGGAACTCGCCCGCGTGCGCGGCGTGCCGCTCGAGCAGATCGTTTCAGATCCCGCACAAGCCGCGGCCAGTGCGGCCCGTGACCTCGGCGTGACGGTACTCCTGAAAGGGCACACGACCTTTGTCGCTGGCCCAGGGATCTGGCTGAGCGTGGCATCCGCGCCATCCTGGCTGGCCACCGCGGGCGCGGGCGATGCCCTCGCGGGCATACTGGGCGCACTACTCGCGACCCATGCTTCCGAGATCGTCGCCGACGCGACGATGCCGGCGCGCCTTGCTGAACGGCATCCGTCATTCATGGACTCGCTGCAACGGCGGCGAGTGGCGGCGGGCCACTGACGATTATGGATCTTGCCAGCGCGATCCCAGCAACCATCG
>JAYSPT010000031.1:0-3322 GCA_043721995.1 Salinibacterium sp. | reverse complement strand
CCGATGACCGGGAAAGAGTTGCGACCCGCCTCGTTGACGGCCATCAAGGCGCCGAGTGCCAGCGAGTCACTGACACACACGATCGCCTCGAGCGCGGGGTCGTCAACGATCAGCCGCTCAACCAGCCGACGAGCCGATGACACGCTCTCCTCGCTGACGCGCTCCAGTTGCGCAAGGTGAGCATCATCCGCCCCGTGCTCACGCATGGCGGCAGTCCAACCTCGATGACGCTCGTCCCCCGTGCCGGATCCGGCTGGCCACCCGAGGTATCCGATGCGACTAAGGCCGCGGCCGAACAGGTGCTCGGTTGCCTCATGTGTGCCCGAGAAGCCATCCACGTCAACCCAAAGCCGGTCGGGACTATCCATGTCTTCGCCCCAGGGCCGCCCGAACGTCACGAACGGGATGCGTTCGCGGATCAGCCAGTCGATGCGCGGATCCTCGAAGCGGGTCGCAGTAATCACGAACGCGTCCACGTCGGCTGCGGCGCGCAGTCCTCGGAGTTCCTCGATCTCTTGATAGGGATCGGATGCGGTGAACAGCATGATGCGCATCCCGCGTTTGGTGGCCTGTTCAGTGAGCGCGTGAAGGTAGCGATCGAGCACTGATCCCGAAATGCCGTCGAGGAGCGGATCGAGGCGAACACCGATGGTCGAGGACTGCTGGGTTCGCAAACGTCGCGCTGATGCGTGCGGTCGGTACCCGAGCTGCGCGATCGCAGTCTCGACCCGGGTTCGAGTGTCTCCGCGAACTATCTCTGGAGAGTTGAGCACGTTCGAAACTGTCTGGCGCGACACACTCGCGAGGCGCGCGACGTCTTCGACGGTGGGCAACTGCGACACTCGGGCCTCCTTTGGCTCCTCGCACGACTAGGTTTGATCGATCAAACTGACACGATCGAGCCCATACAATTGCTCGATATTGTGTAGTTTGATCGTTCAAACTATGAGTGCTACGTTACCTGCACAGGGCAAATTGTCAACAGGTCTTACCGATCAGGACTTCGGAGAAACAATGAGCACGTCGCCGGGCAAGCCGCTGCAGCCGCTCATCCACGACGACACGGTGGTTCTGCGGGCTCCAACCCAGGCGTGGTCTGCTCACGACGGGCAAATGGGTTCAGATGCCATCCATGGCGTCTACTTCTCGGACGTTCGTACGATCTCAGCGCTTGCCGTGTCGGTTGATGACCGCGCGATCGAGCACATCGCCACTGCCGCGTCCAGCGCCGACGCGGCGACGTTCGTGTACGTGGTCCGAGATTTGGATGATGGCACTCCAGACCCGGGGGTGCGCGCCGAACTGACACGCACCGCCACGATTTCAGGTTTCTCTGAACGGCTGCAACTGGTCTCTCGACTCGGCCGTGAACTCACTACGACCGTTCGAGTTGACTACCGCCCCGACGCCACGGCTCTCGACCGAATCAAGGGCGGCCTCGGTTCGCTGCTGACGCCCGTCGTCGTGATCGCACCAGACGGCGAGCAGCCCGGCGCGAATTGGATGGCAAACGATGTCTCCGTAACCTTGGCGGCGCCCGGTGCGGCAGTCACCGCGTCGTCGCTTAGTTGGGTCGTCACGGTTCCTGCGCACGGCAACGTGAGCATCGGATGGTCGATTGTGATGCGTGATTCGCTCTCGGTTGTGCGCGGCGTCGAAGCTGAAGCGCCCTGGGGTGCGACCGTGGTCAACGCCGGTGATGAGCGATTGGCTCGGTGGGTGGCACGTGCACTCCATGATCTGAGCGCTTTGCGCATGGCGACCGTGGCTCAACCGGAAGCGGAGTTTTTTGCAGCCGGGGCGCCATGGTTTTTCACCCTGTTCGGTCGGGACTCCATCTGGGCAGCGCGCTTCATGCTCCCGCTCGGCACAGCGATAGCGGCTAGCACCCTGCGCTCGCTCGCGGAGTTGCAGGGCACCACACAGGTGCCATCAACGGCTGAGGAACCCGGAAAGATTATGCACGAGCTTCGACGGGGTGCCCTTGATATACCCGCTGCGGGAATCATGTTGCCGCCCCTGTACTACGGCACCGTCGATGCCACCCCGCTGTGGATCTGTCTTCTTCACGACGCGTGGCGCTGGGGGATGCCCGCCGACGAGGTGCGCGCGCTGTTGCCCAATCTTCTTCGCGCTCTCACGTGGATGCGCGACTTCGGCGATTCCGACGGCGATGGCCTGCTTGAATACGTGGACCGCACCGGCAAGGGCCTCTCGAATCAGGGCTGGAAAGACTCGGGTGACTCCGTGCAGTGGCGGGACGGAACGCTCGCGGTGGGGCCGATTGCACTCTGCGAGGTGCAGGGGTACGCCTATGAGGCCGCCACTCATGGTGCAGATCTGCTCGATGCATTCGACGGTGACGGCTCCGTGTGGCGGGAGTGGGCGCAAACGCTGCGTGGCGCCTTTCATGAGAAGTTCTGGATTGACTCGCCCGACGGCGCGTACGTTGCAGTCGCTCTGGACCGAGACAAGCGCGCGGTCGACACCGTGACGAGCAACATGGGCCACCTGTTCGGTACCGGGATCCTCGACGACGGCCAGGGCGCGCTGTTGGCCCGCCGTTTGGTCTCGCCCGGTCTCAATAGCGGTTTTGGGCTACGTACGATGTCGACTGACGCTGCCGGCTACTGGCCGCTCAGCTACCACGGAGGCAGCGTCTGGGCGCACGACACCGCAATTGCGGTCGCGGGTCTCGCACGCGACGGGTTTCGGAAAGAGTCGGATGAGCTCGCGCTAGGACTGCTTGCCGCAGCATCCGGATTCAACTACCGCATGCCCGAATTGCACTCTGGTGATTCGATCAACGACTTCTCATCACCAATTCCGTATCCCTCTGCATGCAGGCCACAGGCTTGGTCGGCGGCGGCTGCGGTCTCGGTGCTCTCGAGTGTGCTGGGTCTCGAGCCAAACGCACAATCGGGCGAGCTGAGGATCTCCCCATCGGCGGTTGTCGGTGCAGTCAGCGTCGAAGGCATTGTGTTCGCCGGATCAGTGGGTTCCATCAGCGTGAATGCAGAGGCCGAGGTGACGTCGAGCTCGCTTCCGCTCGTAGTCGGCTGACGTGACGATGTGCTTGCGGATGCCGCGGCACGTGTGAGTTGCG
Source organism: Salinibacterium sp. (assembly GCA_043721995.1). Taxonomy (GTDB): domain Bacteria; phylum Actinomycetota; class Actinomycetes; order Actinomycetales; family Microbacteriaceae; genus Rhodoglobus. Next base: position 216 of record JAYSPT010000031.1, on the reverse strand, counting down.
ACGCGCTATTTCGAGAGTTGCACCGAGTTGCTCGGCACCGGATTCACCGTGACGTGGGCGGCGTTGAGTCCCGTCGGATCCCGCCCGCTCTGAGGCTTACCAGAGATCCGATGGCGAGCTCGCTGCCGCTGCATATCCGACCACCGACAGCGGTGAACGGACGAGCTTGTCGCGATCGCCGACAACTGTGGCGAGCATCGTTCCCAGGAGCGGAGT
>JAYSPT010000030.1:0-111019 GCA_043721995.1 Salinibacterium sp. | reverse complement strand
GGGAGAGGTCACCGTGGATGACGCCGCCCTCTTCACGGGTCGATACCAGAGCGCGCCCGGCACCCGCGGTGTCCTCGGGATCTTCGAGGCAACGCGCTGTGCAACGGGGCGAAAGAACTCCCTGCGCATCGAAGTATCGGGATCGGCGGGCGCCATCGCGTTCGACCTGGACGACATGAACTCGCTGGGGTACTACGATGCAACTTCGCCGTCGAACGAAAGGGGTTTCACCAAGATCGTCGTGACCGAGCCGCAGCATCCGTACATCGCAGCGTGGTGGCCGCCCGGTCACGTGCTCGGGTATGAACACGGTTTCTCGAACCAGGTCAGCGACTTCATCACAGCGATCACGAGCGGTGTGCAGCCCACGCCATCGTTCGCTGACGGCCTGCAGGTACAGCGGGTACTGGCCGCAGTCGAGTTGAGTTCGAGCAACGGCAGCGCGTGGACGCCGACTGACTGAACCCTACGGCCGGGCGTACTGCTCGCGGATGATCGGCTGGTAGTCGGGCGCGGGCTCGGCGAAGATCGCGAGCGGCCAGTCTGGCCGTGTTCCCTGGAGCGCCCAGGCGGCCTGGGCCGCAGCGCCAAGGGCGACGTACTCGCCGGGTGTTGGGACCACGACGGGCGCATCGAAGACCTGCGCCGCGATTGACGCGACGGCCGGGTTTTGCGCTGCACCACCGATCAGGAGGATCCGATGAGCTACGACGCCGTGGCTGCGAAGGGCGTCCAGACCGTCAGCGAGCCCACACAGCATTCCCTCGACTGCCGCCCGAGCCAAGTTCGCGCGGCTCGTGGACGCAATCGTCATACCGGTGAGGGAGGCCGTTGCGTCCGGGAGGTTGGGTGTTCGCTCGCCCTCGAAATACGGGTGGAGAACCAGTCCGCCTGCGCCCGGCTCGGCCTGCAGTGCCAGTTCGCCGAGGCCGCCGTGGTCGACGTCGAGTAAAGCACCGATCGACTTCAGTACCCGCGCGGCATTCAGCGTCGCGACGAGCGGAAGAAATTCTCCGCTGGCCGAGGCGAAGCCAGCGACCGTTCCCGACTCGTCGCGTATGGGGTTGTCGGTCACGGCGAACACCGTGCCGCTTGTGCCAAGCGAGACGACGACATCGCCAGACCGGGCACCCAGCCCGAGCGCTGCGCCGGCGTTGTCACCGGCACCTGCAGCCACGAGTCGTTGGTCTGCAGTGCCGGCGCTGTCGCCAGCGCCGAGCACTCGCGGCAGGATTGCATCGTGGCCGAGCGCCTGTACCAGGAGGTCGTGGTCGTACTCGCCGGTCGCGGGGTTCCAGTAGCCCGTGCCGCTTGCATCTGATCGATCGGTCGTCAGCGCGTCGAGTCTCGGGTTCTCCGGTCCGAATCCGCGCAGGCGCCAGGTGAGCCAGTCGTGCGGAAGCGCCACCGCTGCAACACGTGCCGCATTGTCGGGCTCGGCATCCCGCAGCCAGCGCAGCTTCGTGATGGTGAAGGATGCGACCGGCACCGACCCGGAACGTCGAGCGAGTTCGCCAGCACCCAATTCGGCGATCAGGTCGCGCGCGGCTTCGGCCGACCGGGTGTCATTCCACAGCAGGGCGGGTCGGATGACGCGGCCACCGTGGTCGAGCACCACCATGCCGTGCTGCTGCGCTCCCACGGAGATCGCGGCGACATCGTCGATTCCACCCGCCCGCGAGATCGCAGACTGCAGCACTTGCCACCAGGCCTCAGGGTCGACCTCGGTACCGTCGGGGTGCGCCGCGCTGCCGCTGCGGAGCACCGCTCCGGTTGCGACATCCACGATGACAACTTTGCATGACTGGGTCGACGAATCGACCCCAGCAACCAGCGTCACTGACTAGCCCCGCGCGCCGAGCAGGTGCTCGAGGGCAAGCTGCTGCAGGCGAACGAAGCCGAAGCCTTTGCCGTTGAAGTAGGGCGACGGGTCGAAGTCTTCGAACGCGCTGCGGTCCGCGAGCAGGTCGTCGTATGTCTCACCAGCGGCCAGCGTGGTCGTCGCGAGCTCAGGCACGCGGGAGGCCGCAAGTGCCTCTTGCACATCGGGGTCGGCGCGGAACGCTGCAGCACGTTCCTTGAGCAGAAGGTAGGTGCGCATGTTCGCGGCAGCCGAATCCCAGACACCGCTCTCGTCTTCGGTGCGGCTCGGCTTGTAGTCGAAGTGCCGCGGGCCGTCGTAGCTGGGGCCACCACCGGGCCCACCATTCTCGAGGAGATCGACAAGCGCAAACGCATTGTGCAGGTCGCCGTGGCCGAAGACCAGGTCTTGGTCGTACTTGATGCCGCGCTGCCCGTTCAGGTCGATATGGAATAGCTTGCCCTGGTACAGAGCCTGTGCAATGCCCGATGCAAAGTTCAGCCCCGCCATCTGCTCGTGTCCGACCTCGGGGTTCACACCAAAGAGTTCGGGGCGATCGAGCGTGCTGATGAACGCCATCGCGTGGCCGACAGTCGGCAGCAAGATGTCGCCCCGCGGCTCATTGGGCTTGGGCTCGATCGCGAACCGGATGTCATAGCCCTTGTCGGTCACGTACTCGGCGAACACATTCACCGCCTCGCGGTAGCGCTCAAGCGCCGAGCGGATGTCCTTGGCGGCGTCGTACTCTGCTCCCTCGCGACCCCCCCACATCACGAAGGTCTTCGCCCCGAATTCGACGCCGAGCTCCAGCTGGCGCATGGCTTTGCGCATCGCGAAGCGGCGAACATCCCGATCGTTGGAGGTAAAACCACCGTCTTTAAACACGGGTGCGCTGAAGAGGTTGGTCGTGACCATCGGCACGATCATGCCGGTGGCCGCGAGCACCTTCTTCAGCCGGTCGATCTGGGTACGCCGGTCGGCCTCAGAGGATCCAAACGCGAATAAGTCGTCGTCGTGGAAGGTGAGGCCGTATGCGCCGAGTTCCGCGAGCTTCTCGACCGCGTGAACAACGTCGAGCGGAGCGCGGGTTGGTCCGCCGAATGGGTCGGCGCCGTTGTAGCCGATGGTCCAGAGGCCGAAGGAGAACTTGTCGGCGGGGGTGGGAGTGGGAGTGGCCATGGTGGTCTCCTGTTTCTGCGGTGAAAGTAAATGTTGCGACCCTCAACATATCGCATAAAGTCACTGGTGAAGGAGAACTGAAATCAAAAATTCGCGGCACAACCCGATCGCACCCCACCGCGAGCGCAGCGGTAGGGTTTCGCTGTGAATGTGATGGAAGCCACATTGCGTGGTTTAGGCAGCGACTCGCTTCGACGCGAGAATCTGGCAACGGTGCTCCGGTTGGTGCACAGGAGCGGCGCCGACGGCCGCTCCCGTTCCGAACTTACCGCGGTGACCGGACTCAACCGCTCCACAATCGCGGCGCTGGTGGGCGAGCTTGTCGGATTGGGGCTGGTCGGAGAGTCTGATCCCGGACCCAGTAGCCGCGTAGGTCGACCTAGCCCCATCGTTTCGACCACTCAGAAGGCTGTCGCACTTGCGATCAATCCCGAGATCGACGCGATCCACCTGGCGACGGTGGGAATGGGTGGCCGGGTGATCGCGCGCCAGCGGATCGCAGTGGATGCGCAGATCTCGGTCACGCGCGCGGTGGAATTTGCCGCTGATGTCAGCCGCTCACTGATCGCGGGGCTCTCTCCGGCCCAGCGAGTCATCGGTGTCGGTGTGGCCGTGCCGGGCCTGGTCAGGTCGGAGGATGGACTAATTCGACTCGCTCCGCACTTCGGGTGGATTGACGAACCTTTCACCGCGATGCTGTCTAGCGCTCTTGACTTGCCGGCATCTGCCAGCAACGACGCGAGCCTTGGCGTGCTCGCGGAGAGCGCCTTTGGTGCCGGACGCGGAATCGGTGACCTCGTCTACCTGAATGGTGGAGCAGGAGGAGTCGGGGGAGGCATCGTGGCGGGCGGAGTTCCGCTCACGGGTGCTGCCGGCTATGCCGGCGAACTCGGTCATACCCTTGTCAACAGTGTGGGAATCCGGTGCGACTGCGGTGCGATCGGCTGTCTCGAGACCGAGGTTCGGCGCTCTCCGCTGCTGGAACTCGTTGGGCTTGACGCGGTGGACAGCGATCTCCTTGAGCAGGCGCTAGTCGCCTCCACGTCGGATGCGGTGCGAGCCGAGATTGAGCGCCAGCTTGGGTTTCTTGCGATCGGGATTCGAAACGCGGTCAACACGCTCAACCCGGAGCGCGTCGTACTCGGTGGATTTCTCGCGGCTTTGCATGCCGCGGCTCCCGAGCTGCTCGTGCAGTCGTTAGCGACGCAACCGCTCCAGGCGATCGGGGAATCGGTTCGCATCGTGCCTGCTGAACTGGGCAACGACATCCTGATGGTGGGTGCAGCGGAGCTGGCCTTCGCAGGCCTGCTCGCGGACCCAACCTCGTTCGGCTGAACCCGGCACAACCATCCTCACGTGGCCAGCGGGTATTTGCGCTACCGTCCAAACACCCGCGCGCGATAGCGTCGCACCATGAGAGTTCTCCTGGTGGGCGCCGGCGGCGTCGGCGACGCAATTGCAAAGATTGCGGCACGACGCGATTTCTTCGAAACGATGATCGTGAGCGACTACGACCTCTCGCGGGCGGAGCGCACGATTGCGTGGATTGAGGCCAGACATGGCGCCCAGGGTGAGCGCTTCGTCGCGGTACGGATTGACGCTTCGGACCCCGACAACGTGGCGTCCGTCGCGAAGGAACACGGCGCAACACACGTCATGAACGCGGTCGAGCCCAAGTTCGTTCCGACCATTTTTGCGGGTGCGCTCGCCGCGGGGGCCGACTACCTGGACATGGCGATGAGCCTGTCTGAGCCGCATCCCACGGAGCCGAACTCGAAGACCGGCGTGAAGCTGGGCGACGACCAGTTCGCTCAAGCGCCCGACTGGGAGAGCGCCGGTCGTCTTGCGCTTGTCGGGATGGGTGTCGAGCCGGGCCTCAGCGATGTCTTTGCGCGTTACGCCGCTGACCAGCTCTTCAGCGAGATTGATGAGCTCGGCACACGCGATGGTGCGAACCTCGTCGTGCGCGATGTGGCGGGCAACGAGATCTTCGCGCCGAGCTTTAGCATCTGGACGACCATCGAGGAGTGCCTGAACCCGCCGGTGATCTGGGAGAAAGACCGCGGTTGGTACACCACTCCGCCCTTCAGTGAGCCGGAGGTGTTCGAGTTTCCCGAGGGGATCGGCCCTGTCGAGTGCGTCAATGTCGAGCACGAGGAAGTGCTGCTCATGCCCCGCTGGGTTGCTGCCAAGCGCGTCACGTTCAAGTACGGGCTGGGGGATGAGTTTATCGGCATCCTCAAGACGCTGCACCAGCTGGGGCTCGACAAGACCGAGCCCGTGAGGGTGCGTTCTGCGGGAGGCCCGGTGATGGTCGCCCCTCGCGACGTCGTCGCTGCTGGCCTTCCAGACCCGGCAACCCTGGGACCCCGGATGACCGGCAAGACCTGCGCCGGGCTCTGGGTCACCGGTACCGGCACTAATGGCGCGCCGCGTGAGGTGTATCTCTACCACGTGAGCGACAACGAGTGGACGATGGCCGAGTACGAGAGCCAGTGCGTGGTCTGGCAGACCGCACTGAACCCGGTGATCGCGCTTGAGCTGCTCTCGAAGGGCACCTGGACGGGTCGCGGTGTGCTCGGTCCGGAGGCGTTCGACGCGAAGCCCTTCCTCGACCTCATGGCCATGCCAGTGGCTGACGGTGGCTACGGGCAGGCATGGGGCATGGAGGATCGGCTGGCAGTTTAAGCTTGTCAGCATGACGGATGCGGCAGCCCAGGTAGTCGCGGCGAGGAAGGCACTGGCCGACGCTGAGGCCGTGCTCGCGGTGCAGGAAGCCCTGGTTGCGGCCGAGAAGGCCGCTGCTCGGCGGCCGGACCCGTCCGATTCCGCACCAACGGCGGTGTCAGCCACGGCAGTACCAGTCCCGATGCTCGGCGGCCCACTCAACGCGGAGCAGGTAGCTGTGATCCGCGCCGGGTATACGTTCGATGCCGAGGCCCTGGAGATGGGTGCACTTCTCAATGGCGATCCGGTGTCTGACGTGCCGATTCGCATCCCGATTGCCATGCTCAACCGTCACGGCCTTGTCGCGGGCGCGACCGGTACGGGCAAGACCAAGACCTTGCAGGTACTCGCGGAGCAGCTGTCCGCGGCTGGTGTGCCGGTGTTCGCGGCAGACATCAAGGGCGATTTGTCGGGCATCGCGAGCGCGGGAGCCGCAGACCCGAAGCTGCTCGCGCGCACCGAGTCCATTGGCCAGCGGTGGGCGGGCATCGCGAGCCCGACCGAGTACTTCACACTTGGCGGCCAGGGCATCGGGATTCCGATCCGCGCGACCGTATCGAGCTTCGGCCCCCTCCTGCTCTCGAAGGTGCTCGGCCTGAATCCAACGCAGGAGTCAAGTCTCGGCCTGGTCTTCCACTATGCCGACTCCGCGGGCCTGCCGCTGGTGGACCTCAGCGACTTGCGGGCCGTACTCAACTGGCTCGTCAGCGATGCCGGAAAGCCCGAACTCAAGGAACTCGGCGGGCTGTCCCCGGCAACGGCCGGTGTAATCCTTCGCGAACTGATTGGCTTTGCCGACCAGGGTGCCGACGTCTTCTTCGGCGAGCCCGAGATGGAGACGAGCGAGTTTCTCAAGGTGACGCCGGATGGCAAGGGCATCGTCAGCCTGCTTGAGATCCCTGGGGTACAGGATCGCCCCGCGCTATTCTCGACCTTCCTGATGTGGCTTCTCGCGGATCTCTTCAACGACCTGCCCGAGGTCGGCGACACCGACAAGCCCAAGCTCGTGTTCTTCTTTGACGAAGCGCACCTGCTCTTCCGGGATGGGTCGAAAGACTTCATCGCATCGATCACCCAGACGGTGCGTCTCATCCGCTCCAAGGGCGTCGGCATCTTCTTCGTGACGCAGACACCCAAAGATGTCCCCAACGACGTTCTCGCACAGATCGGCTCGCGGGTTCAGCATCAGCTACGGGCGCACACTCCGGATGACGCGAAGGCGCTCAAGGCGACAGTCTCCACCTACCCGATCTCGGGATACAACCTCGCTGACGTTCTGACTTCACTGGCAATTGGCGAGGCGATCATCACGGTCATGAACGAGAAGGGTGCCCCGAGCCCGGTGGCGTGGACGCGTCTGCGCGCGCCGCAGGGATCGATGGCGCCGACCCCGAACGAGGTGATGCAGGCCACGGTCAACGCGTCGCCGCTGCTGGCGAAATATGGCACGCCGGTCGACCCGGAGTCGGCGCGGGAGATTCTGGCGGCGAAGATGAACGCGGCGGCCGCAGCGGTTGCGGATGCCCCTGCCGCAAGCACGCAGTCCGCGTATGACAAAGCGGTGCGCGATCTGCGAGGCGCCCCCCGGGCGCGGGCGACCACTACCCGCACCCCAGCGAGGCAGAACAAGAGCGTGCTTGAGGATGTGCTTGGCTCACGCAGTGGACAGACGATTGTGCGCGAGGTTCTGCGCGGTATCTTCTCGACGCTGAAGCGGAACTAGGTTCAGGTCGTGGGGAACGAAGCGCCGGTGAGTTGCTCCGAAATATCCCAGGGCATCGCGGAGTCTGCCGCGTTACCCGCGCGCAGGTGAGGGAGCAGGTGCGCGGTGGGGGCGAGGTGACCGCGGCAGTTTCCATCGAACGGCGATACCTTCGGCTGGCGCATCCAAATTTCTTTCGGTTCGACAGGACAGCGGCACTAGTCGGATCGTATCGTTTCGTCAGCGCAACTGGGGTCGTTTCGTCAGCGCGACTGGCGTCGTGGCGCCAAGGGGAAGAAGTGCGCTGGAAGCGCAAAACACTCGGTGTCGAATGACCGGACCGATTGCATCTGATGTTCGTGGCCATAGGCAAGAGCGGATGTAGCGAAAACGCCACCGAGCGCGAGGGGCGTGGTAAGCGGGATTTGAGTAGGTCGCAGGGCTGGTTCGCTCGAGCAGTCGACGCCAGCCAAGCTGTCGAGCCAATCCTTCCCCGAGTGACTATCCACGACCTGGACGCCGTTTCGGATCGGCTCGACGAGGTACGAGCCTGGAAAGTTATGGCGCGACGCGAAGAGCCGCAACGGCGGCAGTGGACGACTCGGACGTCTCCGGGCCGCTCACCTTCGACCTAGCAGCAGCCGATGTCGGGGCAGCATTCGTCTTCTTCGTTCATATGGTCACCTCCCTTCCTTTTGAAAAAAGGTCAGGCTGGCAGGAGCTCGGTCAGCAGCATTTCGACTCGCGTCTTGATTTCGTCGCGGATGGGTCGCACCTTCTCGATCGGGAGTCCGCTCGGGTCGGTCAGGTCCCAGTCGTCGTATCGCTTGCCGGGGAAGATCGGACAAACATCACCGCACCCCATTGTGATGACGACATCGGACTCGCGCACCGCTTCGGTCGTCATCAGTTGCGGCACGCCGTGCGAGATGTCGATACCTTCTTCGGCCATCGCGGCGATGGCGATCGGATTGATCTCGTTCCCTGGTTCGGATCCGCCGGAGCGGACCTCGACTGCACCACCGGACAGGGCGGTCGCGAAGCCGGCAGCCATTTGGCTTCGTCCAGCGTTGTGGATGCAGACAAAGAGAACGCGGGGTTTGTCGGCCATGAATGACTCCAAATCAAAGATTGATGCCTGTCGATATAAGGATCATTAATCTATCGACGTTTGTCAATGTTTATGTGAGAATCAGTCCATGACGTTGATGGAATTACTCCCGGTGCGGGACGTGACCGCGTGCTGCGGGCCGCTCACTCGCGAGGCGATCAATGAAGACAACGCGATCAACCTCGCGTCATCGCTGAAGGCACTCGCTGACCCGGCGCGGTTGAGAATCATTTCGATGGTTGCCGCGCGAAAGGATGCCGAAGCGTGCGTGTGTGATCTGATCGAGCCTCTCGGACTCGGTCAGCCAACGGTCTCGCACCACTTGAAGATCTTGGTCGACGCGGGCTACCTCACCCGGTCCAAGCGCGGCACATGGGCGTATTTCAGCCTTGTGCCTGGCGCGCTTGATGGTATCGCCCGACTCTTGGTCACGGTCTGACGCATGGCCTCACGTTCTCGGCGCTTGTTTGCGGAGTTCCTCGGGACGTTGCTACTCGCCGCAGTCGTCGTTGGCTCTGGCATATCGGCCCAAACGCTCTCGCCTAATCAGCCCGGCCTCGAGCTGGCGGAGAACGCGATCGCCACCGGCCTTGGGCTCGGCGTCATCATCCTGCTTCTAGCCCCGATCAGCGGCGCGCACCTGAATCCCGTGATCTCCCTTGTCGACAGCATCCTCGGTCGTCGATCAGACGCGCTTACCTATGTCCCATTTCAGGTCGCGGGTTGCATCGTGGGCACGATCCTCGCCAACTTGATGTTCGGCCGTGCCGCGGTCGCGATCAGCACCACCGACCGATCAAGCCCGGGTCACTTCGTCGGTGAGATCGTCGCCACCGCAGGACTCGTCCTCGTCGTGTTCCTGCTTGCCCGGCAAGGGCTCGAGCGCTTCGCGCCGATCGCGGTGGGCGCCTATATCGGTGCCGCGTACTTCTTTACCAGCTCGACGAGCTTTGCCAACCCAGCGATCACTATCGGGAGGATCTTCACTAACAGCTTCGCGGGCATCGCGCCAAACGGCGTAATCGGATTTATCGGCGCGCAGTTGATCGGTGCAGCGATCGGCTACGTGATCGTCCGGCTGCTGACTACGGCGCACCCTGCACCGACTGTGGAAGCCATCAAATGAGCGTTGGCACTCGTAGGCACGCCTCGAAATGAGGGTGATGCTCGCGCGCGAGCGGTCAAAGTCTGCGCGAAACCAACGTTTTCAAGGCAAAAATCTGCGGAGAATGGGGGATTCGAACCCCCGAGGGCTTTCACCCAACACGCTTTCCAAGCGTGCGCCATAGGCCACTAGGCGAATTCTCCCGGCCGGTCATCAGGCGATGGTGTCCGACGGCCTCATGAAGCTTAGCTGTTCCCGCAGGAGCCCACCCCCGTGCGGCGGGTACGATTGTCTCGGCTCCTCGCGTGGCGCCATCCAGGCCAACTCCCCCAGGACGGAAACGTAGCAAGGGTAACCGGGCTCTGGCGGGTGCGCGAGGGGTCATTCATTTTTGCCTTGCACCTCTGCTTTGAGCGCTACTGCAGAGATTCCTACCCTCCCCGATCATCCGCTCGATCGCGTTGAGGGTAACAAGACAGAACACACCCGTGTACCCGGAATGTGCACCCAGATTCAGGCGCCGGAGAGCGGCTTGAAGATGCAGGAGTATCTGCGCCCCGTGTTGAAATCTGCGCCTAGTGTTGAACGGTGGCCAAGAGCATTTACGTGGCATCCGCCGAGGGGCATAGCGGCAAGTCTGCCGTGGCGCTTGGTGTGCTCGACACCCTACTGCGCGGAGTCGGGCGTGTGGGTGTGTTCCGACCCGTCGCGCGATCGACCAGGGAGCCCGACTTCGTGCTCGAGCTGCTCCTCTCGCGTGACGGGGTGGACTTCGACTACGACGAATGCATTGGCGTCACGTACGAAGCGGTACACGATGACCCGGATGCCGCGCTCTCACGGATCGTCGATCGCTTCAAGTCAATCGAACGCAGGTGTGACGCTGTCGTAATCGTGGGCTCGGACTATACCGATGTCGCAACCCCGACCGAGCTCTCCTACAACGCCCACATCGCGGCCAACCTCGGAGCTCCAGTGCTGCTGGTCCTCGCGGGGCGTGAGCAGGATGAATCCCGCGCCCGCACTGCTGACGAACTCAGGCAGGTCGCAGACCTCGCGCTGCCCGAGCTCGCCACCGCCCATGCGACCCTCCTCGCGGTGATCGTGAACCGCGCAGACCCCGAAGCCCTGACACAGATCAGCACAGCGGTCGCAGCGGCATCGCACGTGCCGGCATGGGTCATCCCGGAGGATCCGTACCTGATCGCCCCCACCATGGCAGCCGTGATGTCGGCCGTGGAGGGGCGCCTGTTGAAGGGCGACAGCGCATTGCTGGCGCGCGAAGTGCTCGGTGTCGTGATCGCGGGCATGTCAATGGAAAACGTGCTGTCGCGCCTCACCGAGGGCGCACTCGTTGTCATCGCCGGGGATCGTAGCGAGGTACTTGTCGCCGCGCTTACCGCGCACGCGTCCGGTACGTTCCCGAGCCTCGCCGGCATTGTGCTCAATGGGGGATTTGAGTTGTCCCCGGTGATCGATCGTCTCATCGAGGGGCTGGATGAGACCCTTCCGATTGTGACGTGTGAGTTCGGCACGTACCCGACGGCACAGCGAATCGCGCAGACGAGGGGACAGTTGGCCGCAACATCCCAAAGAAAGATCGATACGGCGCTCGCCCTTTTCGAGAAGCATGTCGATGCGGAGTTGCTGCTGCATGAGCTCGGCGCTGAGGAGTCGACTGCAGTAACGCCGCTCATGTTCGAGTACGCGCTCCTTGAGCGGGCGCGCTCCGACCGCAAGCACATCGTTCTACCGGAGGGCGCCGACGACCGTATCCTGCAAGCCGCCGGAACGCTCCTGAGTCGCTCGGTGTGCGAACTCACTATTCTCGGGGACGAGGCCGACGTGCGCGCGCGGGCGGCCGGTCTCGGGGTCGACATCGCAGCCGCGAGAGTGCTCAGCACCGCGGACCCGGAGCTCCATGAGCGATTCGCCGAGGAGTACGCACGGCTGCGCACGCACAAGGGCGTCACGATCGACCAGGCGCGTGAAACGGTGCTGGACGTTTCCTACTTCGGCACGATGATGGTGCACCTCGGCCTTGCCGACGGCATGGTGTCCGGTGCCGCGCACACAACTGCGCACACCATCAAACCCGCGTTCGAGTTCATCAAAACAAAGGATGGCGTCGCGATTGTCTCGAGCGTGTTCTTCATGGCCCTTGAAGATCGCGTGCTCGTCTACGGCGACTGCGCCGTCGTTCCGGACCCGACGGCGGATGAACTGGCGGACATCGCGATTTCCTCCGCTGGCACGGCTGCGCTGTTCGGAATCACCCCACGCGTGGCCATGCTGTCGTACTCGACCGGAATATCCGGCACCGGCGTGGACGTCGACAAGGTGCGTGCCGCAACGGCTCTCGTGCACGAACGCCGACCCGACCTGGAGGTCGACGGCCCGATCCAGTACGACGCGGCAGCGGATGTGGCCGTCGCTCGCGCCAAGATGCCGGAATCGACGGTGGCCGGTCGCGCGACAGTTTTTATCTTCCCCGACCTGAACACGGGCAACAACACCTACAAGGCGGTGCAGCGCAGCTCGGGAGCCGTGGCTATTGGGCCCGTGCTGCAGGGGCTGCGCAAGCCCGTCAATGACCTCTCGCGCGGTGCGCTGGTACGCGACATCGTCAACACCGTGGCAATCACGGCGATCCAGGCGCAATCCCGGTGATGTCACAAGCGCTCGCATTCGTCGTGAACTCAGGTTCATCCTCGATTAAGTGGCAGCTGCTCGATGTCGAGTCCGGTGCGGTCGTTCGCGGCGGAGTCGTCGAGCGAATCGGCGAGGGCGCTGGCGAGGTAGTCGATCACCAAGCCGGTATGCGGGTCATTCTCGAGTCACTCGGCGGCGAGCATCCCGTGGTTATCGGGCATCGAGTCGTGCACGGGGGAGAGGAATTCTCCGCGGCAACACTTATTACGCGCGAGGTCGAACTCGCTATCGAGCGGTTGTCGGCGTTGGCGCCGTTGCATAACCCCGCGAACCTTGCGGGCATTCGTGCCGCACAGAATGCATTTCCGGGCGTGCCCAATGTTGCGGTATTCGACACGGCTTTTCACCACACCCTGGCGGCCGATGCTTATACCTACGCGATCGACGCAAAGGTCGCAGCCGAGCAGGGTGTGCGCCGATACGGCTTCCATGGCACGTCATATCGGTACGTCTCGGGAGCCACTGCGCGATATCTCCAGAGGCCCCTCGACTCGCTGCGGATGATCATGTTTCATCTGGGCAACGGGGCCTCCGTGACCGCGATCGACGGCGGCCGCTCTGTCGACACGTCGATGGGCATGACGCCACTCGAGGGACTCGTTATGGGCACCCGCTCGGGCGATATCGATCCCGGCGCGCTTCTGCACCTCAGTCTGACCATGAGCCAACCCGAGCTCGACACACTACTCAACCGCGGCAGCGGCATGCTCGGCCTGAGCGGACACCGTGACATGCGCGACGTGATCGAAGGCATCCGAACCGGCGATGCTGCGGCCCGCCTGGCGTTCGACGTCTATGTCCACCGGCTGCGCCATTACCTCGGTGCGTACCTCATTGAGCTTGGTGGGGCTGATGTGATCGTGTTCACGGCCGGCGTTGGTGAGAACAGTCCCGAGGTTCGCGCTGCGGCGTTGACGGGGCTGGAGAGCTTCGGCATCCAGCTCGATGGAACTCGCAATATCTCACCGAAGCGGGATGCCCGCCGAATCAGCACCGAGGAATCGCCCATCGCGGTTCTCGTGGTGCCCACGAACGAGGAGTTCGAGATCGCTCGCCAGTCCCTCGCTGTGGTTCAGTAGAACGCCACCGGTACACCCCACCCACGGGCTTCCCGTTCCACCGATGCCGTCGGTGGCCGCGACTACTCTTGGAGGGTGGTCGCAGCCCTGTATCGCCGGTACCGACCGGAGACGTTCGCCGAATTGATCGGTCAGTCGCAGGTGACCGATCCGCTGCGCACGGCACTTCGCACTGACCGCGTCAACCATGCCTATCTCTTCAGCGGCCCTCGCGGCTGCGGCAAGACCACATCAGCGCGAATTCTCGCGCGTTGCCTGAACTGTGCGGAGGGTCCGACCGATACTCCCTGCGGCACGTGTGCGTCGTGTGTGGAGCTCGCACGCGAAGGCGGAGGCTCCCTCGATGTCGTCGAGATTGATGCGGCGAGCCACAACGGGGTCGACGATGCTCGAGATCTTCGCGAGCGCGCGGTCTACGCTCCGGCGCGCGATCGCTACAAAATCTTCATTCTCGATGAGGCACACATGGTGACGCCACAGGGGTTCAATGCACTGCTGAAGATCGTTGAAGAACCACCGGAGCACGTGAAGTTCATCTTCGCTACCACCGAGCCCGAGAAGGTAATTGGCACGATCCGCTCGCGCACTCACCACTACCCGTTCCGGCTCGTGCCGCCCGCCCAGATGCTCGACTACATCCAGGGCGTCTGTGTTTCCGAGAGCGTCGAGGTGCAGGGTGGTGTGCTTCCCCTTGTCGTGCGTGCTGGCGGTGGGTCGGTGCGTGACACCCTCTCGCTTCTCGACCAGCTGATCGCGGGGTCAGAGAGCAACACGATCCAGTACGACCGTGCGGTTTCCCTCCTCGGGTACACCGACGGTGCGCTCCTCGATGAGGTCGTTGACGCGCTCGGTGCACGGGATGCCGCGGCGGCGTTCTCCTCGGTCGATCGCGTCATCCAGACCGGCCAGGACCCGCGACGGTTCGTTGAAGATTTGCTCGAAAGACTTCGCGACCTGATTATCGTCGCTGCCACCTCTGCCAACGCTGCCGCAGTGCTGCGCGGGGTACCACAGGACCAGCTCGACCGCATGGCGCGACAGGCGAGCACATTCGGTACCGCTGAACTCTCCCGAGCAGCCGATATCGTCAACGCCGCCCTCACCGAGCTGACGGGCGCGACGTCACCGCGGCTGCACCTCGAACTCATGGTCGCCCGGGTGCTTGTGCCTGCCAGCGATGACTCAGAACGTGGCGCACTCGCACGGGTCGAGCGACTCGAGCGTCGGATCGGGGTTGAACAAGCTGGAGTTGTGCACGCGGGAGTTGTGCACGCCGCGGTTGAGGAAGCGGCGGTTGAGGAAGCGGGGGTTGAGGAAGCGGGGGTTGAGCACGAGGGTGTTGGCCGGGGCAGCGGGCTCGACGGTAATCCGCGGGAGCCATTCGCGGGTCCTCCATCTTCTCCTTCGGCGAATATCGCCGAAGCGCCGCGTGAAGCACCTCCCGCGGCCGCAGAACCCGCGCCACGGCCCGTCGTTGCTTCGGTCACTCTGCAGCAGATCAGGGATGCATGGCCGGAGATTCTTGAGCGGGTCCGGGCGACCAGGATGAGCGCCTGGACTGCGGTCTACACGTCGCAGGCCAGGGAACTGGACGGCGACATTCTGACGGTCACTTTTGTGAGCCAGAACGACGTCGACCAGTTTAAGCTTCCACAGGCCGGAGGAGGTGGAGTCAGTGAGATCCTTCGAACCGCGATCCTCGATGTGTTGGGGTTCAGGGTCAAGTTCAAGACGCGGGCAGAGGTGCCCGCGACCGACGAAGTGACCACGCCAGTTTCTGCCCCCGCCACGGATGCGCAGGGCTGGGCCGTCGTAGCTATCCCCGACTCGCAGCCCGAACCGGAGAAGACGCCCGTTGCGCGTCGGCTGCCCAAGGCTGCTTCCGAAACCACCAAGCCGCCCGTTGCGGTCAAGTCGACACCGCCCGACCCGCCCGCTGCGCCCGATACCCGCTACGGCGAGTCAGTCGTGCGCGAACTGCTCGGTGCAAGCTTCATCGAGGAACAGCAGGTAGCCCCCCGTGTCGTTCCCGTTCCGAAGGTCGAGTAGCCAATGTACGAGGGAATCGTTCAGGAACTCATTGACGAACTCGGGCGCCTTCCCGGCATCGGACCCAAATCGGCGCAGCGAATCGCATTCCATATCTTGCAGACCGAGAGTTTTGACGTGATTCGACTGTCTGAGGTGCTTCGGGATGTGCGCGACAAGGTGCGATTCTGTGCGATCTGCGGCAACGTCACGGAACAGGAGACCTGCTCTATCTGCCGCGACCCCCGACGCTCCGCAGCGACAATCTGCGTGGTTGAGGAGGCGAAAGACGTTGTCGCGATCGAACGGACCCGCGAGTTTAAGGGTCTTTATCACGTCCTCGGGGGGGCGATCAGCCCGATCGACGGTATCGGTCCCGATGACCTGCGCGTCAAGCAGCTCCTCACGCGGCTCGCCGACGGCACAGTGACCGAGGTCATCCTTGCGACCGACCCCAACCTCGAAGGCGAGGCCACCGCGACCTATCTCACGCGGCTCCTGGTCTACCCGGGCCTGCGCGTGACCCGCCTCGCTTCGGGTCTCCCAGTGGGTGGAGACCTCGAGTACGCTGACGAAGTCACCCTGGGCCGCGCCTTCGAAGGTCGTAGAGTCGTCGAAAACTGATGGGCGACCCCTTCGAAGCCCGATGGTTCTCCCTATTCCGTCGCTGTGCACATCACGGATGACGGAACGACCGCAAGCGCCACTGCCGATTACCGGCCCGCTTTCCCCTGCACCGCAACATGGACGCGGACGACACGGGTTGGTGATGTCGTGACCATGCTCGAGACAGTAAGCGATGCCACGGCATGTGCCCAAGGCAGCATGACAACGCTCACGCCGAGTGGAGCCACGCTGCTGTGGACCTATGCCTCCAACCCTGCGGTCACCGCGACGCTCATCCGCACTTCGTAGCAACTGCGTTCGTAAAATTCGCGTTAGTCGGCGCTACGTTCGTAACAACTGCGGGGGTGCTCGGCGCGCGTCGTCGCCCGGCGCGTCACATATCATGGTGAGTCGACCCTTTGCACCCCGCCGGAGAACCACGTGAGCTTGATCGTCCAGAAATTCGGCGGATCATCCGTCGCTGACGCGGAGAGCATCAAGCGGGTCGCCCAGCGGATTGTGAACACGCGCAATGCCGGTCACGACGTTGTGGTGGTCGTGTCTGCAATGGGAGATACGACCGATGAGCTGCTTGAGCTTGCCGAGCAGGTTGCGACCGTGCCATCCGGTCGCGAGCTCGACATGCTGCTCACCGCAGGCGAGCGCATCTCGATGGCGCTGCTCGCAATGGCGATCAAGAGCCTCGGTGTCGACGCGCGCAGCTACACCGGCAGTCAGGCAGGCATGGTCACCGATGCCCAGCACGGCTCAGCTCGCATCGTCGAGGTCGCTCCGAAGCGGGTTCGCGAAGCGCTCGATCAGGGGGCCGTCGCGATAGTCGCCGGTTTCCAGGGCTTTAACCGCAAGACCGGTGATATCACCACCCTCGGCCGCGGTGGCTCGGACACAACTGCCGTCGCGCTCGCAGCAGCACTCGGCGCCGAGATATGCGAGATCTATACGGATGTCGATGGTGTCTTCACGGCGGATCCACGCGTGGTTCCTTCCGCGCGGAAGGTCGACGTGATCACCAGCGAAGAGATGCTTGAGCTCGCAGCTGCCGGAGCCAAGGTGCTGTACATTCGCGCCGTCGAGTACGCGCGCCGGCATGGTGTGACGCTTCACGTGCGGTCATCCTTCAACGACAATCCGGGCACGCTCGTCATCAACCCCACCGAGGGAGAGATTATGGAAGAACCAATCATCACGGGCGTCGCGGCCGACCTCAGCGAGGCCAAGATTACGGTTGTCGGGGTGCCCGATATCCCCGGTATGGCGGCGCAGATCTTCACGATTGTCGCTAAGACAAATGCGAACATCGACATGATTGTGCAGAACGTGTCATCGTCGAGCACGGGCCTGACCGACATCTCCTTCACGCTACCCAAATCAGACGCGCAGGCGGCGATTACTGCTCTCAATGCGGAAAAGGACTCGGTCGGCTTCCTCTCGGTGCAGCACGACGACCAGATTGGCAAGCTCGCGGTCGTGGGTGCAGGTATGCGTACCAACGCGGGCGTCTCGGCGAAACTCTTCACAGCCCTCTACGAGGCGGGAATCAATATCGAGATGATCTCGACGAGCGAGATCCGCATCTCAGTCGTGACTCGCGCTGACATTGTCAACGAGGCGGTGCGCGTCGTGCACACCGCTTTTGGCCTGGACGGCGATACGGAGGCCGCAGTTCACGGTGGCACGGGGCGCTAGCGGCAGCGCAGAGCGCCACCAGCCGGGTCGGGTAGCTGGACGGCATCCGCGCCCCGGCGATCACTAGAGCCCTTATAGATAGGACATCATCCCCGGTTGCAGCGATTGGCGCTGCAACCGGCTGGAATTCCCGCTCGCTAAGATTGCGGAAGCATTTTGAGAGAGTCGTGGTTGGACGGGTCATGAGTAGTACCGGGGTTCGTATCGGCGTTGTTGGCGCCACAGGGCAAGTGGGTGCCGTCGTTCGGCAGCTTCTTGAGGAGCGCAACTTCCCAGTCGCCGAGATCCGCTACTTCGCATCGTCGCGAAGCGCCGGAACGACCCTGCCCTGGCGTGGGCAGCAGATTGTCGTGGAGGATGCCGAGACGGCAGATCCGGCTGGCCTCGATGTCGCGATCTTTTCGGCGGGCGCAAGCACGTCAAAAGTTCAGGCCCCGCGATTTGCGGCCGCAGGCGTACTCGTGATCGACAATTCATCGGCCTGGCGGATGGATCCAGAGGTTCCGCTCGTGGTCAGTGAGGTCAACCCCCATGCCATCAAGGATGCCGTCAAGGGCATCATCGCGAACCCCAACTGCACGACCATGGCCGCGATGCCGGTGCTCAAGGTGCTCGACGCCGAAAGCGGGCTCCAGCGGCTCATTGTCAGCACCTATCAGGCCGTCTCGGGTGCCGGTCTCGCCGGTTGTGAGGAACTGCGCGACCAGGCGGAAGCAGCATCCGCCCAGGACCTTCTCGACCTCGTACACGACGGCTCGGCGGTCACGATGCCCGCCCCGCACAAGTTCGTCAAGCACATCGCCTTCAACGTGCTTCCCTTCGCGGGTAACCTCGTGAACGACGGTCTCAACGAGACCGACGAGGAAAAGAAGCTGCGCAACGAGAGCCGCAAGATACTCCAGTTGCCCAATCTGCTCGTGAGCGGCACGTGCGTTCGCGTTCCCGTGTTTACCGGCCATTCATTGTCAATCAACGCCGAGTTCGCACGACCGCTGAGCCCAGAGCGGGCCCGTGAACTGCTCGCTGTTGCCCCGGGTGTCGTGCTGACCGAAGTGCCGACCCCGCTCGAGGCCGCAGGCAAAGACCCGAGTTTCGTTGGGCGAATCCGCTCCGATGAAGGCGTGCCCGAGGGCCGCGGGCTGGCGCTTTTCATCAGTAACGACAACCTGCGAAAGGGCGCGGCTCTCAACGCTGTTGCGATCGCTGAACTCATCGCGGCGCAACTCGTCGAGGCCAACTGACACAGGATTTCGGCGAGCACGCGGACTGCACACCGTGAAACTCACGCATGCCCTCAGGCCGTCGCTCTCGCAATTCTCACGATCGGGGCGAGCATGTCGCCGCCGGGATGCGCAACCAGTGACTCTCGCAGCGGTGGCGATGGCTCACCAGAGGGACACCGCACTCACCGCATTGGCTCTGTAGAGCACCTGTAAACTCGTGCTCGTGAACAAAACGGTCGATGTCGCCCTCATCGGCGGAGGAATTATGAGCGCCACGCTCGGCGCGATGCTGCAGGAACTGCAGCCCTACTGGGACATCCAGATCTTCGAGCGCCTGGGCGATGTCGCACTCGAGAGTTCCAACCCGTGGAACAATGCCGGAACGGGCCATTCCGCCCTTTGTGAGCTGAACTACACGCCCGAGCGTGCTGACGGCACGATTGACATCTCGAGCGCGGTGACGGTCAACGAGCAGTTCCAGGTGACGCGCCAGTTCTGGTCTCACCTTGTTGCTGATGGGCGCATCCCCGACCCGTCCGCGTTCATTCACGCGACGCCGCACATGAGTTTTGTGACCGGCGAGGAGAACGTCGAGTACCTCCGTAAGCGCTACGAGGCCCTGAAAGACCATCCACTGTTCTCTGGCATGGAATACACCGAGGATGCCCGTGTGCTGCGTTCCTGGGCACCACTCATGATCCCAGGGCGGCTGAAGTCGCAGGCCATCGCCGCGACCCGCACTACGGCGGGTACAGATGTTGACTTCGGCGCGCTGTCCAACATCCTGACCAAGGACCTTGTGAGTCGTGGTGCGAAGCTGAAAACCGAAGTTGAGGTGAGGAACCTCTCGCGCCAACGGGACGGCTCCTGGAAGATTTCACTCCGACGTGACATCGGCTCCACCCCGATGCCCCCGGTGTTCGCGCGGTTCGTCTTTGTCGGGGCCGGCGGCTACGCGCTCAACCTGCTTCAGAAGTCGGGTATCAAAGAGATCCGCGGCTTCGGCGGTTTCCCGGTGAGCGGCGAGTTCCTGCGCACCGATAACCCGGAGTTGGTTTCTCGTCACTTCGCAAAGGTCTACGGAAAGCCCGAACTGGGTGCCCCGCCCATGTCAATGCCGCACCTCGACGTTCGCATCGTTGATGGCCAGGGGAGCCTGATGTTTGGGCCCTACGCGGGATTTAGCCCGAAGTTCCTGAAGACCGGGTCGCTGCTCGATCTTTTTGCATCAATCCGCTGGCACAATGTGATCCCCATGGTCGCCGCAGGCCTGGGCAACCTCGGTCTCGTGCGTTATTTGCTGGCCCAGCTGCTTGCCAGGCCCGAGGCGAAGTTTGCGGAGTTGAAGAGATTCTTCCCCGAGGGAAAGCCCGATGACTGGTACCCGATCACGGCGGGTCAGCGGGTGCAGGTCATAAAGAAGGACCCCAGGAAGATCGGTGTGCTCCAGTTCGGCACGGAGGTCGTTGCCTCGGCCGATGGCAGCATCGCGGGCCTGCTCGGAGCCTCACCCGGTGCATCCACCGCCGTGCCGATCATGCTCGGCCTCATCGAGAAGTGCTTCCCCGACAAGCTCGCGGGATGGACTCCACAACTTCGTCGCATGGTGCCGACTCTTGGGAAGGCGCTCGCGGACGACCCTGCCCTGGCCCAAGCGACCCTCTCCGCGACGGCGAAGGCTCTCGCGATCATCGAGTGATGCCGCCTCTGCTTTGAAGCGCACGTGAGCGCGCTGGTCACCACGGTGGGCGGTACCCTGAGTCGATGAGCAAACTGTATTTTCGCTACGGGGCGATGAACAGCGGCAAGAGTACGGCCCTCCTGCAAGCCGCGTTCAACTACGAGGAGCGCGGTCACGTCGTGCTGCTCGCCAAGCCGCAGATCGATACCAAGGGCGATGCCGAGATCGTATCGCGGCTCGGAGTGGCTCGGCGCGTGAATTTCACGGTCGCCCCCGAGGAAGATATTTACCAGAAGTTCGTCGCAGAACGAGCGCTCGTTCTCAAGCGCACGGGATTGGCAGTCAGCTGCCTGCTCATTGACGAAGCCCAGTTCCTGAGTGAAGGCCAGGTCGATGACCTGTTGCGGATCGCTATTCTCGAGGGCGTGCCCGTGCTCGCCTACGGCATCCGAACCGATTTCCAGACTGTCGCGTTCCCGGGCAGCAGGCGCCTACTCGAAGTGTCGCACTCACTCGAGGAACTCAAGACAATCTGCCGCTGCGGTCGCAAGGCCATCTTCAACGCGCGAAAGGTCGGCGACCGCTACATCTTCGACGGAGACCAGGTCGCGATCGACGGCGTCGATGTCACGTACGACGCGCTGTGCGGCGCCTGCTACCTCGACGAGAGTGCCGGAGTACTGAACAATGGATGGCGCCCGAAGGCGGAGTTCAGCTACCGGTCGGCGCCGGACGCGGACTTCGCCTAGGCCGGGATACCCCGTCAAAAAAAGATACGGGCCGCCCGTAGCGACCCGCATCACATTTTGTCGGGGTAGCGGGATTTGAACCCACGACCTCTTCGTCCCGAACGAAGCGCGCTACCAAGCTGCGCCACACCCCGATCGCCTGCGGGCTGAGCCGCTGACCTCTCAAGAATAGCCGAAATCTCCAGGGGTAAGCGTCACGGTGACAGCTTCCGGTGGGCAGGCGAAACGCACCGGAGCGTAGATCGAGGTGCCAATACCGGCGCTGACGTTCAGGAGCGCCGAACGGCGCGCGTGGGTCCAGACCGAGAGGCCCTGCGCTTGGGTTGGCGGAATGTCGCAGTTAGTAACCAGCGCAGGTCGTCCCGGGATGCGCACCTGACCGCCGTGTGTATGACCGGCGAATATAACGTCAGCGCCATTCGTCACGAAGGAGTCGAGTACCCGGCGATAGGGAGCGTGGGTTACACCGATCGTGACGACATCGGGACCACCGCGCTCGTCTTGCCAGCCCACGTTCTCCCGCATCTCTTCGATTGCACCGGGCAGGCGATCGAGTCGATCCCAGCCGCGATGTGCATCGTTCACTCCGAAGAACTCGAGTCGCGAACCGCGCAGTTCGATCGCACGGGCCGTGTTGTTGAGCGAGAGCCAGCCCAGCGAATCTTCGAAGTAGTGCTCGAGGGCACCAACATCCAGAGTCGATACCGATTTTCGCGACGCCGACGGCCCCGCGAAGTAGCGGAATGGGTTCTTCGCCTGCGGACCGAAGTAGTCATTCGACCCGTTCACAAAAACGCCCGGCACGCCGCGGAACGGCTCCAGCGCGTACTCGATTGCCTTCAGCGCATCGCGATGCCCGTAGTTGTCCCCGGTATTGACGATGAGGTCGGGCTCAAGCAGCGCGAGCGAGCGGATCCACTCCTGCTTTCGCTGCTGCCACGGCGCCATGTGGATGTCCGCAAGGTGCAGGACCACGATATTGCGCGCCCCGGGATCGAGCACCGGAACGCCCTCGTGCCGAATCGTGAACCGGGTGCGCTCGACCAGGGCGCCCCACGCCAGCGCGGCAGCCCCCACCGCCGTGACAGCACCCAGTGCGGTCACGGCGGTACGGGACACCGACGGGGTCACGGGCAGGTGATCTCGCCCACGGTCAGCGTGACCGAGACACCCGGGAGCACGATACTACCGGGCGGCGGGTCACTGGACTGCACCTTGCCAACACGCGGGTCGGTGGGCAGAACCGGGCCCGGGCCGCCCGCCGGCTTGAGCACCTCACATCCCTGGGCCACCGTGGAGTAACCCTGACCATTGAGGATCGATTTGGCGGATGCGAAGTCATTCCACTTGCCGTCGCCCACGACGTCCGGGAAAGCGACCTTGTTGCCCTTGCTCGTGAACACGGTGATGATCGCAGCCACACCGGATTGCGTACCAGGAGCCGGGTCGGTGTTGGCCACCTTCCCTGCCGGGAACTCCGAATCGATCGGGCCGCCATCCAGGTAACTGAAGCCGAGTCCCTCGAGCAGCGCCTTGGCTGCCTCCGGCGTCTGGCCACGCACGTCAGGGACCTGGATGCCCGAGCCACCGAGCAGGGAGTCCTGGGGTGGGGGGAAGGCGCCGCCGCCGTATTTCTGATCTGAGACCGCGACGGTGTGACGCATGATCTCGTGCCGCAGCACATTGCCGGCGAAACCCATCCAGTCGTAACCGGAGAGCGATACCTTGCCGATCGAGTTACCCACCCACGTTGCTGTCGTCAAATTCGTTGTCGAGGTGATGACCCAGGTGTCGGTCGCAGAGTCGGTGGTACCCGTCTTTCCGATGATCGGAACTCCATCGTAAGGATTTGAGGCAGTGGCCGTTCCACCATTCGTCACGCCCGCGAGCGCGTAGGCCGCCGTTGCGGCGATTCCCGGATCGATCGCCTGATGGCAGTCCTGTGGCTGGCCAGCTACTTCTTTGCCGTCCGGCTGGATTACCCGATCAACGATGATCGGTGCGCAATACTTGCCGCCGGCAGCGACGGCAGCATAGGCGCCGGCCATGCTGATTGGGGTGACCTCATTCGTACCGAGGATCGACGACGGGTTGGTCTGCAGGTGCGTCTCGTTACCGCGCTGAACCCCGAGGGATTCGGCAATGTGACGGATGTCGCACAGGTCGAGCCGAAGCCCCATCGAGATGAATGCACCGTTGACGGAGGCTGCGGTTGCGGATTTGACCGTGATCGCGCCCGGGTTGCCGCCGGAGTCGTTCTTGAATGGGTATGGGCCGACCCAACCACCACCATCCGCGCAGCTGTCTTTGAACTGAGCCTGGTTGACGGTGCGCTGGTCACCACTCACGCGTTCGCTCAGGCCGTGCCCCGACTTCAGCCAGTCCAGTAGCGTGAACAGCTTGTAGGTGGAGCCGGCCTGGAAACCGGTCGAGCCGCCGTAGGACACACTGGTGGCGTAGTTGACGGCCGACGTTGTGGGCCCGCCGCCCGCTTCCGCGTCGTTGAAGACTTTGTTCTCGGTCATTTCGATCACGCGCCCGGTTCCCGGCTGGATGGCGACCGTGGTACTGCCGAGTGCGAGGGCCGTCTCCGCGTTGCTCGCGTAGGTCCAGGTCTGGTTCTGAGCATTCACCTGCACATCGAGATCCAGGGTGGTGTAGATCTTGTAGCCACCCTTCGTCCAGTTGGCCTCGCGAGTGGCAGTATCCGGGCCGAGGAAGGCAAAGTTGTCCACATTCTTCACCACGTAATCGCAGAACCACGTTCCGTATGGGTTGGCGGCGATGCAACCGTTTTGCGGTGCGGATGGCTTGAGCGTCGTGTCATCTACAGGCGTGCTGAGTGCCGTGTTGTAGTCGCCCCGGGCAATGTCTCCCACGTCGAGCATCTGCCCGAGGATGACATCTCGGCGAGCCTTGTTTGCATCGTAGTTCGCGGGCTGGAACGGCCCGCGATCCTCCGGTTTCTGTACGATCGCGACAAGACTCGCTGCTTCGGGAAGCGTGAGATCCTTCGCGTCGACGCTGTAGTAGCGCTGGGCTGCGGCCTGAATTCCGTAGGTATTGTCACCGAAAAACGCGATGTTCAAGTACGCAGTGAGAATTTCCTTCTTCGTGTACTTCTTCTCCAGGCCGATCGCGAGCTTCATCTCCTTGAGCTTGCGGTCGAAGGATGTTGCTGTCGCGCTGTTATACGCGGCCTTACGCTCTGCGTCTGTGGGCAACTGCGCTGCCTGCTGCACGAAGATGTTCTTCACCAGCTGCATGGAGAGCGTTGATGCCCCGCTCTGCGATCCGCTCGAGACCAAGTTGCCCACCGAGGCCCGGACGACCGATGAAATATCCACGCCGCCGTGGTCATAGAACCGGCGGTCTTCACCGTCGACCGCTGCCTCGAGGGCGAACGGGGAAATCTGGTCGTAGGTGACTTCCTGGCGGTTCTGGTCGAAGATACTCGCGATCTGGAGGTAGCCGTTGACGTTGCCCGCCCCGGTCCAGGTCGCCCAGATTTCGTTGCGCTGGGGCTGATTACCGACAACGATGTACTCGGGGAGGCTGTCGAAAACGCCGATGGTACTCGACGCGACAATGCCGGTCACTGCGAGGGCGGGTGCGACCATGACTGTCACGAGAACGCCCGAGAGCACGCTGAAGCCGAGGATACCGGCGATGGCGGCGAGCGCACCCCTGCGTGGAGAATTTTGGGCAGACATAGAATCGATGGTACGGGAATAACCCTCCAACCAACCTGAACGGATGCCCCCAATGCCATCGTGGGAATACGTCACCACCCCCCTGATAATCCACAACACCGCAGCAATCCTGAACAATTGGGGCGCTGAGGGCTGGGAGCTCGTGCAGGTCGTCGCGGGGCCGGAAGGTGGCCTCGTCGCCTACCTGAAGCGCCAGAAGCCAGCCGCGTCAGAGGAAGAATCCTGATGTCGACGCTGGATGAGCGGCTCGCCGAGCTTGGACTCGAAGTACCTGCGGCTTCACGCCCACTCGCGGCCTACGTTCCCGCGATTGCCTCTGGCAACCTCGTGTTCACGGCCGGGCAGCTTCCCATGGTCGACGGCGCCTTGCCGATGACAGGCAAGGTTGGCGCCGAAATATCCGCGGCGGACGCGAAACTACTGGCGCGCACGTGCGTGCTCAACGGTCTGGCTGCAGCTCGCAGCGCGATTGGGTCTCTCGACCGGATCACGCGCGTCGTCAAGGTCGTCGGCTTCGTCGCATCCGACCCCTCATTCTCCGGCCAGCCCGGCGTCATCAACGGAGCGTCCGAACTGCTCGGTGACATCTTCGGCGAGGCCGGTGCACACGCCCGGAGTGCGGTGGGCGTCGCTGTGCTGCCGCTGGATGCCCCGGTCGAGATCGAGTTCATTTTCGAGTTCGCCTGAGCCAGCCTGCGCGTGCGTGGGCAGGGGCCTTAGCCAGCCTGATCAGCGTGTGCTGGGCCCTAAGCCAGCCAGAGGTGCCGTGTGCTTGGGACGGCTACTTGAGTTTGTCCGAGATGATCTGCATCACGTTCGCGTCAGCCAGTGTCGTGGTGTCGCCGACGGGCCGTCCCTCCGCGACATCCTGAAGCAGTCGTCGCATGATCTTGCCAGAGCGGGTCTTCGGCAACTCAGCCACGACGAAGACCTGCCGTGGTCGCGCGATCGCGCCGATCTGCCCGACGACATGGGTACGCAGGATCGCGGATGCTTCATCCGCAGTCTGCGCCTGCTCCTGGTCGCTGCGCAGGATAACGAAGGCGACGATGGCCTGCCCGGTCGCTTCGTCGGCGGCGCCGACGACCGCAGCTTCCGCAACCATCGGGTGGGACACCAGTGCAGATTCGATCTCGGTGGTCGAGAGCCGGTGGCCCGACACGTTCATGACATCGTCGACCCGACCGAGGAGCCAGATGTCGCCGTCCTCATCGATGTGCGCACCGTCGCCTGCGAAGTACTTGGGCTTGTCGGGAGTGGAAAACTTCGACCAGTACGTTTCCTTAAAGCGCTCGGGGTCGCCCCAGATGCCGCGAAGCATCGACGGCCACGGTTCGGAGACGACGAGAAGTCCCCCGCTGGGCGGCTCAACGGAAGTGCCGTCTTCGCCGAGGATCTCGATCGAGATGCCGGGGATGGGCACTTGCGCTGCGCCGGGCTTCAGCGAAGTGATCCCCGGCAGCGCGGAGATCATGATGGCGCCGGTCTCGGTCTGCCACCAGGTGTCGACGATGGGGGCGGTGCCGCCACCGATCGCATCCCGGTACCAGATCCACGCCTCGGGGTTGATCGGTTCCCCGACCGAACCGAGCAGGCGCAGCGATGTGAGGTCGAACCCGTCGGGAATGTGCCGGCCAAGTTTCATGAACGATCGGATAGCGGTGGGTGCCGTGTAGAAAATGGACACCCGGTATTTCTCGATGAGTTCCCACCACCGGCCGCTGTGCGGGGTGTCGGGGGTGCCCTCGTACATCACCTGCGTCGCGCCGTTGGCGAGCGGACCGTACACGACGTAGCTGTGACCGGTGACCCAGCCGACGTCGGCGGTGCACCAGTAGACGTCAGTTTCCGGATGCAGGTCGAAGACATTCTTGTGCGTGAACGCGACCTGGGTGAGGTATCCGCCACTGGTATGCAGGATGCCCTTCGGCTTACCCGTCGTGCCGGACGTGTAGAGGATGAAGAGCGGGTTCTCGGCCTCGAAGGCCTCCGCCTCGTGCTCGGGGTCTGCCGCCTGCAGCTGGTCATGCCACCAGAGGTCGCGCCCCGAAGTCCAGTCAACGTCGTTCTCGGCACGCTTGACGACCAGCACATTGGTGACGGTGGATGTGCCGTTCGCGAGCGCGTCATCCACGGCGTCTTTCAGTGGGAAGACCTTGCCCTTGCGCCAGCCGCCATCGGCTGTGATAACGAGTTTGGCACTCGCGTCATCGATACGGCTGCGCAGGCTTTCGGCACTGAACCCGCCGAAGACCACAGAGTGCACGGCTCCGAGACGCGCGATTGCGAGCATCGCGATGACGGCCTCGGGGATGACCGGCAGGTAGATCGCGACGCGGTCGCCCTTGCCGATGCCCAGGGCTGCGATCGCGTTGGCTGCGCGCTTTACCTCGGTGGTTAGTTCGGCATAAGTGATCGTGCGGGTATCGCCTGGCTCACCCTCCCAGTGGATGGCCACGCGGTCGCCATTGCCCGCGAGCACGTGGCGGTCGAGACAGTTGTAGGCCACGTTTAGTTTTCCGTCGGGGAACCACTTTGCGACGGGAGCCTCGGAGAAGTCGAGGGTAGTCGCGAAGGGCTCATGCCAGTGCACGTTCTCGCGTGCCTGCGTGGCCCAGAACTCGAGGCGATCAGCTTTCGCCTGCTCGTGGAGGTCGGCGTGGGCGACGGCGTTCTTCGTGAATTCGGCCGAGGGCGGAAAGTGCCGCGACTCATGCTGGAGGCTGTCAATCGAGTTGGTGGACATGAAGATCCTCGTTGATCTGCGGTCTGCCAGGATGCCGCGAACTGTTGTTACCGGTGGACCCTCTGATCCTAGAACCTCTCGTTGCGTCTTGCGGCCCGTGCGGTACACTGGCCACGTCAAATGCGAATTTGGCATGCAACGCAAGCGATTCCCCCCAATCCGCGTTGCTGTGGCGGCGCCTGTTCCCCCCAATAGGCGCCGCCCCTCTTCGTTAAAGCCTTGCCCGCATTTCAGGCGGCGCTCGTGTCCCGCTGCGCACTGTTCTGCTCCTTCACAAGCGCTTTGTTCTGCTCCTTCACAACCGTGCGAATAGTCGAATCTGCACCAGTGGGAGCGGAGATCCGTCGGTGTGCTCCGGCTCGCCTAGCGTGCCAAGTGTGGATGTCGACGAGCCGGTTGAGCTGAGACCCGAGCCGTTTGTCGCTCGTCGCCCGGGAACGCCGCTGGTCTCGAACATGGCCGTGCCGCGCCGGGCATGCGGTACATCTGATTTCGGCAAGCTCGCCCGGCTTATCGAGGATGCTCGGGTCACTGACATCTTCGTGAACGGCCCGCACGAGGTCTGGGTCGATCGGGGATCAGGACTTGAGCGTCAGTCCGCGATCCAGTTCGACGCCGACGAACTCCGCGAACTCGCTGTGCACCTCGTCGCCGCCGGTAGGCGCCACATCGATGAGGCGAACCCCTGCGTCGACACCCGACTCAGTGACGGCTTGCGGGTGCACGCAGTGCTGTCCCCCATCTCAACCTCCGGCACGCTGCTCTCGATCCGGTTGCCCAATGTCACCCCCTTCTCGGTGACTGACCTTAAGCTCGCCGGCTTCTTCGACGTTGTCCCGGCGGAGCAGGTGCTGGACCTCATTCAGCGCCGCGTGAACCTGCTCATTACGGGCGCGGGCGGCAGCGGCAAGACGACGTTCCTCGGTGCGCTTTTGGGTGAGTCGGCCCACAGTGAACGGATCGTAGCCATTGAGGATGTTGCGGAGCTTCGGGTGCAGCATCCACACTTCATCTCGCTAGAGGCCCGGCAGGCTAATCTCGAGGGCGCCGGCGGCCTCGACCTCGCCCGGCTGCTGCATGAAGCCCTGCGGATGCGCCCGGACCGGCTCGTGCTGGGGGAGTGTCGCGGCGCAGAGATCCGCGAATTGTTCAGCGCGCTCAACACCGGCCACGACGGGGGCGCGGGTACGCTGCACGCGAATTCGCTGGAGGACGTGCCCGCACGTCTGGAGGCACTCGGGGCACTGGCAGGGCTCACTCCGATGGCGACAGCGCGACAGGCAGTGAGCGCAATTGGTGCCGTACTCCACCTCGAGCGGATCGATGGCGTGAGGCGGGTGGCGCAGCTCGGTACGCTCGCACTTGATCGTGGCGATCGACTTGTGGTCGTTCGCGCGTGAGGATGCCGCAGTGAGTCGGAAGCCGCCGGAACTGGGGGCCGTGGCATCCGTCACCCAGAGGCTGGCCGTGCTGCTCGCTGCGGGGGTGTCGCCTGGGTCGGCGTGGCGCCACGTGGCTGCCTCGTCAGTTTCACCGGTCGCGAGTGCCGTGGCGGCTGCCGATGTTGATCCAGTGCAAATTGGAGGGGTTATTGCGGCGGCGGCAAATTCGGAACCACGACTCGCAGCGGGTGGCTGGCGCGGTCTCGCCGCGGCCTGGTCGATCGCGACCGAGGCTGGATCCCCGCTCGCTCCCGCGCTGCGCGACTATGCGGAGTCCCTGCGTGCCCTCACCCAGGCGCAGCGCGAGATTGCTGTCGCGCTCGCCGCGCCGGTCGGCACAGCACGGCTGGTGATGGCGCTGCCGCTGGTTGGGATTCTGTTCGGGATGCTCCTCGGCTTCGACACCGCCCGAACTCTCTTCGCAACGCCGACCGGCTGGGGTTGCATCGTGGTTGGGACCGGGCTCATGCTGCTCGCCGCCTGGTGGAACCGACGTCTGGTCGCAGCGGCACAGCCACTCGATGCCGCGCCAGGAATCGAATGCGACTTGATGGCCATCGCGGTGAGCGGCGGCGGATCCCTGGTCGCGGCTCGGACTCTTCTCGACCGGACTATCCGCGAGTATCATCTTTCCGCTCGCACCGACCGGCTCGATGATGTGCTGGAGCTTTCACGCCGGGCTGGCGTGCCCGCCGCAGAACTGCTGCGCAGCGAAGCGCAGGAAGTTCGGCGCAGCGCACAGGCAGACGCACAAGAGAAGGCTGCGGAACTCTCGGTACGCCTCATGCTTCCTCTGGGAATCTGTGTGCTGCCCGCCTTCATGGTGCTGGGCGTTCTACCCCTCATGGTCGCTGTCATCTCCTCCACCGTCTCGACGTTCTAGTCGTGTGTACCGAGTTCTGAACCCTCTGGGATCCGTCGGTTGTGCAGCACAGGATGGAAGCGCTCGGACCGGAAAAGGACAACCCATGAGAAGAATGAAGTGTGACTCGGAAGACGGCGCCGCCACAGCCGAGTACGCGATTGCGACTCTTGCCGCGGTCGGCTTCGCGGGCCTGCTGATCGTAATCCTGCGCTCGGATGAAGTGCGCGGACTGCTGATGGAACTTGTGCGGCATGCGCTTTCGATCCCCGGATAGGGACAGCGGCGAGCGGCGCACCCTCGCCAGCCGCACCGGCGCAGCTGGCGAGCGGGGCAGCGTGACAGCCGAGTTGGCCGTCGCGCTACCTGCCGTGGTGCTGGTGCTTGCCTTCTGCCTCTCGGCAGTGCAGGTCGCGGGCCAGCAACTTCAGGTTCAGGATGCCGCAGCGCAAGCTGCCCGCGCGCTCGCGCGCGGCGGAGACGCAAGTATCGCATCCCGCATCATTCCGGGCTCGACCACTGCGCAATACGCAAGCGGTGATCTCGTCTGCGCCACCGTGAGCGTTCCGGCCACCGCGCTCGCCGGAACGCTGGCATCGATCACGCTGACAGCACACAGTTGTGCCCTCGGCGGGGGGCAGTGACTAGGGCAGTGACGCCAGCAGTGACGCACGCAGTGACGCCAGCGGTGACGCACGCGCTGACTCCAGCAGTGACGCAGGCGGTGACTCCAGCAGTGACGCAGGCGGTGACTCCGGCGGTGACGCAGGCAGTGACTCCGGCGGTAGTGACGCCAGCGGTGACGCGGGATCTGACCGGCGAGCGTGGTGCCGGATCGGTACTCGCGGTGGCGATCGTCGCATCTATTGTCGGCGTCACGTCGATGTTCATTCCTCTCTATACGGGACTCCAGCTTCGCCACGTCCTTTCGGGCACAGCGGATGCTGCGGCCCTCGCCGCAGCGGATGTCGCGGTGGGAATCTCACGCGGATTTCCGTGCGAAGTCGCCGCCGAGTTTGCCGCCGCGAACGGTGCAACTCTGAGCTCGTGCACCGTTGACGGTCTTGTCGTCACGGTATCCGTGAGCCGCCCGTTCTTCGGCATTCTCGTGACAGCGTTCGCAACCGCGGGTCCGCCGACCGGCGAGCCGGATTAGGCGACATCGAGGGTGAGGTGTGTATGGTGTCGCTGACGGCGGTGTTCCCGCCGTTTGTCATGATTCAAGGAGTTGTGAGTTTCGTGAAGCTCGTCATCGTCGAGTCGCCAACCAAAGCGAAGACGATCGCCCAGTATTTGGGCGACGGTTATGAAGTGCAGTCCTCAGTGGGGCACATCCGTGATCTCATCGAGCCCAAAAACCTCCCGCCCGAGCTCAAAAAGGGCTCGCTCGGCAAGTTTTCGGTCGACGTTGAGAACGGTTTCGAACCGTACTATGTCGTCTCCGACGCGAAGAAGAAGACCGTTGCAGAGCTCAAGCGTGCGCTCAAGGGCGCCGACGAGTTGTACCTCGCAACTGATGAGGATCGCGAAGGCGAGGCCATCGCCTGGCACCTGCTGCAGGAGCTCAAGCCCAAGGTTCCCGTGCACCGCATGGTGTTCCACGAGATCACGAAGGATGCGATCCGGCACGCCATCGAAAACCCACGTCAACTGGACACGGCACTCGTGGATGCCCAAGAGACCCGCCGCATCCTCGACCGGCTCTACGGCTACGAAATTTCCCCGGTGCTCTGGCGCAAGATCGGCCCCGGGCTCTCCGCCGGCCGCGTGCAGTCTGCCGCCACCCGCCTCGTCGTCGACCGTGAGCGTGAGCGTCTCGCGTTCCGCACAGCCAGCTATTGGGACCTGATCGCAGGATTGACCCCCGATGCCGCGTCCGACCGCTTCGATTCACGCCTCGTTCGCCTCGACGGAAAGCGCGTCGCGGTGGGCCGTGACTTCGACGATAAAGGCACGCTCAAGGGGGATGCGGTCGCCCTCGACGAGCAGGCGGCCCAGGCCCTCGCCGAAGAACTTCGCGGAGCTGGGGTGTCCATCACGGTGAGCAATGTCGAGTCGAAGCCGTACACGCGGCGCCCTGCGGCACCGTTCACGACATCCACTCTCCAGCAGGAGGCCGGTCGCAAGCTGCGCTTCTCGGCCCGCCAAACGATGAGCGTCGCCCAGTCTCTGTACGAGAACGGGCACATCACCTACATGCGAACCGATTCGTCGAACCTGTCACAGCAGGCAATCGATGCTGCACGCACGCAGGCTCGCAAGCTCTACGGGGCCGAGACTGTTCCGGATGCGCCGCGCCTGTACACGGGCAAGTCGAAGAATGCGCAGGAGGCCCATGAGGCGATCCGTCCCTCTGGCGACGTCTTCAAAACCCCCACCGAGCTCCACTCCGTGCTTCGTGGCAACGATTGGAAGCTATACGACCTGATCTGGAAGCGCACCGTCGCATCCCAGATGGCGGACGCGAAGGGTTCGACCGCGTCGATCACGATCGCCGCGCAGCCGACCACCAGCGGGATCGCCGAGTTCGTCGCATCCGGCACCATCATCACCTTCCGCGGGTTCATGCATGCCTACGAGGAGAGCCACGACGAGGAGCGCAACGAAGCCGCTGAGCCGACCGAGTCGAAGCTGCCGCCGCTGGCCACCGGCCAGAAGTTGACCCTCGTCGATGTCGAGGCAAAGGGACACGAGACCTCGGCGCCACCCCGGTACACCGAAGCGAGCCTCGTCAAGACGCTTGAGGAACTCGGCATCGGGCGCCCCTCCACCTACGCCTCGATCATCTCCACGATCATTGACCGCGGCTACGTCACACCCCGCGGCCAGGCTCTCGTGCCGAACTGGATCGCGTTCTCGGTCGTGCGCCTGCTCGAGGAGTACTTCGCTGATCTTGTGCAGTACGACTTCACCGCGAGCATGGAAGACGACCTCGACC
The DNA here is from genome assembly GCA_043721995.1 of Salinibacterium sp. Taxonomy (GTDB): domain Bacteria; phylum Actinomycetota; class Actinomycetes; order Actinomycetales; family Microbacteriaceae; genus Rhodoglobus. The sequence goes on along the minus strand of JAYSPT010000030.1, from coordinate 77,848 downwards.
GCATCGCTGACGGCGAGGAGAACCGCGTCGAGTGGCTCACCGGCTTCTACTTCGGCAGCGAGAAACACCGCGGCCTCCGAACGGTCATCGATAACCTCGGCGACATCGACGCCCGCGAGATCAATTCGATCAGAATCGCGGATGACGTCACTCTGCGTATCGGCAAGTACGGTCCGTACCTCGAGGCGCCCGGCGAGACGGAAGACACTCCACGGCGCGTGAACATCCCGGAAGCGCTGGCTCCCGACGAACTCACGCCCGAAAAGGCGCGCGAACTCATCGATGCTCCGGTGATCGGCGATCGGGTGGTCGGCATCAACCCGGAAAACGGCAAGGAGATCGTTGCCAAGGATGGCCGTTTCGGCCCCTACGTGACCGAGCTTGAGCCGGAGGTACCTGAAGAGCCGCCCATCGAGGTCATCGACAAGAAGACCGGCGAGATCAAGATCAAGAAGCCGAAGAAGGTTGCAGTGGTCAAGCCGCGCACGGCATCCGTATTCAAGTCGATGAACCTTGCAACCGTCGACCTCGATACTGCCCTCGCGCTGCTTTCGCTGCCCCGCGTCGTGGGTGTCGATCCCGAATCGGCGGCGGAGATCACCGCGCAGAATGGCCGGTTCGGCCCCTACCTGAAAAAGGGCACGGACACCAGGTCGCTCGCTGAGGAGGACCAGATCTTCACGATCGACCTCGCCGGTGCGCTCGAACTGTACGCCCAGCCGAAGTACGGTGCCCGCGCAGCATCCAGTGCCCTGAAAGAGTTTGAAGCCGACCCGGTGAGCGGCAAGCCGATCAAGATCAAGGATGGCCGCTTCGGTGCATACGTGACCGATGGCACCACGAACGCGACGATTCCCCGCGGCGAGACGATCGAGGAGATCGACTTCGATCGCGCCGTGCAGCTACTCGCCGACAAGCGTGCAAAAGGACCAGCTAAGCCCAGGGCGACCACGAAGCGCGCGAGCGCGGTGAAAACTGCGGTAAAAACTACGGCCAAAACCGCAGTGAAAACGACGGCCAAAACCGCAGCGAAAACGCCAGGGAAAACCGCGGCGAAAACGACGGTCAAGCGGGCTCCCGCGAAGAAGAAGTAGCCATGTCTGGACTCTTCATCACCCTCGAGGGTGGAGATGGATCGGGCAAATCGACCCAGCTGGATCTGCTCGTGCGATGGCTCGAAGCCACGGCTCGCACCGTCGTTGTTTCTCGCGAGCCCGGCGGAACCGAACTGGGCCTCGAGCTGCGCGAGCTCGTACTGCACCGGCGGGGAGAGATTGCCCCGCGCGCCGAAGCCCTTCTTTACGCCGCGGATCGGGCCCAGAACATAGCGACAAAGGTGCGTCCGGCACTGGAGCGCGGTGAGATTGTGGTGCAGGATCGCTACCTCGACTCGTCGGTCGCCTACCAGGGCGCCGGCAGGGTTCTCGGCGGCGATGAGGTTCGAGAAGTGTCGCTGTGGGCGACCGAATCCCTGCTGCCCGACCTCACTATTTTGCTCGATCTCGACGAATCCACGGGCCGGGGTCGTCTCGACAGCGCCCGCACGAGATACGACCGACTTGAGGCGGAGGAGCAGGACTTCCACGCACGCGTGCGGACCGGCTACCTCTGGCTCGCAGCCGCCGAGCCAAGGCGTTTTCTGGTGATCGATGCCACGCTGTCGGTGCAGAAGATTGCATCGATCATCCAGGAACGGGTGGAGGCGCTGCTCTCTCGGTAGCCTCGCATATGCTGGCCAAATGGCGCGTGTGTGGGATGAGTTGACCGGTCAGGCGGAGGCGATTGCCGTCTTCGAGTCCGCTGTATCTGCCGCGGCAGTCGGCGGATCCGGCGACTCGTCGATGACCCACTCCTGGCTCATCACCGGCCCGCCGGGCTCTGGCCGTTCCAACCTCGCGTACGCCTTCGCGACTGCGCTCCTCAGTAACGGCGACCCCATCAAAGACGAGTCCGTCGCCAAGCAGGTCGCGGCCCGGTCCCACCCCGACCTTGGGGTTCTCAGCACCGAGAAGGTCATTATTACCATCGGTGAGGTTCGTGACCTCGTCGCCACCTCCTACTTCTCGCCCTCCGTCGGGCGCTACCGGGTCATGATCATCGAAGATGCCGACCGCATGCGCGAGAATGCCTCCAATGTGCTCCTCAAGGCGCTGGAAGAGCCACCACCGCGCACCGTCTGGATCCTGTGCGCGCCGAGCGAGGCAGACCTGATCCCGACGATCCGATCCCGAGTGCGCACAGTTCGGCTGCGCGTACCCGACATCGCCGAAGTCGCTGAGCTGCTCGAACGACGGGACGGAGTGGATGCAGCAACCGCAACCCGCGCCGCGCGAGAAGCCCAATCGCACATCGGTATGGCACACCGCCTTGCCACCAATGCAGATGCACGGGATCGACGTGCCGCCACGCTGGCCATTGCCCTCGGCATCCGCTCGGTGTCAGACGCGGTGATCGCGGCTGCATCCCTGCTGGAACTTGCGAAGGCGGACGCCGAGGCAATCACGGAGGAGCGGGATGCGTTGGAGCGCGAGAGTGCGATGCGCTCGCTGGGCATCGAGCCGGGTGGCACTGTGCCGCCGGCACTGCGTGCCCAGCTCAGGGCCCTGGACGAAGACCAGAAGCGTCGCGCGACCCGAAGTTTGCGCGACGGCATCGACCGCATCATGGTCGACCTGCTGTCGCTGTATCGCGACATCCTGCTGATTCAGCTCGGGGTGATCCAGGCGAACGGCACGGTAGACCCGATCAACCTCGTCATACTTGAAGAACTGCACGCAGCGAGCCGGGCATCCTCAGCCGTTGAAACACTTGCGACAATGGATGCCATTGCCTCAGCACGGCGCCGCATCGAAGCGAACGTCGCACCAGCCCTGGCCCTCGAGGCCATGCTTGTCACAGCCCGCCGGAAGGGAACCCGACCATGAGAACCACTACCCGCGCAGCCGCAGGGATTGCTGGAGTGCTCGCCGTCACGATGGCGTTGAGCGGCTGTGTCTCGCTGTTCCTGCCGCCTGCCGCATCGAAGACGTCGGTGCCGACCGGCGAGAGCGTTGCCGCAGACCTGCAGCCGTTCTACAGCCAGGTGCTGAAGTGGTCGAGCTGCGAGTCGAACAACATGCAGTGCGCCGTGGCGAAGGCACCGTTGGACTGGTCGAACCCCACCGGTGACACGATCGAGCTCTCGCTCATCCGTCACCCCGCAACCGGCACTCGGCTCGGCTCCCTGCTGGTGAACCCGGGTGGTCCCGGCGCCTCGGGCTACGACTTCGTGAAAGACAAAACCAGCCTCGATTTCGCCGTGGACTCGAAGCTGCAGGCGAGCTACGACATTGTCGGGTTCGACCCTCGCGGTGTCAGCCGTTCGGCGCCGGTGAGCTGCTACAAAGACCCCAAAGAACTTGACGGCTACCTCTACGACATCATTCCGGGAACGCCGGGCACCGATGCGTGGCTGGACGCTTCATCGGCCTCGAACAAGGCATTCGGTGCACGGTGCCTCGGGCTTTCCGGCCCGCTGCTGGGCAAGGTCGACACCGTAAGTGCGGCGCGCGACATGGATATGACGCGCGCGATTCTTGGGGATAAGAAGCTGAACTTTCTCGGTTACTCGTACGGATCGCTGCTCGGTCAGGTCTACGCGGATCTCTTCCCCAACAAGACGGGCCGCCTGGTGCTTGACGGCGTTGTCGACCCGGCCGCGAGCGACTTCGACGAGACAGCCGCCCAGGCCGTCGGATTCGAGAGCGCGCTCAAGGCGTTCCTAGTGGACTGCCGGACCGCGACTGAATGCCCTTTCACGGGAACGACGGACCAGGCGACAACCCAGATCCGGGCGTTCCTCGACAGTCTCGACGCCAGCCCGATCGCAAATTCTGACGGTCGCCAGTTGGGCAGCGCGACGATGTTCACCGCGATCATCCTGCCCCTCTACAGCAAGGACAACTGGAAGTACCTGCGCCAACTGTTTACCGGGGTATTCAAGGGCGACCCGAGTTACGCTTTCCAGTTGGCCGACGTCTACAACGGACGCGGCACTGATGGCACCTACTCCGCCAACGAGACCGAGGCGTTCGTCAGCATCAACTGCCTTGACTCGTGGACCGCCGAGACGAATGACCAGATGCGCGCGGATGCCGTGAAACTCACAGCGCTCGCCCCGGTCTTCGGCCCCAATATGGCGTATGGCGCCACTGGATGCCCGAACTGGCCGGTACCGCCGGTACGTGAACGCCGTCCGATCGTGGCGGCCGGCTCAGCTCCGATCCTCGTCGTCGGGACGACGAACGACCCAGCCACCCCGTACAAGTGGGCCGTAACGGTATCCCAGACCCTCCAGAACGGTCACCTCGTGACGTACACGGGTGAGGGTCACACCGCCTACAACAAGTCGAATGCGTGCGTGAACACCGCGGTTGACAACTTCTTCGTCAACGGGACGGTTCCGGCGACCGATCCGAAGTGCTAGCCATATTTTTGCAGCCCCTCCCGAGCAGCCCACCGCGGAGAGTGTCGAAGCGTTCGTTCCCGCCGGTCGACGCCTGGATCTCGTCCTGAAACCTCTGGCCCGGATGTGCCCCGGACCGTGGTCCGAAACTCTCCACTGAATCTTCGGCTAGGCTCACATGCTGTGCCGCGGGAAACCCGTCGCCCGCCGCCCTAGCTCAGTCGGTAGAGCATCTCACTCGTAATGAGAAGGTCAAGAGTTCGATTCTCTTGGGCGGCTCCAGAGAGTCCCCTGTATTTGCTGGGTTCCGGAGTCCAGGGCAAGACCGCAGCGAGAGTTGTTTCTGTATTGTCTCGTTCAACTCACGGAAATGACGCCCATCATTCCGTTGTCTTCGTGGTCCAGAATGTGGCAGTGGTACACGGCGGTGCCCGTGAAGTCCTCGAATGCGATGCGCACCCGCGAAGCGCTCTGCGCCGGCACGTTCACGACGTCCTGCCAAGTGGGTGTCTCGACGGTCCGACCGCCGATCTCGATGACCTGCATCGGCCAGACGTGCAGGTGGAATGGGTGATCCATCGTGCTGGTGTTGACGATCGTCCATTCTTCGATCGTGCGAACGGCGACGGACTCGTCGACGCGAGCAGCGTCGAAGTCACGACCATCAATCGTGAAGCTCATCCCGGCCGCACCCATTCCCATAGCCATCGTGAGCGTCCTTTTGCCCGCGAGCGGCAGGGGCCGGAGGTCCCGCGGCTCTGAGGGCAGTGGACTCGGAAACGGGGCGCTCACGGTGCCGAACACGGTCAACGTTGCGAGGTTGACGACACCACCAGATGGTGTGTTTTCGCCCATCATGCCCATCGGGGATCCTCGATCTACGGGCCACGCTTGCAATATGGAGGTGCCTGCCGCCATGGTGACGAGTAGGTCGGCGCGGTTTCCGGGCGCCAGCGTGACGGAGTTCACGTCGCGCGGGGAACCGAAACGGCCCGAGTCGTTTCCCAAGAGTTGCGTGGACTGACCGTCGAGTCGTAAGTCGAGGTAGCGCGAGGTACAGGCGTTGATGATCCGCCAGCGCTCCCGGTCCCCCGGGTGCGCACTCATTGTCGCGTTGACCTGACCGTTGAGCAGCACCGTCGAGCCTTCGCGCCCGCGCATCCGGTCCACCTGTGACGCCGTGGCGACAGTGCCTGCTGAGTCGAAGGTCAGGTCTGACACGATCATTATGCGCTCGGCGGTTGCGGGAATCGGGGTGGTGTCATCGACGATGATTGCGCCGTAAAGGCCGCCGAATACCTGTTGTGCGACCATCCCGTGATGGTGGGGGTGATACCAGAACACCCCGGGCGGATGGTGCGCGGGGATCTCGTAGCGGTAGTGGGCTGTCGTGCCAGCGTCGATGCGTCTGAAGACGTTGTCGCTAGATCCGTCGGGTGACACGTGAAGCCCGTGAGTGTGCAGGTTCGTCGGATCGGTGAGGTGGTTTGCCAGTGACACGGTCATCGTGTCTCCGGGGCGCACCACAAGGGTGGGCCCTGGCAGCGACCCGTTATAGGTAAGCGCGTTAACCGCGACCCCACCAATGTCCACCGCGGATGGGCTTGCCGTGAGCGCAACAGCGAGCACACCACTGGCGCTGCGAATCAGTTTCGGTTGTGCAAGCTCGTTTCCGGTCGGCACGGCTGATCGGGTCAAGGGTGATCCGGAATTCGTGGACCATTGCGACAGCAGCCCAGCACCACCGGCCACAACGCAGACTGCCCCGACACCGCCCAGCGTGAGCGCGGCTCTTCGGGTTATTCGCTCCATCAGGGCTTGAGCCCGAGGGTGGCGAGGCGCTCCCGGTACTCCTCCGTGGTCAATTCACCTTTGGCATAGCGCTCGTCGAGGATCTGCTTCGGTGACAGTGCTGCATAGGCCGGCGCCGCGGGCTGTGCCGAAACCGCTCGAGGAGGAGAGAATACGCGAACCAAAACGACCACGAGAATCGCGAGACCGATGACTACCAGTAGGCCGAAGACCCAGCCCCAACCAGTCATGCCGTAATTTCCCCACATCATGTCGCCACCTCGTCGCCTAAATTTGACCGCGCACTTTTGGATGCTTCATTCCCGAGTCTGCCCTTTTCCATTTCCGGGCGGCAGGGTCGTTAGTCCCGGCGCGTGCGTGGATCAGGAAGATATGCCCGACATCACGCGGCCGTCGCTGTAGTTCCTGCGGCGAGCACTGAAGCAGTGTGTTGGTCCGGTCGCAGGTTTAGCCGTCGGAGCAGTTGCGCGTTGACGGCGACGACAACGGTTGATGCAGACATGAGCAGAGCCCCTACTGGCATGGGGAGGATGAATCCGATGGGCGCGAGCACGCCTGCGGCGAGGGGAACCGCAATCAGGTTGTAACCGGCAGCCCACCACAGGTTCTGCTTCATTTTGCGGTAGCTCTTGCGGGAGAGTTCGATGACGGACATCACGGAGCGCGGGTCGTCGCTCGCCAGGATCACTCCGGCGGAGGCGATCGCAACGTCGGTCCCAGCGCCGATGGCGATGCCGACGTCGGCTTGTGCGAGTGCAGGCGCGTCGTTAACGCCGTCGCCGACCATGGCGACTTTGCGGCCTTCGTGTTGCAGCTCGGCGACTTTCGCTGCCTTGTCTTCGGGGTGAACCCCGGCAATTACTCGGTCGATGCCGAGGGCGTCTGCCACGGTTTTGGCTACCGCTTCGGCGTCCCCGGTAATCATGACAACCTGGATGCCTAACGCATGCAGGGAGTCGACTGCCTGCTCTGACTCCGGGCGAATCTCGTCGGCAAGGCCGATCGCGCCGACCACGGCTCCGTCGGAGAGCACGTGCAGGATGATCGCCCCGTCCCTTTCCCACGCTTCAGTCTCGAGCAGGGGTTGTGCGTCATGACTGGCGAGCATCCCGGGGCCACCGACGCTGATCGTCTTGCCACCGACAGTCGCTGTGACGCCGACAGCAGTGGATGCGTGGAAGTCCGACGCTTTACTGGCTTTGACGCCTCTTTTCTCTGCCGCGCGGACGATGGCTTTGGCGAGAGGGTGCTCACTGTCGCTCTCAGCGGACGCGGCTAAGGCGAGTAGCTCATCTTCCGACTCGTTTCCGCTGGCGGCAATGTTCGAGACGATTGGTTCACCCTTGGTGAGCGTTCCCGTCTTGTCGAACAGAACCGTGTTCACGTTGCGCATGCTTTCCAGCGCGAGACGATCTTTGATCAGCACGCCCGCCTTCGCAGCTCGCTCGGTCGAGATCGATACCACCAGAGGGATCGCGAGCCCGAGCGCGTGCGGGCAGGCGATCACAAGAACGGTGATGGTTCGAATAATTGCGTCGTTGGGGCTTCCTAAGATGGCCCAGACAATAGCCGTGATCACCGCGGCGCCAAGAGCGAACCAGAACAGCCAGCCCGCGGCCGTGTCAGCGATCCGCTGGGCGGGAGAGGAGGAGTTCTGCGCTTCGGTGACCAAGCGCTGGATTCCCGCGAGGGCGGTGTCTGCGCCCACGGCGGTCACTTCCACTCGGACGGCGGTATCTATGGCAACCGTGCCAGCGACGACGTGAGAACCCGGGCCTCGGCTAACAGGACGTGATTCGCCGGTGATCATCGACTCGTCAACGTCAGCGGTGCCTTCCGTCACCGTTCCATCTGCCGGAACACGCCCTCCCGGGCGCACCACCACCACATCGCCGACCTTCAGGTCGCTCGGGGAGACCACTTCGGTGCTGTCTCCGGTGACACGCTCAGCCTCGTCGGGTAGCAGCGCTGCAAGTGATTCCAGCGCCGTAGAGGTTCGAGCCAGGGAGCGCATCTCGATCCAGTGGCCGAGGAGCATGATGACAATCAGCAGCGCGAGTTCCCACCAGAAGTCGAGCTGGCTATCCAGAATGTGAAGACTTGCGCCCCACGAGGCAAGGAACGCCACCGTGATCGCGAGGGCGATCAGCAGCATCATCCCCGGCTTGCGCGCTTTCAGCTCAGAGCGGGCACCGCTAAGAAAAGGCCTGCCACCCCACACGTACATCACTGTTCCCAACACGGGAGAAATCCACGCAATGAAGCCCATGTCGGGGAGGGGATAGCCGAGAACCATGGCAAACATATGGCTGAAGGCCACGACCGGCACGGCAACGATCAGCATGATCCAAAAAAGGCGTCGGAACTGTGCCACGTGGTCTCCGTGACCAGAGTGACTCGTCATGCCGTCGCGATGCAGCGCCGCCCGGTCCACCGGGTCACCCTCGGGGCCCCCGCGCGACTCGTGGTCATGGCCAGTTGACATCGTGGATGTGTGACTGATGTCTCGAGGGTGCGTCATAGGCGCAAACTTATACCCCCGTAGGGTACCGATCAAGGAGTTGCGCGGAGAGCCAACGACTGTACAACTGATAGAATAGATACCCCCACGAGGTATAGCGGAGGTGACGTGGTCGGCTACGTAGATAACAAAAACCTGATCTTGAAGCGGCTCTGGCGCGCTGAAGGCCGGGTGCGTGGCATCCATCGAATCGTGGAGAAGACACCTACTGCATCGACGTCCTCACCCAAGTTTCAGCGGCCACCAGGGCGCTTGAGACAGTGGCACTCGAATTGCTGGACGATCATTTGATTGCATTGCATTGCGTCGCGGAAGCGAGCGCCCAGTGCGGCAGCGTCGCTGACGACAAGCTTCGCGAGGCGTCCGCGGCTATTGCGCGACTCGTTCGCTCATAACCCAAAGAAACGGAACACAGCATGTGCAACACCACAATTGCAGGTAGTGAGCTCCGCCTCACCGATAAGAACCACGCATGCACCTGCGGCACTGACTCTCATACCGCCGTGACTGCGCGCAGCTCCGAGGGCGCTATCCGTGAGCACTACCTGGTGGACGGCATGACCTGCAGCCATTGCGTGTCCAGCGTCACGAAGGAGCTCTCGGCGCTAGATGGTGTGACGAGTGTCAGCGTCGACTTGAACGCCGGCGGAACTTCCCGCGTCATGGTCATCAGTTCTGCGCCGGCACCGACCGGTGACATCAGGGCAGCCGTGACCGAGGCCGGCTATGAGCTGGTCACCAGCTAACGACGGTGTTGACAAGACGTTGACACGCGCACGGAATCGCATGCTTTGCCGAAGAAATGGGGGGTTCGCGCCCCTACTCGTGGGGATAGTCATTGCGATTGTTGCCGGACTGCTCGCGATGCACACCCTGACCTCCACTATGGGAAACCACGATGCGGACCGGTCGGGGCCGATGGTGGTGGCGGTCGGTACGGACCACAGCATCGGAGCCGTGACAATGACCCTGCAGGGAACAGTCGTCGGAGCGTGTTCGCGTACCTGCGATCCTGGCAACGGCATGACAGACATGCGGTGCATCCTTGCGCTGATTGCCGCGACGCTCGCTACAGTCGCGGCTTGCGCCGCCAACAGAGTGGAGTTGATCGCGCGCCCCGCCCAGCGCCACAAAAGACTCACTACAGCGAATTTACCGCGTGTAGCCCGCCCGCCCGATCTCATCGACTTGTCGATCAGCAGAACCTGATTTCGTACGCCCAAGCGCGCAGTTTTACAACGAAATCAACCACAACTTCTGATTGGACACACTCGCATGTCAAAAATTCGCTTCACTCTGGCCGCTACGGCCGCAATCGCAACCCTGATCGCCCTGTCCGCTTGCTCCACAGCCGCACCGATGGAAGGTATGGACCACGGCGGAAACAGCGCATCGCCGAACTCGTCCGCGCGGGCAAACACCGGCGCACGCAATGATGCCGATGTAACTTTCGCACTGGGAATGGTGCCTCACCACCAGCAGGCCGTACAAATGGCTGACACGATCCTCGGCAAAGACGGTATCGACAATCGGGTCATCGCCCTCGCGAAGAAGATCAAAGTTGCCCAGGATCCAGAAATCACGCTGATGACGGGGTGGCTTGCCACTTGGGGCAGTCCGGTCGACTCGATGAGCAACATGCCGGGAATGGATATGGGCACCGGCATGATGTCCAAGGACGACATGTCGAAACTTGATGCTGCCACCGGTCTCGATGCATCCAAGCTGTTCCTTGAGCAGATGGCCATGCACCACACCGGCGCGCTTGACATGGCCAATGTCGAGTTGTCCAACGGCACAAACCCGGACGCTCGGGAGTTGGCCAAGAACATCCTCAGCAGCCAGACTGCAGAGATCGCTGAGATGAAGTCCATCCTGGTATCCCTGTAGGGTCGACGCTCGATCGAGCTGGCTCGGGCCGCCGAGATCTCAGGATCCGGCGGCCTTAGTGCTCGTGCCGGTGGTGGGCATCTGGATAATGCTCGTGCGAATGTGTGATTGGCGCGTGCGTGTGGGGGTGCCGATGGTGCACACGTGCTAGCACTGGCTCAGGATGTTCGTGCAGATGGTGTGCGTCGTGCAGATGGTGTGCGTCGTGCCGATGCCAATGGTCGTGTGTGATTTCCTCGTGCGTATGTTCGTGCTCGTGGCGTTCGGTCAGGTGCAGCCAAACGCCCACAGCCATGAGCGCGGCCGCGACGACAAGCGGGCTCGTCACTGCTGCACCGAGGATCGCGGCAAGCAGCGCCCCGACGAATGGCGCGATCGAGAAATAGGCGCCGGCCCGCGCGGTGCCGACGTGTCGCATCGCAACGATGAAGAGCACGAGGCTGACACCGTAGGCGAAAAACCCGACAACCATCGCGCCGCCAATGTTCAGCATGGATGGCAGTTGCGCTCCGAGGAGGAACGCGATCGCAAGGTTTACCGGCCCTGCGATACCGCCCTTGACGGCGGCCAGCCACGTCGCATCGATGAGGGAGACCTTGCGGGTCAGGTTGTTGTCGATGCCCCAACACAGGCACGCGCCGAGGATCGCCAACGTCGGCCACACCGCCCCGAGTTCGGCGCCGGTCGGAATGCTGAGTGCGATCGCGCCAGCGACGATCGCGAGCATGCCGAGCGCGATCCGTCGATCGAAGTTCTCGCGGAATACGAACCAGGCCAGAAGGGCCGTGAAGACGCCTTCGGCGTTGAGCAGCAGGGACGCCCCGGTCGCAGGTATCCCTGCCAGCCCGAACATGAGCAGCACTGGCCCCCCAATGCCGCCGAATGCGATCGCGCCGCAGAGCGGAAGCAACTCACCACGTGCGAGCCTGACCCGGGGAGATCGACGAATTAGCCGATAAAGACCTAGTCCTAGGCCCGAGCCGAGGTACAGCAAACCAGCGAGCATCCACGGGCTGACCGATCCGAGGAGGAGCTTCGCAAGAGGTGTCCCCGCGCCGAAGAGCACGGCGGCACAAAGTGCGGCCTGCACACCCGTGCTTCGGAGACCACCACGCTTCATGCCTCAATTGGATCACGTCTGAAGCGGTCCTGTCCGGGAAAATGGAATGCCCTTCGGGTGATACCGATGTCCGCATCCGCGAAGTATCGGGTATCGCCAAATCCATACATCCCAGACTCGAAATTAGCCCGGAGTGACCGAGGACTGCGCGCTTTGGAGACACTCGTAATGAGAAGGTCATGAGTTCGATTCTCTTGGGCGGCTCCAGCAAATCCCTTGCACTTACTCCGACTGCGGTCCGGCAACGAGAGCGGCACGCCGCGGCGAGAGGTGGATCGCGGCAATCATGCATCGTACCGAGCCGCCTGAGAGTTCCACCGTCGGAATATCGACCGCCATGATCCGGCAACTGCGTTCGATGATTGAGCGCTGATCGGCCGTGAGGCTCGCCTCCGCACGAGCCGACATCGCCAGGATGCGGCCATCGGTTCCGGTGAGTTCGATCGCGTTCCCCGCGAAGGCGCAAATCTGCTCAAATGTCAGGTCGATGATCGTGCGACCGCCCTCACGCAGGCGTTCGAGGATCTCTTCGCGACGAGCATCCGGTTGAATCATGGACGTACCAGCGAGGACGAAATCGGTGGCGATGCACATGAGCACGTTTGTGTGGTAAACCGGCGTGCCGCTCGGGTCCGCCGCATCGAACACCATCGGTTCGTACCCGAAGTTCGTGCAGAATCGTTCGAGTGCGATCGGGTCAGCTCGGTTCGAGCGGGCGACATACGCGACTCGCTCATCGTCGTCGAGCACCATCGCACCGGTGCCCTCGAGGTAGATGCCGTCCACCTCCAGGCCCGAGTAGTCAATGATGTCCTGCACGCGATAGGTCGACTTGAGAAACTCGACGATGTCCGCGCGTCGCTCCAGCCGACGGTTTGGCGCACACATGGGATACACGGCCACGTGGCCGCCGGTGTGCGTCGACAGCCAGTTGTTAGGGAAGACGCTGTCAGGGCGATCCGTCCGATCGTCTTCGAAGAGATGAACGCGCACTCCCTCGGTCTCGAGTGCCTTTGCGAGCGCCGTCGTCTCCAGGTAGGCGGCTGCTGCTCGTTCGGCAGAATGGTTTGGCTCCGCCGACTGGAACACATTGTCGATGGCAGTGACGGGGTTCACGTCGAAGTGGTGGGGACGCACGAGCACGACTGCCGACGGAGCATGTGTGCGCACGCTCATACTCCCACTGGTGTGAGTGCGTTCGCGAAACCGAACAGGTCTTTCGGGTCGTCGGGGTTCGCTACCAGGTCGATGTCCTCATAAAAATCGGTCCCATCTATTGAGTCGCGCACGTAGCGCAGGGCCGCGAAGTCCTCGATTGCGAAGCCCACGGAGTCGAACACTGTTACCTGGTCTGCGGAAGTGCGGCCAAGAGCGTCGCCGGTGAGCACTTGCCAGAACTCTGTGACCGGGAAGTCTTGCGGACGATTTTGTATTTCGCCCTCAATGCGGGTCTGCGGTGTGTACTCGACGAAGACGGCCGAAGTGTCGAGAATGGCAGGTTCGAGTTCCGTCTTCCCGGGGCAGTCGCCCCCGATCGCGTTCAGGTGCATCCCGGCAACAATCATGTCTCGGGTGAGTACCGCCGCGTTGGCCTTGTCTGCAGTGCAGGTGGTCACAACGTCGGCGCCCGCGACAGCATCATGTGCGGATGTCGTGATCGTGATCTCGAAGTCGAGCGGGGTGAGATTTCGCACAAACTTGGCCATCGCATCCGGGTCGGTATCCCAAATGCGCAGCTTGTTGATTCCAAGCTCTGAGCGAATGGCGCAGGACTGGAACTCGGCCTGGCTGCCGGTGCCGATGAGCGCCATCGTGGTGCTCTCGGGCCGGGCGAGCGCCTTTGCGACCATGGCAGAGGTTGCCGCCGTGCGGAGCGCGGTGAGCACCGTCATCTCGGAAAGGAAGGTGGGGTAGCCGTTAGCGACATCTGACAAAACACCGAACGCGGTCACGGTCTGGAAACCCCGCGCCGGGTTCGAGGGGTGGCCGTTGACGTACTTGAAGCCATAGGTTTCCATGTCGCTGGTCGGCATGAGTTCGATGACGCCGAACGGCGTGTGGCTTGCTACGCGCGGTGACTTATCGAAACTCGGCCACCGGCGGAAATCGTCTTCCAAATACCCGACAAGGCCGGACATGATCGCGGACGGGCCGTGGTGGCCGATCCAGCGCACCATGTTGTGTACATCGACGAACCTCGTCACGTAATTCTCCTAGCTTCCGCCTTCACCGTAGGGTCCGTCGCCATGCAACGACAAGAGCGGATACGTACAAGTTCGATGTTTCGCCGACCACGTCGCCCAGCGCCCTCCCGGTATGCCCGGGTACTCTGTTGCGATGAGTGACGCGCCACAATTCCCCCCGCCCGAGGGTCAGCCTGATGACCAGCCCACGCAGGCGTTGTCGCGACGGGAACTGCGGGATGGGGCCAACCCGTCTGCGAAACAGGGCCGGCCTGCCGCGTCTGGGGCGATATCAGCGCCGGCACAGGGCGGCATCGCGGGGATCTTCGAGCGCAACCGCGCCGCGTGGCTTGTCGCGGCTGGGGCCGTCGTCTTCCTGCTGCTGGGCACAATCGCGCTGTTTGCGGGTGCGGCAGTGGGCAATCGTGCGAGTGCGGCAGTTCCGAGCGCAAGCGCGAGCCCAATCCCGGCGCGTGCACAACCGAGTGCCCAGCCGACCGCGAGCCGTCTGCGCACCTGCAGCGTCGCGGGAATTCTCGCGGACCCCCGCCTGGTGCAGTTTTCCGGATATGTCGCGAACGCCGTCACCGGCGAGGCGCTCCTTGACCGCAACGGGGAACAGCCGCAGCGCACCGGCAGCGTATTGAAGACGCTCACCGCGGCGGCAGCACTCAACGTGCTCGGGCCGGACGCGCGGCTCTCCACGAAGGTGATCGACGGATCCTCCCCGGGTGTAATCGTGCTGCAGGGCGGGGGCGATCCGACCCTGGCGACGACCACGGCAACGTTCTACGACGGTGCACCGCAGATCGCCGACCTCGCGTCGGCAGCCATGACGAAGTACAACACGCTGCACCCCGGCGTGCCGGTTACGAGTATCGTGCTCGATTCCACCATGTGGGATCCGGCCGACAATTGGGATTCTTCGTGGCTTCGCAAAGAACAGGCCGATGGCTACCAGGCCGAGGTCACCGCCCTCATGGTCAACGGCGGTCGTGAAGATCCCACCCAGAGTGTGAGTACTCGTACCAGCGACCCGATTGGGGATGCCGGTCATGCGTTCGCCTCGGCCGCCCACCTTACAAATGTGACCTTCTCCGCGGGGGCTGCGATTGGCACCACTGCTCTTGCCGAGGTGAAGTCCCAGCCGCTCAGCACGCTCATCCACCAGATGTTGCAGTCGAGCGATAATATCCTCGCCGAAGTGCTCGCGCGCGTCGTCTCGAAGACCCTGGGCTTAGACGGCTCGTCGGCATCCCTTGGCCGGGCGATCCCCGGTGCGCTTGGGCAGTACTCCGGATTGCCCACGACAACGCTCACCATTCGCGACGGTTCGGGTCTGAGCGACCTCAATGCGGTCTCACCGCAGTTCGTATCGCAACTCATGATGAAGGTGCTGGCGCGCGAGCAGAACCTCGGCATCATTTACGACAGCCTTCCGGTATCGGGGCAATCCGGCACGCTGGCTGGCCGTTTCACTGGAGCTAATGCGATCGCGGCAGGACAGGTAGTGGCAAAGACGGGCTGGCTGGATGCCGCATATGCCCTCGGCGGCATAATTCACGCTGCTGATGGCACGCCCCTCGTCTTCACGTTCTACTCGATCCGTGACGGCATCAGTGCCGATGCGAAGGAAGCCCAGGACACCCTCGCCACCGCGATCTTCTCGTGTGGTGACAACCTCTCCAACAACTAGCCCCGACCTAGGATTGTGTGCATGGTCAGGGCGCTCTTCATCATCGACGTGCAGAACGACTTCACCGAGGGTGGTGCGCTCGGCGTCGCCGGGGGCAACGCGGTTGCCGACGGTGTGACCAAACTGCTGGCCGAACATCCGACGCGATACGAGGTCGTATTCGCCTCGCGCGATTGGCATGACGGCGACAACGACAACGGCGGACATTTCGCAACGGATGCCGCCCCGGATTTCGTGACTACCTGGCCAGTTCACTGCGTCGCCGGTACCTACGGCGCCGAGTACAACCCGGCCCTCGACACGAGCCTCATCGACATCGCCGTGCGCAAGGGACAGGGCAAGCCGGCCTACTCGATCTTCGAGGGGGTCACAGGCGAAGGCGAGACCGTCGAGCTCGCGCTCGACCGGTTGGAAGTCACCGATATTGATGTGGTGGGCATCGCGACCGACTACTGCGTGCTGGCATCGGCGCTCGACAGTATCGAGTCGGGGCGCCGCGTCCGTGTGCTCACCGATCTCGTCGCGGGCGTCGCACCGCACTCGAGTGCCCAGGCGCTGGCGGAACTGCAGAACGCAGGCGCGACACTCGTCGAGACTTCGCGAGGATAGGCGCGAGCTCATGCCGGTCATTCCGATCGAGTCGCTCGATGATCGCCGACTCGCCGACTACTCCCACCAGACGGATGTCGCCCTCAAGAAGGCCACCGGCTCGGTGCACGGGCTCTACATCGCCGAGTCCGCTCTCGTGCTCGAACGGGCGCTGCGGGCGGGTCACCGGCCGCGTTCTGTGCTCTCGCTCGGTTCGTCGGTGAACGACGCTGTTGCCCTGGTGGGCGCTGACGTTCCGGTTTTCTCTGGACCGGAGTCCCTCCTTGAGGAGTTGACCGGGTACCTGCTCCATCGCGGACTGATCGCCGCGATGGAACGGCCGACGCTGCCCGATCCGGTTGCTCTCATCGCGCACGCGAGCCGTGTCGTCGTGCTTGAGAATGTCGCTGACCCGACGAATGTGGGTGCGATCTTCCGATCCGTCGCCGCCATCGGCGCCGACGCGGTGCTCGTGACACCGCGCTGTTCAGACCCGTTCTACCGCCGCGCAATCAGGGTGAGCATGGGCACCGTGCTGCAGGTACCGTGGACGCGCGTGGGGGACTGGACCTCGACCCGGAACCTGCTGAAAGCATCCGGCTTCCACCTCGCTGCGCTCGCGCTTGAGCCCGGTGCTGTGTCACTACGCGAGTTCGCCGCGACTGCGCCCGACAGGGTTGCCCTCGTGCTTGGCGCTGAGGGCGAGGGCCTTACGCGCGAGGCGATCGAGGCCGCTGACACGGTCATCACGATTCCGATGGCGCATGGAATCGACTCGCTCAACGTCGCCGCGACTGCCGCCGTGGCGATGTTCGCGCTGAGCGGTGAAGCCGCACGAGCGGGCTAGACCAGCAACTGATGCTTCGCGAGCTGCTTGTACAGGGGGGTCGACTTCACCAGTTCGGAGTGCGTTCCGACCCCGACGACGAGGCCGTGGTCGAGCACGACGATCTGGTCTGAGTCCACGACTGTGGAGAGCCGG
This sequence comes from Salinibacterium sp., assembly GCA_043721995.1. Taxonomy (GTDB): domain Bacteria; phylum Actinomycetota; class Actinomycetes; order Actinomycetales; family Microbacteriaceae; genus Rhodoglobus. Next base: position 60,612 of record JAYSPT010000030.1, on the reverse strand, counting down.
TGTGCGATCACGATGAGCGTGCGGTTCTCCGCGACGGCGTCGATCGCTTCGCGGAGCATTTGTTCGTTGAGTCCGTCAAGGGAGGACGTCGACTCATCAAGCAGCAGGATCGGCGGGGCCGCGAGCAGCGTGCGTGCGATCGCGAGACGTTGACGTTCGCCGCCGGAGAGCATGACGCCATCTTCGCCGACTGCGGCAGCCAGCCCCTGGGGATTACGGTCGAGCACCTCCATCAGGTTCACGGATCGCAGCACCTCGATGCACTGCTCATCGGTGGCATCGGGCGAGCCCAGCAGCAGGTTCTGGCGGATCGAACCGGCGAGCACCGGGGCATCCTGCTCCACATAGCCGATCTGGGAACGCAGGTCGGCGCGGTCCAGCCCGCGGATGTCGATTCCGCCGAGTCGCACGACGCCCGCGGTCGGATCGTAGAAGCGCTCGATCAGCGCGAGGATCGTGCTCTTGCCGGCCCCCGATGGTCCCACGAGCGCGGTTCGCTTGCCGCGTTCGGCGCTGAAAGAGACACCCCGGAGCACGGTGAGATCGCTCGGAAGCTCCTTGTCTTCGATGCCAGCGATATCGCCTTTGAGTGCGGTGATGACGGAATTGTCGGGATACGTGAACTCCACGTTCTCGAACATGATCGCGGAATCAGTCGCGATCGCGGGTGACGGCACGATGTCTGAATCGCCATCCGTTTCGCTGGGCAGCGAGATGATCTCCTGGATCCGCCCGAGCGCACCGAGCGCCTGGTTAACCGAGTTGATGGCGCCGAAAGCCTGGCCGAGCGGCATGATCATCAGGAACAGGAACAGGATGAACGACACCAGGTTCGCGATCGTGATCGCACCGCTGGCCACCCGGAATCCGCCCACACCCAGTACCACCAGGAATGAAACCTGCAGCGCGATGCCGGCGATCGGGACGACCAGTGCAGAGATCTTCGCGACCTGGATTCCCATGCGCCAGGCGCCTTCGGCATCCTTCTCGACAGCAGCGATCTCGCGATCAGTGGCGTTGGATGCACGCACGGTGCGGATCGCGCTCAGGCTCCGCTCGACGGCTGACGCCAGGTCCCCCACCTTCTCCTGCTGCTTACGGCTGGCGACGCGCACCCTGCTGGAAAGCAGCACGACCGTGACGACCGATACCGCGATCACCAGAACGGTGAGCCCCAGCAGCAGCGGGTCGATGATGAGCATCGCGATGAGGGCACCGACGAAGACAAGGGATCCGCCGACCGCGTCCACGAGGCCTTGGGTGATCACGGCGTAGAGCAGGGTCGTGTCGGAACCGACACGCGAGACCAGGTCTCCCGTGCGGCGGGTGTCGAACTCGCTGATGGGAAGCCGCAGCATCCGTTGCACCAGCTGACGCCTCGCCGATAGCACAACACTCGTTCCGGTGCGCTGCAGCAGATAGTGCTGGAAGCCGTTGAGGACAGCCGAGATCGCGACGAGGCCGACGAGCGCCCAGACGAGCATGCTCAGGGGTTCGCCCTTGCCCACCAGCGTGATGACCTGGCTGACGAGCAGCGGTTGAGCGAGCGACGCACCTGCGACCAGGATGCTCAAACCGATGACTACGGCGAGTATCTTCCTGTGCTCGAGGAGGTACGGGAGGAGCTGTCGGAAACTTGCGCGCGGCCCGTCGTCCTTCACCCCAAAGCCGGATCGGCGGCGGTCAGCGGTTCGCGTGGTACTCATGATTCAATCCTCGCCTGCTCTGGCGGATGATTCGTACTCCACGAGGGGTAACTTGGGGCTGACAGTGGACTGGCCTAGGCTTTCTCAAGTGCCAACCTCCGTCGTGTCAGCCGCCGCCCTGACGAAGAAGTACAAGGATTTTGCCGCCGTCGACGGTATTTCATTTGAAGTTGCGCCCGGTGAATCCTTCGGCCTGCTCGGCCCGAACGGTGCCGGCAAGTCGACGACCATGCGCATGGTGGGCGCAGTCTCGACGCGCACCAGTGGAGACCTCTCAATCCTCGGACTTGATCCCAACGAACACGGCCCGGAGATCCGGTCCCAACTCGGTGTAGTGCCGCAGGCAGACAACCTTGATACCGAGCTGCGCGTGCGCGACAACCTCATCGTCTACGGACGCTACTTTGGCCTCTCACGCGCTGTCGTCTCCAAGCGGGCGGATGAACTGCTCGAGTTCGCCCAACTCTCCGACCGCGCCAGAGCCAAGATCGATGATCTCAGTGGCGGTATGAAGCGGCGCCTGACGATCGCACGCGCGCTCATCAACGAGCCGCGCATCCTGCTTCTGGATGAACCGACCACGGGCCTTGACCCGCAGGCCCGCCACATTCTCTGGGACCGCCTGTTTCGGCTCAAGGAACAGGGCACGACTCTCGTGCTCACCACCCATTACATGGATGAAGCCGAGCAACTCTGTGACCGGCTCGTCGTGGTCGATAAGGGGACCATCATGGCGGAGGGTGCTCCCGCCGCGCTGATCCGTGAGCACTCAAGCAAAGAAGTGCTCGAGGTGCGCTTCGGCTCCGACCGCAACGCGGACGCGGCCGGAAGTCTCAAAGGCCTCGGCCGGCTCGAAGTGCTGCCGGACCGTATCCTCATCTACTCGGACGACGGCGAGGCCGTTCTGGCGGAAGTGCTGAGACGAGGGCTTGAGCCGATCACGAGCCTCGTGCGACGGTCCAGCCTGGAAGACGTATTCCTGCGGCTCACCGGGCGGAGCCTGGTCGAATGACCGCGCTCGCGCCCGAGAACACCGAGACGAAGAAACCCGGATCCAAGACCGCACGTTTCGGCGCCTGGTACGTCACGGAGCACAAGATCCGTGGGATGCGTGGCTATCTCGGTACCGTCATCGCCACCGCGCTCGGCACGCCGATCCTGTATCTCTTCGCGTTTGGCGTGGGGCTCGCAACCCTCATCACCCACAATGTGGGCCCCAATCCGAACGTCACCTACATCCAGTTCGTCGCGCCGGCACTGCTCGCGTCGGCCGCCGTGCTCGTCGCGATGGAGGAGTACACCTTCGGCATCCTGCTCGGGTTGAAGTGGAACCCGACCTATGTGGCCATGAATGCATCGCCGATCACGCCACGACAGATCGTAAACGGCATCATGATGTTCGTGCTGCTGCGGATGCTCATCACCACCAGCATCTACTTCGTGGTCATGGTGATCTTTGGTGCAGTTTCGAGCGCCTCGGGCATCTTCATCATCGGGGCGGGGCTGCTCGGTGGTTTCGCCTTCTCTCCCGTGTCGGCGTACGCAGCCACGATCCAGGAGGATCGCGGCCAGTTCGCGATCCTCCAGCGCACCGTGATCCTGCCGCTCACGCTATTCAGCGGCACGGTGTTCCCACTCACGCAGTTACCGATCTCCCTGCAGTGGATCGGCTGGTTGTCGCCGCTGTGGCACGCGAGCGAGTTGGGACGGCAGTTTTCGTACGGGCCGACCGAGCCGATCTGGTTGACGGTGATCCACGTGCTTTATCTGGTCGGGCTGGGCGTGCTCGGCTGGCAGCTCTGTGTTGCAAAAATATCAAAGCGGTTGAACAAATGACCGCTTCTACGGAAGTTCGACCCGTCCGCGGCAGCGGGGTGCGCGCGCTGTACTCAGGCAACGCGAGAGCGGTCGTCGGCCGCGGACTTCTGGCCACCCGCAGCACCAACTGGATTATCGTGCTCACCGGGGTATTCGAGCCGGTGTTCTACCTGCTCGCTCTGGGCCTCGGGCTCGGCAGCTATATCGGTGGCGTGACCGACTCGCAGGGTCACGTCATCCCCTATGCCGCGTTCATCGCGCCTGGGCTTCTGGCGGTCTCTGCCATGAACGGTGCGATCTACGACTCAACCTGGAACGTGTTCTTCAAGATGCACTTCGGCAAGCTTTACCAGGGCATGCTCGCCACGCGCCTCGGACCATTGGATGTTGCCCTCGGCGAGATCTCGCTGGCGCTGTTGCGCGGCGCAGCGTACGGCACAACCTTCCTGCTCGTCATGCAGGTGCTTGGCTTCAACCTGTCCTGGACGGCACTCTTTGCCCTGCCGGCGGTACTGCTCATCGCCTTCGGTTTCGCTAGCCTCGGCATGGGCATCACGAGCTATCTGAAGACCTTCCAGCAGATGGACTGGGTGCAGTTCTTTCTGCTACCGATGTTCCTGTTCTCCGCGACGTTCTACCCGCTGAGCGTGTATCCGGTCCCGATCCAGTGGGTGATCCAGCTGTTCCCGCTCTGGCACGGCGTCGAACTGGTGCGCGGCCTCACGACCGGCGCACTGAGCCCGGCGATGCTCGGACACGTGCTGTACTTCCTGATCATGATCGCGATCGGGCTGGTCTTCACGACGCGGCGGTTGCGTTCGCTGTTTTTGGACTAGCGCGGGTCGCAGAGTCTCGGTTATTTGCAGACCTCGCCCGCCCCGTTGGTGCCCTGTGAACTGAGTTGCAGGGTCATGTCACCCCCGAGAACTTCGATCGCGTTGCCACGGTTCGGGTTGTAATAGGCAAGAGCGAGCGGTGAGGCCCCTGGCGAAAGGTCAGTGATAGTCACGAAGCCGCCCGCGAGAAGAAGCAAATCACCGGTAGCGACCCTTATCGTGAGTGCCTCGGTGAGCGGCGTGCAGCCCGAGGTGGTGGTACCAGCGAAGTGCTGCCGCAGGGCCAGGTGGAAAGTTCCGATGGCTGCGGTCTCAGAATCCACGGTCTCGGGCCGCGGCAGCCACCCCTCAGCTGTCGCGGTACGCAGGAATCCCATCGTGATTGCGGGCGCGTAGCCGGATTCGGGCAGGGGCCTCATATCGTCGGGAGCCAACTCCGCACCCGGCAATTCCGGGAGGGCCACAATGATGGCCCGTGCCCGTGCGACGACCATCGCTCGGGCATCGAGTTCGCGGAGGGCCAGCAGGTTACCCGGGATGCCCATCACGAGCACGGCGAGCGCGACGGTGCCGATTCTCGGGTATCGCCGCCGGATCGTCGTCACTGCGAGGGCGAGCGCGGGTATCACGAAGAATGCCACGACGCCCGCGTACCGGGGAGACGCAGCGCTTTCGGCCCCGAACGCGCCAGCTCGGCCGAGGGCAGTGATCACCATGAATGCGACAGCTCCAACGAGCAGGGCGAGGGTCACGGCGTTAGAGCGCATCGACTGCCGGGAAACCAGCGCGCGTAGCCCGACGCCCCGAGCTGCGATGACCAGCCCCGCGAGAAGTGTGGCGATGATGATGACCGCAGCACCGGGAACCTGCCCGAGAGTACGCAGCCCCGCGTCGAGCCCGATTATAACGAAGCGCGTTGCCTCCACGAATCCACCACTGCGGATCCTCGAATCACTGAACAGCAGCCACCAGGTCAAGTAGATCGCGGCCAGGGGTGCGGCCTGCAGCACGGCAGGACGCCACCCGCGGCGCAGCAGCACTGCGAGAGCAGTCGCCCCGATGGGTATCAGGCTCACATTGCAGCACATCAGAGAGCACAGCCCGAGACCGAGGGCGAGCCAGTCGCGCCGGCCGATCGGACCGTCATGATCCGCGAGTACAAGCTGTCCCAGCCCGAGCACCAGGGCGCCGAGATAGGAGATCTGAACCGCAAAGATGATGTTCTCGTAGGTTGAGCCGAGCAGCACGATCGCTGCCGCCCCGGCTGTCGCCGTCCATGGCCCCACACCCGCTCGCCTCATGATCACCCGCAACAGCCACGCCGAGGCCAGCTGGAGCAGGATCACCGGAAGTTGGTAGGGCAGGTAGGTCGAGAGATGGAATACCGAGAACAGCCCACGGTAGACAATGATCGGCAGCAGCATCCAGTGGCCGTTGTGCGGCCGGAAGAGGTCGAGAGGATTCGCGAGTGAACGCCCAACGATGAAATCCCAGTCGTCGGCGAAGAACCACTGTTCGCGCCCGACGACAAGGTAGAGCACCAGTCCGGCGACGAGAATCGCTCCGAACGCGGCAACGGCTGCCTGCGCGCGGGTCACGTGCTTACTTCACGCTCCTGATCGGGATGACCGCCAGTCCGCCGAGAGCTGCGGCGATCGCCGAGGCGACGAAGAGACCCTGGAAGCCGGCGAACAGCACGACCGCTCCCGCTCCGATCAGCGGCGCGACCGCCTGGGGCACCGCCGTGGCGATGTTCATGATGCCGAGGTCCTTGCCGCGGGAGTGGGAGCTGGGGAGCACCTGCGTCGCGAGCGCCTGGTCGACGGCCATGTAGCATCCGTAGCCCAAGCCCAGGAGGGCTGCGGCAACACCGGCGATGAAAAAGTTCGGGATGAAGGCCAGCATCAGTGCCGCGATGCCCTGTAGGTACGCGGCCGCGTAGACGAACGGCTTACGCCGCCCGATTAGGTCGCTGAGTCGGCCGCAGAGAAGCGCAGCGAGGACGAAGAAGATCAGGTAGACGACGGTCAGCAGGAGCAAGTCGTTGGGGGCGTCTACGCGGTGGAGCCCGTAGAGCAGAAAGTAGAGCAAAAGAGTGGTGCCGAGCGCGTTACCGAGGTTGACGAGGATGCGACCCAGAAGGGTCCAGCCGAAGTCCGGGTACTTGATGGGGTTGATCCACAAGCCCTTCAGCATCAACGAAAACTTGAAAGGGGGGCGCAGTACCTTCGGCAGTCGCTCATCGGGCACGAACAGCATGAAGGGAAGCGCGAGGACAACGAGGAGCGCAGCGACCAGCACATATCCGACGAGGGTCGGGAGGCCAAGGAACTGCACGAGGGAGATACCCAGCACGATGCCGATTGCCTGAGGTGCAGAGATCCAGGCCGAAATAAAGCCCCGTTGGTTGACTACGACCTGGTCGGAGATCGTCGCGGTGATGGCCGCCGACAGCATGCAGAAACCGACGATCGCCAGTGACCAGAAGACTCCGATCCCGACCATCGTGTTCTGCAGTCCGAGCAGCACGAGTGCGACGGCGAACAAAATGATGCCTGCAAGAATCCAGGGCCGTCGCCGACCAAGGCGCGAGACCGTGCGGTCGGAGAGCGCACCGACGACCGGGTAGGTGATGAGAGCGCAGAAGCCTGCGATGCCGGAAATGATTCCGAAGGCAACGACGCTGTTAATCCAGTCCTCGGGCTTGATCGGCGCATTGGTGGCCGCTGCGATCTCTTTCAGCCGGTCATCGATCTGCAGCGGAAGCAGCAACTGCACCGGGGTGAGCTGCGCCATCCAGATACCGAGCCACGCAACGGCGAACAGTGAAATCCAGCCGGCACGCACCTTTTTGACGGGCTCGGCGAACAGGTTGAAGTTGGCAGGCGCATTGGCCGGTGCAGACGAGAAATGGCTCACGCGTGCCAGAGTACAGCGTGGCTCGGGTTCGGCGTGGTTACGCCGCAAATGACCTTTTAACTGTGAACATGGCTCAGGTTGCGCGCAGCTTTCGCAGCACGATCGCGGTCGCCAGCGCAGCCTCGGCCGCCTCGGCGCCCTTGTCCTCCGTGGAGCCCGGCAAGCCGGCCCGATCGAGCCCCTGCTGCTCATTTTCGAGGGTGAGCACGCCGAACCCGACGGCTTTGCCGGTGTCCAACGCGACGCGGGCCAGCCCGTCTGTGGTGGCCGAGCTCACGTACTCGAAATGGGGGGTGCCCCCTCGCAAGATCACCCCGAGCGCGACCACAGCATCCGCCCCCGACTCGAGCGCTGCCTTGCTCGCCACCGGCAACTCGAAGCTGCCGGGCACCTGCACTTCGGTGACCTCGGCGCCTGATGCGTCAAGCACCCGACGTGCCCCGGCCAGCAGCCCGTCGGCGATCGCATGGTGCCACAGTCCCGATACGATCGTGACCTTGAGGCCGATTCCGTTCGTGTCGAGTACGGGATGTCCTTCGCCGCTCATGCTCTCTCTTCCGTCAGTGAGTCGCTGCCTCGTCGTGAGGTGGCGAGCGCCTCGTCCATTAAAGCGGCGGCGGGCAGCGCGTGACCCATCCTGTCCCGCTTGGTTTCGAGGTACCCCACGTTGTCGCTGCCGACCCCGACGACGAGAGCAACGAGCTCGCTCACCGCGACACCGCGCGCTTCGAGCTGGCGCCGCTTCTCCGGGTTGTTGCTGAGCAGCCTTATCGACCTGAGCCCGACATCTTTCAGGATGCCCGAGGCCGCCCCGTAGTCGCGTGCGTCAGCAGGCAGCCCGAGCGCAAGATTCGCATCGATAGTGTCGAGGCCATCCTCCTGGAGACGGTATGCCTTCAGTTTGTTGATGAGACCGATGCCGCGGCCCTCGTGGCCGCGCAGGTAGATGACCATGCCGCCCTCCTTCTGCACGGCGTCCAGCGCCGCGTGCAACTGCGGTCCGCACTCGCACTTGAGCGAGCCAAACGCTTCGCCCGTGAGGCACTCGGAATGTACTCTCACGAGTGCTCCGTCCCGCAGTGGACCTTTGATGAAGGCGACATGGTCAGCTCCGGTAGAGCGGTCACGATAGGCCCGCACGATGAATTGCCCGTACTCCGTGGGCACGTTGGTCTCGACCTCGAATGAGACCCGTGAGTTCTCGGGTACCTCGTCGATGACCCTCGGCAGACCCTTGCACTTGTTCGCGACCAGGTACTCGAGAATCGATTCGATTGTGATCACCGGCACGTTGTCGCGTTCGCCTAGTTTGATGAGGTTCGGCAGCCGCATCATCTCGCCGTCCTCGTCCACGATTTCGGAGATCGCGGCAACGGGCTGGAGACCGGCGAGTTTCATGAGATCAACAGCGGCTTCGGTGTGACCGTCGCGATCTGCGAGTCCTCCATCCTTCGCGCGCAGCGGCAGAATGTGCCCGGGTCGATGAAGGCTTGCGGGCGTGGATGTCGGGGCGGCGAGCACGCGCAGGGTGTGCGCACGGTCCGACGCGCTGATGCCTGTGCTGAGGCGGTCTGCCGCGTCAACTGACAGCGTGTACGCGGTGCCCCGCGGATCTTCGTTGTTCTCCACCATGAGCGGCAGGCCCAGCCGGTCGGCGATCTCGTTGGTCATTGGGGCACAGATGAAACCCGAGGAGACCCGCACCATCCACGCGAGCCATTCCTGACTGGCCAGCTCGGCGGAGATGATAACGTCGCCCTCGTTTTCGCGCCCCTCGTCGTCGGCGACAATAATGGGGCGCCCCTCGCGCAGGGCTTGGATCGCTTCCGGAACACTGGCCAGGCTCATGAGCTGGTCCTTTCGTTGGCGCTGATTTCTTCGAATTCAGCCGGTATTTCAAACTCATTCGGGTGTTCAAACTCACGCAGACGGGCAACATGCCGGGCCAGCATGTCCGTCTCGATGTTCACCAGGTCGCCGGGAGTGAGCGCACCCAGGGTGGTGGCGGTAAGTGTTTCGGGAATCAGAGAGACCTCGAACCAGTTCCTTCCGATAGCACTCACGGTCAGCGAGACACCGTTGACGGCGATCGAGCCTTTGCGGGCAACGAGAGACGCAACATCCGCGGCAAGGCTGAAGCGCAATACGCGCCATGCACTGCCCGGCATGAGATCGAGTAGTTCGCTCGTTCCGTCGATGTGACCTTGCACGATGTGACCACCGAGGCGGTCACCGACCCGGGCGGCGCGTTCGATGTTCACGCGAACGCCCGCGCGGATCTCACTGAGGTTCGACATGGCAATCGACTCCGCCATCACGTCTGCGGCAAACCAGTCAGCACCTTTCTCGACCACGGTGAGGCAGACGCCGTTGACTGAAATCGAGTCGCCGTGCTGGGCATCCGATACGGCGAGGGGGGCGCGCACGGTGATGCGTGCGGCATCCGCGCCCTGCTGCCAGGTGATCACCTCACCCAGTTCTTCGATGATTCCAGTGAACATCTTTTAGGCTCCATTTCTTGCGGATGCTGCGCCGGCTGCGGGCCTGGCACGAACGAGAATGTCTGCACCGAGCGATTCCACCCCGGTGATTGTGAGTTCGAAAGCCCCCCCGATCGAGGAGACGCCGATGTCAGCCAGGGCGAGTTTTTCGCCGCCGAGCAGCTTCGGTGCGAGGTAAATCGAGTAGTCGTCGACGACTCCGGCCGACACGAACGCACTTGCGAGAGTTGGTCCGCCCTCGACGTACAGGCTGCGGATTTTCTGCTCAAACAACCACGTCAGGATCTCGATGATGTTGCGACTACCCGTTTCGAGCACTCCTCGCGGGTGCTCCCAAAGCTTCGCGGTGCCGGGAATCTGGCGCTGCCCGATCACGATCGGAAGCGGTTGATGCTCCAGGAGTTCCCCTCCGTCGCCGCGGGCCGTCAGCGTCGGATCGTCGGCGAAGACCGTGCCGGTACCGACCGCGATGGCGTCGTGTGACGCGCGCTCCTCGTGGACGCGCTGGCGCGAGGCGGTGCCTGTGATCCATTGGCTTGACCCGTCGGATGCCGCGGCGCGACCGTCGAGGCTGGATGCCCACTTGAGCGTCACGAACGGTCGCTGCTGCGTCGTCGCGATCAGCCACGGACGCAAAAACTCGGTCGCTTCGTGCGCAAGCACGCTCGAGATGACCTCGACGCCCTCCTCGCGCAGGCGCTGTGCACCGCCGGATGAATCCGTGCCCGGGTCGGAGACCGCGTAGACCACACGAGCAACACCGGCATTGGCAAGCGCGATGCTGCACGGGCCCGTGTGGCCGGTGTGGTTGCAGGGCTCAAGGGTCACGACGGCGGTGAGACCGCGCGCCTGGGGCACCCCGCCAATCGCGGGAAGGTGGGAGAGGGCATCCACTTCGGCATGGGGCGTGGCAACTCCACGATGCCAGCCTTCGGCGACGATTGTGCCGCCGGGGGAGAGGAGCACACAGCCGACTCGGGGGTTCACGCCGGTCGGCCCGTTTGACGCGAGTTCCAGCGCACGGCGCATCGGCGCCTCGTACACTTCGGCGGCTTTCGCCAACTCACCGCTCATCCGGTCCTCGTCACTCATGCCTGACGGTTCCGGGGTGGCCACATCGACCGGTGTCGGCGCAACGCCGAACACTCGTGCTTCCTCTCATCCGGACTTTAGACACCGCGCGGTCGAAACCGCGCGCCATCGTAACCGTCGGTCCCGGAATTCCACCGAGTCAACCTCGTGAGAGGCTCGCGGACTGTAACCGCCGGTTCGGAATTCCACCGACCCCGGAGCACGTACTACTTATTCACGAGTGTACCAACGCGCGACCGACCGAAATATTCCTGACGCGCTAGACCCGAGCGCGCTGGAATTGTGTGCGGACGAGTCGGGACTGAACGCCCCACACGAAGACGCTCCACATAGCTTCGGCGATGATCCAGACACTCATCTTGGATGTGCCTTCAATGCGCTCGACGAAGGTGATCGGAACCTCCGCTATGCGCGCCCCGGAACGCTCCACCTGCCAGGCGAGTTCGATCTGGAAGCAGTAGCCCTGTGACATCGAGGAGTCGGCATCGATCTGCGCCAGTTCGCGCGCTCGGAATCCGCGATAACCGGAGGTGATGTCACGCAGCTTCGAGTTCAGCATGAGCCGCGCGAACGCCGTTCCCCCCTGTGAGAGCGCTTGGCGTCGAAGCGGCCAGTTCACGACCTCGCCGCCCGGCATCCACCGGGTTCCAATCACGAGGTCCGCGCCATTCTCCAGAGCTGCGACGAGGGAAGGAAGCTGCTCAGGCTGGTGCGAGCCGTCGGCATCCATCTCCATGATGTAGCTGTATTCGCGCTCAAGAGCCCAGTCGAACCCGGCCCTGTACGCAGCACCGAGACCCTCTTTGCCGAGGCGGTGCAGCACATGAACGCCGTTGTGCTCCAGCGCGAGTTGGTCCGCAAGTGCGCCGGTGCCGTCCGGACTGTTGTCGTCCACGACCAGAATTGATACGTCTGGCACGGCCGCAAGAATGCGATCCACAATCGGTCGCAGGTTCTTCAGTTCGCAGTAGGTGGGAATCACCACGATGGTGTTGGGCACGGTTCGTCCTCGTCGCTTATTGCTTGCGGCTGGCATCAGGGCGACATTGTCCTACTCGCTAGTTCGGGCAGTGCCCGACCTAACCAAACTACCGGAGTAACCCTGCTCACTAACTGCGTGAAAGCTGAAAGTAAAGTTGCAGTTCGGTAAGGGTTGCAATGACATCGACCTTGTTTCCCCGTGCTTCCGCTAGTTGTGACACGGATGCCATGCTTGCTCGGTCGAGCCACACACCGGCTAATCCTGCCCTCGCTGCACCGATCGCGTCTGTGTGTAGTCGGTCGCCCACGTAGAGAGCATCATTCGGCGCCACGCCGAACCTCTCGCACGCAAGGGTGAAAATACGCGGATCGGGTTTAGCGAAGCCCAACTCGCCGCTGGTGATCACTTGCTCGATGCGGGGCTTCAGGTCCATCGCTTCAAGCTTCGCGAGCTGGAAGTCGCGGTCGCCGTTCGTGATCAGCCCAATTCGAATACCCGCAGCATCCAGTTCGTCGAAGCACGGGAGGGTATCGGGGAACAGTCGCCACGCGTTGCGGTACTCCTGAAGGTAGATATCGAACCAGCGTTCCGCGCCGCGATCCTCAGGAAAATCGATACCGAACGGCTGCATGAAGTCGCGCGCGCGAGCTCGCCGCTGGCCCAGATAGTCGAGCTCGCCGGTGAGATAGCGGTGGTAGTGGTGCTCCTCGAGCTCGTCCCAGCGATCTTGGTGCGCCGCGGCATCCACGTGCGGCAGAGTCGCGTGCAGGTGCGCGGCGATGCCATCCCGCACGGCACCGCGGTGCTCGAACAACGTGTCGTCGAGGTCGAAGATTGCGACGCGGATGCGCCCTACTTGTGGCTCAGCCATCACGCCCTCGGCAGGAAGCCGACGCGGTCGTACGCCTTGGCGAGGGTCGCCTCGGCGATCTCGGTTGCCCGGTCGGAGTTGCGGGTGAGGATCCGGTCGAGTTCGGCGGGGTCAGCGAGCAGTTCGAGCGAGCGCGCCCGGATCGGTGTGAACGTCTCGACCACGATCTCCGCGAGCCCGGACTTGAAGTCGCCGTAGCCGTGGGCAGCGTATTCCTTCTCGATATCGGAAATGGGCCGGCCGGTCAGCACGGAATAGATGGTCAGCAGGTTCGAAATACCCGGCTTAGCAGCCCGGTCGAAGTGCACGCTGCCTTCACTGTCGGTCGTTGCCGACTTGATCTTCTTCGCGCTCGCCGCTGGATCGTCCAACAGCCACACGACGCCCTTCTCGCTGGATGCCGACTTGCTCATCTTGTTCGTCGGTTCCTGGAGGTCGTAGACCTTCGCGGTAGCCTTCTGGGTCTGCGCCTCGGGGAGCACGAACGTGGTGCCGAAGCGCGCGTTGAAACGGATCGCGAGGTCGCGGGTGAGTTCGACGTGCTGTCGCTGGTCTTCACCCACCGGCACGATCTCGGCGTCATAGAGCAGGATGTCGGCGGCCTGCAGAATCGGGTAGGCGAACAGGGCCACGTTGGTGCCATCAGCCTGCTTCGCCGACTTCTCCTTGAACTGGATCATGCGGCTCGCCTCGCCGAACCCGGTGATGCTATCGAGCACCCAGGCGAGCTGCGCATGCGCCGGCACCTGCGACTGGACAAACAGGATCGATTGTGTCGGGTTGATCCCCGCGGCAATGTATTGGGCGGCGGTGCGCCGCGTCGCTTCGCGCAACCGCGAAGGGTCTTGCGGCGCGGTGATCGCGTGCAGGTCGACGACGCAGAAGATCGCATCGTGTGTCTCCTGAAGCTCCTTCCACTGCAGCAGTGCGCCGATGTAATTACCGATCTGAAGCGAATCGGCCGACGGTTGCATGCCGGAGAAAAGGCGGGGTTTGATCACTCCTCAACCCTAAAGGGCATAGTCGACCACAACCGGTGAGTGATCAGACCAGCGTTGGTCCCATGCCGCGGCGCGGTCAACCGCATAGTGGGTGACCGTTTCTGCGAGCGCCGGGGTCGCTAGGTGATAATCGATGCGCCATCCGGTGTCGGTGTCGAAGGCCTGGCCGCGCTGTGACCACCAGGTGTATGGGCCGTCTACGTCGCCCGCCCAGCGGCGGCCCACATCCACCCAGCCCAGCCCCGGCGCCACAGACTCGTCGGCACCTGTCACGGGCTCGCCGAGGGGGCCGACAAAACGGTCGAAGTATGCGCGCTCACGCGGTAAAAACCCGGCGTTTTTGCGGTTGCCGCGCCAGTTGCGGATGTCCCGCTCGCGGTGACCGACATTGAGGTCGCCCGTGATGACGGCGAGTTCGCTGTGAGCCGCGAGTTGCGGCATCCGCTCGGTCATCGCGTCGAGGAAGATGTACTTCTCGACCTGTTTGGGCGTATCGACTTCGCCCGAGTGCACATAGGTGCTCACGACGGTAATCATGCGACCGCGCACCTCGTAGTCGGCCTCGAGCCATCGGCCGGCACTGTCGAAGTCGTCTGCACCGAGAGCGACGCGATGGCTACCAGCGACGCAACGCGACGCGATCGCGACCCCGGCTCGTCCCTTAGCGGTGGCGGCGTCATGCAGGATGTTCCAGTCGGCTCCGAAGAGTGCCTCGAGATCTTCCGTAGATGCTCGAACCTCCTGCATTGTGACGATGTCAACATCGCGATGGGCGAGCCACTCACCCATCCCCTTGCGGAACGAAGCCCGCACACCGTTCGTGTTGACAGACGCGATTCGCAGGGGTTTGACCATGCCCCTAGCCTACAAATTGGCGCCGGTTACAGCGCACCAGTGACCCCCGAGGGTGGCTCACCTGTTTTACCAGCGGACTTCCCCGCCTTCCCCACCTTCGTGCCTCCGCGCAGGTCGAGGTTGGCGTCGGTCGCGCTGACCGAGATCCAGGCCGCCCCGAGAAGGATGATCTGGCAAATTAGGTTGAACCAGATGAGCAAACCGACGAACACCGCGAAGGTGACGAGAAGCGGGTTGTGGGCCGCACCCCCGAGAAGCAGCGTTCCGAGCACCTTGAGAACGCCCAGCGCCAGGGCGCCGATGATCGTGCCGGGTGCCAGCATCCGCAGCGGAATCTTGATTCCGGACAGCACGCGGTAAAGGGTGCCGAGCACAACCGTGTCCAACCCGAGCACGATGAGGAAGCCGACCACCCTGATGAGAACCTCTGCCACGGTCTTGCGCTCGTTAATCCCGAGCCAGTCCAGCACCGAGCCGATGAGGAGGGTGGACAGCACCGAGAGCACGGCGGAAAGTAGCAGTGCTGCGCCAAACGCCACTGCCAGCCCCAGATCTTTGAGGATCAGCAGGATGAAGTTCGTTGACGCGTCGGGCAGCTTGAACATGCTTCGCACCGCGGTGCGGGCGGACCCGAGCCACCCAAGGGCCGTGAAGAAGAGGCCGACCGCAGCGATGGCTCCGGTCCAGCCGAGGATGCTGACGCTTGTCAGCGTGGTGGGATCGATTGCCCCTGCAGTCGAGTCGGTGGAGAACAAGCCCGGGATGCTCCGGGCAAGTAGGTCCAGAACCGCCTGATGGACGGTCGGATTCCCGGTGATGAAAACCCCGGCCGCAGCAAATGCCACCCAGATAGCCGCAAAAACTGCGAAAAGCGCTTGGTAGGACAGGCCCGACGAGAGCAGCGGACCGCGTCGTTCGAGGTAATGGAACCACACCCGCACGGGCTTGAGCTTCATCACCCGGTCGACGACACGCTCGACCCACGTGACGATTCGTTTAATGAGGGCCTTCACGGCCGATGCACTTCTACGCCTTGCCGCGCAGGATGGCCTGCTTGACCTCTGCGATCGCCTGGGTCACTTGGATGCCGCGCGGGCAGGCATCCGTGCAGTTGAAGGTAGTACGGCAACGCCACACGCCTTCCTTGTCGTTGAGGATGTCCAGGCGCACCTGCGCACCTTCGTCGCGCGAATCGAAGATGAAGCGGTGCGCGTTCACGATCGCGGCGGGCCCGAAGTACTGGCCGTCGGTCCAGAAGACCGGGCAGCTTGATGTGCAAGCGGCGCACAGGATGCACTTGGTGGTGTCATCGAAGCGTGCTCGTTCGACGGGGCTCTGCTTGCGTTCCTTACCATCCTTGGGCGCGCCCCCGACGATGAGGAAGGGGTTGACCGAGCGGAACGAGTCGAAGAACGGCTCCATATTCACGACGAGATCTTTCTCAAGCGGCAGGCCCTTGATCGCCTCGATGTAGATCGGCTTGCTAATGTCGAGATCTTTGATGAGGGTTTTGCAGGCAAGCCGGTTCTTACCGTTGATCCGCATCGCGTCTGACCCGCACACGCCGTGGGCGCAGGAGCGACGGAAGGTGAGCGAGCCATCCTGTTCCCACTTGATCTTGTGGAGGGCATCGAGCACCCGGTCGGTGCCGTGCATGACGACGTCGAAGTCCTGCCAGCGTGGCTCGGCATCCACATCGGGGTCGAAGCGCCGAATAATCAGGGTGGCGTTGAAGCTTGGCACTTCGTCGGGCACCGATGGCTTGGATTCCATGACCGCGTTGCTCATCTGCTGTTCCCCAAAATCAGTACTTTCTTTCCATCGGCGGGTAGTTCGTGATCACGACCGGTTTCCAGTCGAGGCGGATGTGATCGCCCGCGTCCTTCGATTCCGGATCACCAACCAGGTAGGCCATCGTGTGCACGAGGAAGTTCTTGTCGTCGCGCTCCGGGTAGTCCTCGCGCATGTGCCCGCCGCGGGACTCATGACGCGACCGCGCGGAGTAAACGAGCACCTCTGCAAGGTCGAGCAGGAAGCCGAGTTCGACCGCTTCGAGCAGGTCGGTGTTGAAGCGCTTGCCTTTGTCTTGCACCTGCACGTTGTGGTAGCGAGCACGCAGTTTCTCAATGAGTTCGGTGACCTCTTTGAGGCTCTCCTCCGTGCGGAAGATCTGCGCATTGCGATCCATCGAGTCCTGCAATTCCTTGCGGATCGAAGCGATTCGCTCGGTGCCGTCGCCCGCACGAACCATGTCGAGGATGCCCTGCACGCCAGCTGCCGGATTCTCCGGCAGTGGCACAAACTCGGCGGTCTGCACGTACTTGACCGCGTTCTTGCCGGCGCGCTTTCCAAATACGTTGATGTCGAGCAGCGAGTTCGTGCCGAGACGGTTCGAACCGTGCACCGACACGCAAGCGCATTCGCCGGCGGCAAACAGGCCGTGGACGATCTCCGTGTTGCTGCGCAGCACTTCGGCGTCTTTGGTGGTCGGGATACCGCCCATCGCGTAGTGCGCGGTCGGCAGCACGGGCACGGGCTCGGTGTAGGGCTCGACGCCAAGGTAGGTGCGTGCGAACTCGGTGATGTCGGGCAGTTTCTCGTCGATAACCGCGGGCTCGAGGTGAGTGATGTCGAGGTAGAGGTAGTCCTTGTTGGGACCCGCGCCGCGACCCTCCCGGATCTCGAGTGCCATCGAGCGCGACACAATGTCACGTGGTGCAAGGTCTTTGAGCGTCGGGGTGTAGCGCTCCATGAAGCGCTCTCCGCTGGCATTGCGCAGGATTGCGCCCTCGCCGCGAGCCGCTTCAGAGAGCAGGATACCCAACCCCGCGAGGCCGGTGGGGTGAAACTGGTAGAACTCCATGTCTTCCAGCGGCAGGCCCTTACGCCAGATGATTCCAACGCCATCACCGGTGAGCGTGTGAGCGTTGGATGTCGTCTTGAAGATCTTGCCGAATCCGCCGGTCGCGAAGATGATCGCTTTGCCCTGGAACACGTGCAGATCGCCGGTGGCGAGTTCGTACGCGACGACCCCAGCCGGCTGCTGCACGCCATCCACCTCGTTCATGACCATGTCTAGTACGTAGTACTCGTTGAAGAAGTTGATACCCAGCCGCACACAGTTCTGATAGAGGGTCTGAAGAATCATGTGGCCAGTGCGGTCGGCGGCGTAGCAGGCACGGCGAACGGGCGCCTTGCCGTGCTCACGGGTGTGGCCGCCGAAGCGCCGCTGGTCAATCTTGCCGTCAGGCGTGCGGTTGAACGGCAGGCCCATGTTTTCGAGGTCAATGACGGCGTCGATGGCTTCTTTCGCGAGGATCTCGGCCGCATCCTGGTCGACAAGATAGTCGCCGCCCTTGACAGTGTCGTAGGTGTGCCATTCCCAGTTGTCGTCCTCAACGTTGGCGAGGGCAGCAGCCATGCCGCCCTGCGCTGCGCCAGTGTGGGAGCGCGTCGGGTACAGCTTGGAGATCACCGCGGTGCTTGCGTGCGGTCCGGCTTCAATTGCCGCGCGCATCCCGGCACCGCCCGCGCCGACAATAACGATGTCGAACTGGTGGTAGTGAACGCCGTCTTTCACGGTCGAAGTTGCGTCGGCCACCTACGGCACCGGGCAGAAGCTGGGCAAAAGGTCGATCGGGGCGCCTGCCGGGCAGGGGTTGAAGGTGTAGATCACAAGAGTTCCAAGGGTTAAGAGCACGATCGTGGAGATGGCGATTCCGCCGAGCAGCACGTATCGCACGAGTCGGTTGTTTGCATAGTCATTGACGACGGTGCGCATGCCGTTCGCACCGTGGATCAGGGCAAGCCAGAGCAGCAGGGTGTCCCAGACAACCCAGAACGGATCTGCGAGCTTGCCCGCAACAAAGGCGAAGTCGATTGCTTTGACGCCCGCACCCGAAAACAGATTGACGAAGAGGTGGCCAAAGATCAGAACAACCAGAACCACACCGCTCGCGCGCATGTAGATCCAGCCCCATTTCTCCCAGTTGATGCGGCGCTTGCGTCGAACGGGTGCCACGCTGCTGCGCGGAGCCTCAATCGTGGTCACTGTGCGCCCCCGAAGATATGCATAAGCTGGCGCGGGATGAAGCCAGCAAGAAGAATGACCCACAGCGCCAACACGATCCAGTACATGACCCTCTGGTATTTCGCGCCCTTGCTCCAGAAGTCGATCAGGATGATACGCAGCCCGTTGAGCGCGTGAAGGCCGATCGCCGCGACCAGTGCGATCTCGCCGAGGCCGAGGAGCGGCGTCTTGTAGGAATCGATCACCGCGTTGTAAGCGCCGGGAGCCACTCTCACCAGCGCCGTGTCGAGTATGTGCACGAGCAGAAAGAAGTAGATCGCTATGCCGGTGATGCGGTGCAGCACCCACGACCACATTCCGCTATCCCCGCGATAGAGCGTTCCAGCTGGCCGCTTGGGTACCGCGATTCTGGGAAGAGTTAGGGGCTCTTTCGCCAGGGTACCCGCCGATTTATTTGGCACGAGTGACCCCTCCTAGCGGATTGTGGATCCCCCCGAACTCGAACCGCGGCGACCGACGACAGTGAAGATTGACGACCCTTCCAGTGTATTCCGGCCGCAAGGGTGCATCTGCCAGAGACCCCGGCTGACCCTCGTGATTTCGAGACACTTTGCAGGATTCTTGAAGGATCGCGATTGCGCTCGAGGGCGATCTGCCGCTAGGCGGCTTTGCGGACAGGCTTTCGCAGCGGCATCCATTCCCACACACCCGGTCCACGCACGTGCGGCACTCCGGCAAACATTCGGTATCGCCAAGGCCCGTCATCGACCTGTTGATGATGCCAGTAGCAGAGCAGAATGCCGTTTTCGACCGAAGTCGGTCCTCCGTCGCGAGCAGGGACTACGTGATGAACCTGCAAAGTGTGGTGCGGGCTGACGCATCCGGGGGTGCCGCAACAAAACCCGTCCCGGCCCCCGATTGCCATTCGCTGCGTGTGGGTAAAGCACCGTTGCAGTGAGCTGATGCCGGTCACGCTGCCCTTCTTGGCGAGAGTGACCGTGCGGTACCCGCCGCCGTCGATGAATCGTTCGACGGTATTGCGCGACACGGGAAAGGCCGACCCTGCCATGGTGCCGATCGGGTCGCCAGCGAGCCCATCTGAATCTTCGAGATCGCGCGCTGAGACCGTGACGATGACGCAGACCGCCTGGCCGTCGAGTTGTGGGGTGCCCTCGGATGCTGCAACCGCCATCAGCAATTCAGCGAAGGCGTCGTGGGCTCGCTGGCCCTGAGTGCGGAACTCTTCGCCTGCGGCGGTCGCCGACAAATCGTCTGTGATCGGATCGCTTGTGGCCAGTTTCGCCGCCCCTGCGACGAAACGCGGCGAACGTCGGCTCGCTTCAAGGAGTCCCTTGAGGCGCAGCCCCACTTCGGGAGTCAGCCGTGCCGACAACGGGATAAGCCCATCGTCATCAGCCGTGCCAAGCCGGAAACGCCGCCGCCGCTTCGCGCGCTCTTCCCGTGGTCGCGCGCCATCAGGGTCGATGGCCGCACTGACTTGCCGGATCTCGCTTGCCAGGTAGTCGACCGAGACCGTCGTCGCCATCAACTGCCCACTCGGATCGACTCCGGTTGCGAGTCCGACCATGAGAGACTCCGCAAAGTCAAGCGTCTCGCGCGATCGCGGACCGAACCCAATTCCGTCGCGATAAGGTTTGCGGCATCAAGCCCGAGGGCTCCGTCATCAAGTGCAGCCCGTACGAGCGGGAGCGCTGGCGCAAGCGGTGCACCCGATGGCGTGCGGCATTCACACACTGCAGAAGCGACCTTCAATCGCTGGCGCGCAGATAGTTCCGAAATCTGGGCGATTGATGCGACTGAGGAAATCGCGGATGCGTACCCCAATCGCTCGGCTGAAACGAGGTCACCGATCAGTGGACCGAGCACGCGGACCCGTGCAGCATCCACCCGGCGACCCACGGACTCGATCGCAGCGATAGCAGCGCTCGAGTTGCTCGGCGGTTCGGATACCAATAAGTCGACGAGATCCGCAATTTCACGGCTTACCGCGTCGACCGCAGCCTGGAGCTGGGAAGAGATGTATCGGTTGCCGGACATGATTGATTGTATCACAAAAGCGTATAAAGTTTCGATAAATACAGCCAAACAATAGAACAACATTAGAAGATAGCTCTGAACAAATCGTTGCAGGCTAACCCGGGTTGAAGTCCCTCACTGTCAGCACACGAAGCGATCAGCTCGGGCCCGAAAGGTGTCGACCGGGTAAGTTTGGCTACAGCCAGGGACAGCCAGGGACAGCCAGGGACAGGCATTCAGCGATAGGCGATCTGCAGATTCCCCGGGCAGCTTTGGCCGATGCGCGAGCGGTCGCGATCATCTAGGTCGATTCGTGGATGGCAGCCACGGCTGGGACGCGGATGGCACGGAGAAGTTTGGTGAGCCCGGGGGTGCCCGCCAGCTCCACGAGCTTCGTCACGTCCGACGTCTCACCGGAGCGTGCGCCCCACTGCGACTTTCGTCTCGTCGAGTTTGCCCGACCACGAACTCGACGAGTGGCGAGACAGCGCTAGACGGCCATGGCCTTCCTGCTCGCGATCACGGCCTCGTAGTACTGAACCAGTTCGCCGCAGACCGACTCCCAGGACTTATCAAGCACAGCCCTGCGGCCCGCCTCGCCCATTCGCGCGCGCAGTTCGGGATCTATGACGAGAGCTTCGACGAAGGAGGCGAGTTGTGATGCATCGGCCGGGTCAAAGAGGTAGCCGTTTATGCCGTGCGCGACCAAGTCGATTGGTCCGCCGGCATGTGGCGCGACAACGGGCAGTCCAGAAGCGTGAGCCTCCTGGATCGTCTGGCCAAACGTTTCCTCTGTGCCGGTGTGCAGGAAAACGTCAAAACTCGCGTAGGCGGCCGCGAGCTCGGCGCCCGTGAGCTTGCCGAGCCACGTCACCGGCATGCCGCTCAGGGAGCGCTTCACCGAGGGGAGTGACGGGCCGTCGCCGACGATTGCCAGCTTGATACCCGGTATACGCCGCAGTTGCGCCATTCGCTCGACCTGCTTTTCAGGTGCGATTCGGCCGACGTAGCCGATCACGACCTCTCCGTGGGGCGAGAGACGCTCCCGGAGTTTCAGGGCCGCGCGGTTCTCGCGGTTCCGTGGATGGTAGGTGACCAGGTCGACGCCGCGGCCCCATCGCGCGAGCCGATCGACACCAGCAGCTTCCAGGTCGGCCATCGACGCGCTTGACGGCGCGAGGGTGAGTTCGGCCCCGGAGTGGATCCAGCGCACGATCCGCCAGGCGAACTGCGTCGCTGCCCCCAGGCCGTTCCTGCGCGCGTACCCGGCAACATCCGTCTGGAAAATTGCGACCGAAGGGATCCCAAGCCGCGTACCCGCAGCGATGGCCTGCGCACCGAGGAGGAAGGCGGATGCCGCGTGGATGACGTCGGGCTTGAACTCAGCGATCAGCTTCTGCACGAGGGGGCTCGGCAGACCCACCGGAAACTGGCGGTAGGCGAAGGCGGGCACTTCGTGAACCCTAAAACCCGCGTACTCACGAGGTGCCCCGGCCGCCGGAACGATGACGATCGCATCGTGGCCGTTCAGGTGGAGGTAGTCGAGCACCTTCATCACACTGTTGGTGACTCCATTGATGGTGGGGAGAAAACTCTCGCTGACAACCACAATTCGCATGTCGAACTCCGTCCGCCTGGATGGTTCCAACAATGCCAAACGCGCATGGGCGCGTGGAAGGATCAAGATGGCCCTGCGGTGAATGTCGTGTGAACCCTCGGCATGCGCCCCTCGCGGCGGCAGAGTCTAAGGTTGTCGGGTGATCCAAAAATCGGGGCCTTTCGAGGGCTTCTACAGCGTGATTCCTGCCGGGGGTATCGGATCCCGCCTGTGGCCACTGTCGAGGGCTGACGCGCCGAAGTTCCTTCATGACCTCACCGGTTCGGGCCACACCCTTCTGCGCGACACCTGGGATCGTCTGGTTCCGCTTTCCGGCGCAGATCGCATCATGGTCGTCACCGGTCGAGCGCATCGGGCGGCCGTCGAAGAGCAACTTCCCGAGCTCCCTGACCTCAACGTCGTCCTCGAGAGCGAACCCAAGGACTCCACCGCGGCGATCGGTCTGGCTGCGGCGATCCTGGTGCTTCGCGAACCCGAGGTGATCATCGGTTCCTTCGCCGCAGACCACGTGATCAAAGACAACCGCGCATTCCGCCGGTCGGTGGGCGAAAGTATCGCCGTCGCGCGCGCCGGTTTCATCGCGACGATCGGTATCACCCCGACGGAGCCTGCGATCGGGTTTGGGTACATCCACTGCGCTGACCGGATCGTGATCGAGGATGCCCCGAACGCAGTAGCCGTATCGTCCTTCGTGGAGAAGCCTGACCAGTTGACGGCAGAGCGTTACCTCGAATCGGGTGACTATCTCTGGAATGGCGGGATGTTCATCTCGCGCGCAGACGTACTGCTCGCGCAGATCGGAGAGTCGAACCCGGAGCTCCTGGCAGGAATAACTGAGCTTGCCGCCGCATGGGACACCCCTCGCCGTGGAGCCGTGGTGGACCGCATCTGGCCGGGGCTGGCCAAGATCGCGATCGACTACACGGTGGCAGAGCCCGCGGCGGAAGCGGGCCGGATGGTCGTCATCCCGGGCGAATTTGACTGGGACGACGTGGGTGACTTCTCGTCAATCGCGAAGCTGCATTCCGGAGGGCGCAAGTCCGATCTGGCGATTCTCGGCGAAAACGCCCGCGTCCTGGCCGATGCGTCAACCGGTGTGGTGATCAGCCAGACCGGTCGGCTCATCTCGCTCATCGGCGTGACGGACATCGTTGTAGTCGATACTCCGGATGCCCTCCTCGTGACCACGACGGCAAATGCCCAGCGAGTTAAGGCCGTCGTGGACGCCCTCAAACTGTCCGGACGCAACGACGTTCTGTGACCTTCGAAGCGTCGCGCGAACATCCTGTCCCCCGTTTTAGGGCCATCGAGAATTTGTAACCTTTCGGCGACGACTCGGCAATCCCGATGTCATGCTTCGTAACGTTCGCTAGCCTAAGGTCCACCATGCCCGGCATATCCCGCCCGGCAGCCCTTTGGAGGAAACCTTGAGAATCACCTCTCGCGGCCGCGTACTCAGCGGCATCGCACTGATCGGAACGAGCGCACTCGTGCTCGCCGGTTGTTCAGCAGCACCCTCGTCTACCCCGACCCCCACCGGCTCCGCAGTAGCAGGATTCCTGCCTTGCATGGTTTCCGACCTCGGTGGTTTCGACGACCACTCGTTCAACCAGCTCGGCTACGAGGGCATCAACGCGGCCGCAGCCAGCCTCGGTGTGAAGGCCATCACCGTCCAGTCGAACGCCGAGTCTGACTACGCGCCGAACCTCGACAACCTCGTCGCACAGGGCTGCACCCTGATCGTGACCGTCGGCTTCGCGCTGTCGGCCGCGACAGTGACCGCTGCACTCGCCAACCCGAAGATCGACTTCGCCATCATCGATGACGCAGCGGACAATAACCACGACGGCAAGACTGACGCGCCGAACATCAAGCCGATCCTCTTCAACACTGCCCAGGCTGCGTTCGGGGTTGGCTACGCCGCCGCGAGCTTCTCAACCACGGGCACCGTTGCGACCTGGGGCGGAATGAACTTCCCGACCGTCACGATCTTTATGGACGGCTTCGCCCAGGGCGTCGCCTACTACAACACCCAGAAGAGCAAGAGCGTCAAGGTTCTCGGCTGGACCGGCGACGGTGCCACCTCGACCTTCACCGGTGGTTTCGATGCGAACGATGTTGCCAAGACGACTGCTCAGAACTTCATCGACCAGGGCGCCGACGTGGTGCTCCCGGTCGGCGGACCGATCTACCAAAGCGCGGCAGCAGCCATCGCTGACTCGGGCAAGAGCATCGCCCTCGTCGGAGTCGACGCTGACCTGTTCGTGACCGACCCGAAGGTTGCGAGCATCATCCTCACGTCGGTTCTCAAGGGCATCAAAGAGGCAACCGTCGCGGTCGTGACCGACGCCGGAAACGGCAAGCTCACGTTTGACCCGTACATCGGAACCCTGAAGAACAATGGAGTGGGCATGGCGCCGTTCCATAACTTCGAGTCCAAAGTTGCGCCCACCCTCCAGAAGGAGCTCGACGCCATCAAGGCGGGCATCATCGGTGGCACCATCCCGGTGAAGTCCTACCTCGGCTAGTTCAGCAGAATAGTTCGGGGGGATCAGCCATTTGCTGGTCTCCCCGAACTCGTTTTAATCGACCCGGCAGCGCATTAGATTGGTCAGCATGAAGCTTGAACTTCGGGGCATCACGAAGAGGTTCGGGTCGCTGGTCGCCAACGACCATATCGACCTGACAGTTGAACCCGGCGAGATTCACGGCCTGCTCGGTGAAAACGGCGCGGGAAAATCCACGCTCATGAATGTGCTCTACGGCCTGTACCAAGCCGACGAAGGTGAGATCCTGCTCGACGATGTTGTCGAGCATTTCGCTGGCCCGGGCGACGCAATGAATGCGGGAATCGGGATGGTGCACCAGCACTTCATGTTGATCCCCGTATTCACGGTGGCGGAGAACGTGATGCTCGGCCATGAAGATACGAAGCCGGGGGGAATCCTCGATACTGCGGGCGCCCGGGAGAAGGTGCGCACGCTTTCAGCGCAATTCGGATTCGACCTCGATCCGGACGCACTCGTTGGAAGCCTTCCGGTCGGAGTGCAGCAGCGAGTAGAAATCATCAAAGCGCTGTCGCGGGACGCGAAAGTGCTGGTCTTCGATGAGCCGACCGCCGTGCTCACTCCGCAGGAGACGGACGAGCTCATGGAGATCATGCGCCAGCTCAAGGGTGCTGGCACGTCGATCGTCTTCATTACGCACAAGCTGCGCGAAGTGCGCGCGGTGGCCGATCGCATCACGGTCATCCGTCTGGGCAGGGTCGTTGGTCAGGCTAAACCGACGGCGACCAACGCCGAGCTCGCCTCGCTCATGGTTGGCCGTGCTGTCGACCTCACCGTCGAAAAGGGTCCCGAAAAACCTGGAGCGGTCGGGCTGGTGGTCGAGCACCTATCCGTGATTGACCCGCGCAATCAGCTCGTCGTCAACAACGTAAGTTTCGAGGTTCGTGACGGCGAGATTCTCGCCATCGCCGGTGTGCAGGGTAACGGGCAGACAGAACTGACCGAAGCGATCCTGGGGCTGCAGCCAAAGGTGACTGGCACCATCCAGCTCGACGGAAAGTCGCTGCGCGGTCGGTCGGTGCGACACGCCCTGAACGCCGGAGTCGGATTCGTGCCCGAAGACCGGCAGGAGGATGGCCTGGTCGCCGAGTTCACCATCGCCGAGAATCTCATGCTCGATCGTGCAAACGCGGAGCCGTTCGTCAAGTTCGGCATGCTGCAGCTGAAGTATCTTTCCGAGTTTGCGGAAGAAAAGGTCAAGGAGTTCGATATTCGCGCGCAGGGAATAACCACACTGGCGGGTCAACTCTCCGGCGGCAACCAGCAGAAAGTCGTTCTTGCTCGGGAGCTCAGTCGCCCGTTGCGCCTCTTCGTCGCCGCACAACCAACACGCGGGCTCGACGTCGGCTCGATCGAGTTCGTTCATACTCAGATCGTTGCAGCCCGGGATTCCGGCGTGCCGGTCATCGTGGTCTCGACTGAACTTGATGAGGTTGTCGCCCTCGCAGACCGAATCGCTGTCATGTACCGCGGGGGGATCGTGGGCATCGTGCCGGGTAATACCCCGAGAGAGGTCCTCGGCCTCATGATGGCCGGCGAGTCCCTGGAGACCGCGCAGGCGAGTACCTCGAGCCTGGGAAGTGCAACATGAGTACTAAACCCAGCGGCGGCTCACGGGTGCCCAAGAACGAAGTCCCCAACGAGGGCATCCCTCCGGTGGGTGGGTTGACCCACACCGCACCGACGCTCGGGGAAGACCAGATTGCAACCGCGCAACTCGCGACGGGACTGGTCGAACCCGAGTCAATCGAGCCGCCATCACGCTGGCAGAAGGCTTTGCACGAAATTGTGAGTGGCAACGCGATCATCTCTGTGCTTGCTGTCGTTCTCGCACTCGTGGTTGGAGCGATCCTCATTGCACTCACCGATAAAGACGTGCAGGCCGCCTCCGCATACTTCTTCTCGCGGCCGGGTGACACCCTCGCCGCAATCTGGCGGTCGACGTCCGGCGCATATACCGCCCTCTTCCAGGGATCGATCTACAACTTCAAGAAGCCGGACTTCGTCGACGGCATCCGGCCAATCACGGAGACGCTTACGTTCGCAACGCCGCTGATCGCGGCCGGTCTCGGAGTGGCTGTGTCGTTCAGGGCTGGGCTCTTCAACATCGGTGGTCGCGGGCAGATGCTTGTTGCCGCCGGAGCTGCCGGGTACGTTGCATTCGCCTTGCCGATGCCCTTCCCGCTCCACATGATCGTTGCAGTTCTCGCAGGCATGGTCGCGGGCGCTCTCTGGGGTGGCATTGCGGGCCTTCTCAAAGCACGCACGGGGGCGCACGAGGTCATCGTGACAATCATGATGAATTACATCGGTTTTTACCTGATCTCGTTTCTGCTGCGTACCCCAGGAGCGCTGCAAGCGCCGGGACAAAACAATCCGAAGTCCTCACCGATGCTGCCCAGCGCGATCTTCCCCGAACTCTTCGGGCCGAAGTACAACCTGCACTTCGGTTTCATCCTGGTGATCGTCGCCGCGATTATCGTCTGGTACATCCTCAACCGCTCTACCCTCGGATTCCAGTTCCGTGCGGTGGGCGCGAACCCGCACGCTGCGCGCGTTGCCGGTATCAACGTGAAGAACATCTACGTGTACGCGATGCTCATCTCCGGTGCCCTCGTCGGACTCGCCGGTGTAGCCCAGGTGCTCGGCACCGTGACTACCGGGTTCAGCGCGGGCATCGACGCCGGTATCGGCTTCGATGCCATCACCGTCGCTCTCCTCGGACGCTCCCGCCCCGTGGGGGTATTCTTCGCGGGCATCCTGTTCGGCGCATTGAAGGCCGGCGGCTACACGATGCAGGCTGGCCAGGGCATCCCGATCGACATAATCCTCGTGGTGCAGTCGCTCATCGTGCTCTTCATCGCCGCACCGCCACTGGTGCGTGCGATCTTCAGGCTTCCGCCGCCCGGCGCCATGAGGCCTCGAAAGCCGAAGTCCACTGGACCCAAAACACCGAATGAGCCACAAACCGCAAAAGAGGTGTTGGCGCAGTGACCACGGCAGAACCCACAATTAATGTGAAGGCCTCCGCCGCGCCGATAGTTCTTGAGCGTGCTCAGGTGCGCAACTGGAAGCCGCCGATCGCGTTCGCGATCTTCGCAATCGTCTCCGTGCTGCTGTTCGTCGTTGGCGCGCGAGACGGCCAGACGACATTCGTGCTCTCGACCGACAGTGACCTCATCCAGCTCTCGCCGATCGTTGTGAACGCTCGGGTGGTGACGACGGTGACGGTGCTGCTGCTGTTCATCATTGCCGCCGTCGCGGCCTACCTGTCGTATCGGGCGAGAAAGACTCCGTTGTGGCTGACGAGCATCTTCGCCGTCCTGTTCTTCCTGGCCTTCTTGACCTGGGCGGCTGCGGGGGCCTCACTGCCGGTGCAGGTTCCTGGGCTATTCGTCGGCACTGTCGGCCTGAGCGTTCCACTCATCTTCGGCGCGCTCGGTGGGGTCATCTCCGAACGGGTTGGCGTCGTCAACGTCGCAATCGAGGGTCAGTTGCTCGCGGGCGCGTTTGTTTCGGCCGTCGTCGCATCCGTCACCGGCCAGCCATTTCTCGGTCTGTTCGCGGCGATGTTCGCTGGTGTGCTCGTATCGCTCGTGCTGGCGGTGTTCTCGATCCGGTATCTCGTGGACCAGGTCATCGTGGGCGTCGTGCTCAATGTGCTCGTCGTGGGGCTCACTAACTTCCTGTTCTCCAAGGTGCTGAGCCCGAATGCCGCGTTGCTCAACAGTCCGCCACGCTTCCCGAAGCTGCCGATCCCGCTGCTGAGCGAGATTCCGCTGATCGGTCCGGTGCTGTTCAGGCAGACTGTCATCGTCTACTGCATGTATTTCGCCGTGGCGATCGTGTGGTTCATGCTTTTCAAGACCCGCTGGGGCCTCCGCCTTCGATCGGTGGGCGAACACCCGCAGGCCGCAGACACGGTCGGTATCAACGTCAATCGCACCCGCTTCTGGAACGTTTCCGTTGCGGGCGCGATCGCCGGATTCGGCGGTGCCTACTTCACCCTCGGTTCAGTCGGAGGGTTCAACAAGGAAATGACCGCTGGAGCGGGCTTCATCGCCCTCGCTGCGGTAATTTTCGGCCGGTGGGATCCGCTGCGCGCGACACTCGCCGCGCTACTCTTCGGTTTTGCTTCCAACCTGCAGAGCGTGCTGAGCATCATCGGTTCCCCCGTGCCGAGTGAGTTCATGCTCATGCTGCCGTACGTCGTGACAATCTTCGCCGTGGCTGGTCTTGTTGGGCAGGTTCGCGGGCCTGCCGCATCCGGAAAGCCGTACCTGAAGTCATGACAGAGGTCGACTGGGACGCACTGCGCGCGGTCGCGGTGTCAGCTCGCGCCCACGCATACGTTCCGTACTCGAACTTCCCGGTCGGGGTCGCGGCGATCGTCGATGACGGTCGCGTGATCTCGGGCGCGAACGTCGAGAACGCTTCATACGGCCTCACGCTGTGCGCTGAGTGCGCTCTCGTTTCGGCTCTGCACATGACCGGTGGCGGCAAACTCGTCGCGTTCACGTGCGTCGATGGGAAAGGCAACTTACTCATGCCCTGCGGGCGCTGCAGGCAACTGCTCTTCGAGCACTCGGCGGAGGGGATGCTCCTGGAAACCGTATCCGGCATCCACACCATCGACGAGGTGATTCCGGATGCGTTCGGTCCCCGTACCCTGCAGGAATACCGCGCGTGATGGTTCACAGCAACTGAAGGTGGAGGCGATCTAGTGGTTGAGGCATTCGACACCGTCGACCTAATTCACACCAAGCGCGACAGTGGCACCCTTTCCGCGGCGCAGATCAACTGGCTCGTCGACGCCTACACTCGCGGGTACGTTGCCGACGAGCAGATGGCGGCTATGGCGATGGCGATCTTCCTCAACGGGATGAGCCGCGAGGAGATTCGCGACCTCACCCTCGCGATGGTCGCCAGCGGCGAACGGCTCAACTTCGATTCCCTGGACAAGCCGACGACCGACAAACACTCCACCGGCGGCGTCGGTGACAAGATCACGCTGCCCCTTGCTCCGCTGGTTGCATCGTTCGGTGTTGCGGTGCCGCAGCTCTCTGGTCGGGGTCTTGGGCATACCGGCGGCACGCTCGACAAGTTAGAAAGCATTCCGGGCTGGCGGGCATCCCTCACAAATGCCGAGTTCTTCGAGCAGTTGCGCACCGTAGGCGGCGTCATCTGCGCCGCGGGCACGGGCCTGGCACCGGCCGACGGCAAGCTCTACGCCCTTCGCGACATCACGGGAACAGTCGAGGCGATCCCGCTCATCGCATCCTCTATCATGAGCAAGAAGATCGCCGAAGGAACCGCCGCTCTGGTGCTGGACGTGAAGTTCGGCTCCGGGGCATTCATGCAGAATCCCGCTCGCAGCCGCGAGTTGGCAGAAACAATGGTGCGTCTCGGCAACGACGCCGGCGTCAAGACGGTCGCACTGTTGACCAACATGAACGTGCCCCTCGGGTTCGCAATCGGCAACGCAAACGAGGTGCGCGAATCCGTCGAGGTGCTCGCGGGCGGTGGCCCGACCGACGTGATCGAGCTCACGGTGGCGCTCGCCCGCGAGATGCTGGCCCTGGCCGGACATCCCGAGGCGGATGTCGAGGCTGCGCTGAAGGACGGCCGCGCGATGGACACCTGGCGGGCGATGATCTCGGCGCAGGGTGGCGACCCCGATGCGGCACTCACGATGGCGCCGGAATCCCAGGTGGTCACGGCAACCCGCGACGGGCTGCTCGTCGCCCAGCACGCCCTGCCGTTTGGCGTTGCGGCATGGCGGCTTGGCGCGGGTCGCGCTCGCCAGCAGGACCCGGTCGACCACGGGGCGGGTATCGACCTTCACGCGAAACCGGGCGACACCGTTCGCGCGGGCGATCCGCTGTTCACGATGTACACGAGTGACCCGGCTCGCTTTGCGCGCGCACTGGACGCACTCGAGGGTGCGTACAACATCGGTGAGCCGGGCGATTCCATCGACAACGGCGGGCCGCTGATCGCTGGTCGCGTCGGCTGACCTACCGCCGACGGGCGGGGCACGCTACTCGGGATCTCCGATGCGGGTCAGGGCATCGACCACGAGGTTCCAGAACTTCGCATGATCGAGGTTGCGTGCGACCTGCGTGGTGCAGTCGGGGGGTGCCGGTGCGCGGAAGTCGGCCACGGTCATCCCGAGCGTCAGTGACCCGGTGAGCTCGATGTCGAGAGGGACTCGCACGGCCTCCATGACTGTCGGGTCAATGACGAAAGCGACGGCACAGGGGTCGTGCACGGGTGGATGCTCGAAACCCTGTTCGTCACGATAGGTCTCGCCGAAGAAGTCCAGCAGTTCACCAACGAAACGCGCGGGCTTGGTGCCGACGGCCGCGATCAAGGCAGCAACCGCGGGTGTTGCCAGGGCCTGGTGGGTGAGGTCCAGCCCGACCATCGTGAGCGGCCACTTCTCGTTGAACACGATGTGCGCGGCCTCAGGGTCAATCACGATGTTGAACTCGCTCGTCGCGCTCCAGTTGCCGACATTCACGCCGCCACCCATCAAGACGACCTGCTTCACCCGACTGACAATTCGCGGCTCCTTGCGCACCGCCATCGCGATGTTGGTGAGTGCACCGGTCGGCACGAGCGTGATCTCGCCGGGTTCGCTGCCCATGATCGTGTCAATGATGAAGTCGACTGCGTGACGAGGATCGAGTTGGATGACCGGCTCAGGCAAAACCGGTCCATCAAGCCCCGATTCCCCGTGTATCGAATCCGCGATCTCAATTTCACGCACGAGAGGCCGATGACAGCCCTGAGCGAACGGCACACCGGTGATGCCAGCCACGCGCGCCACGGCGAGCGCATTGCGCGTGACCTTCTCAATCGTCTGGTTGCCCATGACTGTCGTGACACCAACCAGTTCGATCTCGGGGCTCCCCCAGGCCAGCAGCATGGCAATCGCGTCGTCGTGGCCGGGATCGCAGTCGAGGATGATCTTCACAGGCATAGCCCGAGGTTAGCGTCAGCGAACCTCGGGCCCTTCACCGGCTAGCGCTGAAGTGAGCACCAGATAGATTGAAGCCATGAACGCCGCTGCCGACGAATATCTCATGCCGGGGGGCGGGGCCAGCATCACGGCTCTCCCCAAGATCTCGCTTCACGATCATCTCGATGGTGGCCTCCGGCCCCAGACCATTCTTGACCTCGCAGCGGGCACGGATATCGCGCTGCCCGCCACCCACCCGGCCGAGCTCGCCGACTGGTTCAACGCGAAAAAGGACTCGCTCGTCGAGTACCTGGAAACGTTTGACCTCACCACCGCCGTGATGCAGACCCACGACAACCTCGTGCGCGTCGCGAGGGAATTCGTGCAGGATCTCGCTGCCGACGGTGTGATCTACGGCGAGGTTCGCTGGGCTCCCGAGCAGCACCTCATACACGGGCTCACGCTTGACAGCGCCGTTGAGGCCGTCCAGGAGGGTATCGAGGCCGGAATCGAGGACGTTCGGGGCTCTGGCGGGGACATCCGGGTTGGCCAGCTGGTGAGCGCGATGCGGCACGCGGACCGGGGTCTCGAGATTGCCGAACTCGCAGTTCGTCATCGAAACCGTGGGGTTGTCGGCTTCGATATTGCTGGTGCCGAGGCTGGATTTCCCGCCGGTCGACTGCGCGATGCATTTGACTACCTCGCGGGCCAGTTCTTTCCAGCCACGGTCCATGCCGGTGAAGCAGCCGGCATTGAAAGCATCCGGGGCGCCCTCATCGATGGTCGCGCGCTTCGGCTCGGCCATGGTGTGCGTCTCGCCGAAGATGTGATCATCGCTCGTGAGGACGACGAGAACACCTACGTCACGCTCGGCCCGGTCGCCCAGTGGGTCAAGGATCGCGAGATTGCGCTCGAGATGAGCCCGACTTCAAACGTCGACACGCACGCGTTCGCTCAGTGGGGCGACGAGCTGATCGATCATCCGTTCGACCTGCTCTATCAGCTCGGATTCCGGGTCACGGTCAACACCGACAATCGGCTCATGAGCCGCACCACCCTCAGCCGCGAGCTCTCTGTGTTGGCTGAGACTTTCGGCTACGACCTCACCGATCTCGCCGTCTTCCAGCTGAATGCCGCGGCTGCTGCTTTTCTGCCGCTCGACGAGCGTGAAGACCTCGCCGACCTGATCACCATGGGCTTCGAGACGGCCTGAGGATGTCGCTGCCCCCCTTGCCACTCAGCGCAATCGTCGTTGGGGCTGAAGCCTCCAACTGGCGGGAGGCGGTGCAGCTCGCTGCAGATGCACTCGCGCGCTCCGGCGCCGCCGAGGTGTCCTATGGGGCCGAGATGATCCGGATGATCGAGGAGCATGGCCCCTACGTCGTCATCGCTCCCGGCCTCGCGCTTGCGCATGCCCGCCCCGGTCCCGAGGTGCATGCCGATGGCCTGTCGATCGTGACGCTGGCCAATCCGGTTGCGTTTGGGCATCCGCACAACGATCCCGTGAGCGTCGTGCTCGGGTTGGCTATCGCCACGCCCGACGCGCATCTGGCGGCCGTAGCGGCCGTGGCCAACGTGTTCAACGACTCGCACGCGATCCAGGAACTCAGCGCGGCGGGCTCCCCTGAGGAAGTTCAGCGGATCATGGGCGCCGGATCGTGATGGAGACAGCGTGAAGATCGTCACGATCTGTGGCGCGGGTATTGGCAGCTCGGGCATCCTCAAAGTGAATGCCGAACGTGTACTACGCAGACTGGGTATCGAGGCGGCGGTCGTTGCTGCCGATATCGCCACGGTGGCGGAGGTCGCGGCGGATGCCCAGGTGATCCTGACCTCGCAAGAGTTCGTAGACGCGATCGGCAAGACCTTCGCCGACGTGATCGTGATCCACAACTATTTCGATACTGCAGAACTCACGACAAAGCTCGAGGCTGCGCTCGGCTGAGGTCCTACTCGGAGGGTGAGCCCAACAGGGAGCGCATGGCGGCGTCCAGCTCGGCGACGATTGCCGCCGCCGCGGCGCGGCGCTCTTTCGCGCTGCCCCGCTCACTCGACGCGTCGATGTAGACCTTCAGCTTGGGCTCCGTACCACTCGGTCGCACGACAATCCGTGCACCGTCAGCCAGATGAAAGCGCAGGAGGTCGCTGGGCTCGAACTGCTGGAATCCATCAATAAAGTCGTCGATTGATTCCACCGCGACTGTACCCACAACCGCCGGCAGGTCGGCTCTCAGTTGCGCCATCATCCGCGCGATATCAGTCACATCATCGACTCGAAGCGAAATCTGTCCAGACACGAATGCGCCGAAACGTGCGGCGAACTCATCCAGGCGATCCTCGACGGTTTTGCCCGCGAACTTCAACTCACTCGCCATTGCCAGGAAGTCGATGGCCGCCGAGATGCCATCCTTATCTCGCACCTTGTCGGGGTCAACGAGGTAGCCAAGCGCCTCCTCAAAGCCATAACTGAGCCCGCCCACCCGGGAGACCCACTTGAACCCCGTGAGCGTGTCTTGGTAGTCGAGGTGGTACGCCTGCGCCACGGCACGCAGTCCCGGTGAGCTGACAACGGATGCCGCGAGCACGCCATTGGGTGCGCCCCTGTCCGCGGCTCGCCAACCCAACAGCAGTCCGACCTCGTTGCCACTCAGGCGGCGCCATCCGGCCGGCCCGGGTATCGCGACCGCGAGTCGATCAGCGTCGGGGTCATTCACAATGGCAAGGTCGGCCCCGACCTCGAGCGACTTCGCGAGAGTCAGGTCGAGCGCGCCGGGCTCCTCGGGGTTGGGGAACGCGACGGTGGGGAATGCGGCATCCGGCTCGATCTGCTCACGCACCACGGTAGGAGCCTCGAAACCCGCGGCGGCGAAGGTCTTGCTCGCGGTCTCCCACCCGACGCCGTGCATCGCGGAGTAGACGAACGACAGCGGGCCGACCGGCTTCCCGATTGCAGCGGTCGCTTGCACGTAGGCGTCGAGCACGCTGTCATCGGCCGTGATGAAATCTGTCGAGCGGGCCAGGTCGGTGATTGAGCCTCGAGCCACGCGCTCGATCTCTGCCGCGATTCCCGCGTCGACTGGCGGCACGATTTGCGAGCCATTGTCCAGGTCGCCGAGATACACCTTGTAGCCGTTGTCGCGGCCCGGGTTGTGGCTCGCGGTCACCATCACTCCGGCGCTCGTGTCGAGGTGACGAACCGCGAAGGCGAGTACCGGGGTCGGCAAGTGCCGCGGCAGCAGAATGGTGCTCACCCCCGCACCCGCCATGATCACCGCGGTATCGCGAGCAAAGACCTCGGAATTTGTCCGGCCGTCGTAGCCGATCACAATACTCGGCTGCCGTGGAGCATCTGGTCGCCCGAGGAGGTAAGCGGCTAGGCCGGCAGCGGCCTGTGACACGAGTACCCGATTCATGCGATTGGGGCCGGCTCCGAGTTCGCCGCGCAATCCGGCCGTACCGAATTGCAGTCGGGATGAGAACCGATCCTCCAGAGCCGCAATGGCGTCGGCATTACCGGCCTGCGCCGCGGTGATGAGCGCGTCGAGTTCGGCTTTGGTGGCGTCGTCCGGATCCTGGTCCCGCCAGGCGATCGCCTGCTCGACGACGTTCATCGGACCGGC
Organism: Salinibacterium sp.; assembly: GCA_043721995.1. Taxonomy (GTDB): domain Bacteria; phylum Actinomycetota; class Actinomycetes; order Actinomycetales; family Microbacteriaceae; genus Rhodoglobus. The sequence goes on along the minus strand of JAYSPT010000030.1, from coordinate 25,195 downwards.
GCTCACAGCTTGGCCACAACGCTCGCGAGAAGTGCGCTGATTGTGCCTTCTGCATCCTTTCCGGCCTGGATCACCTCGTGGTGACTCAGCGGTGTCTTTTGGATGCCCGCCGCCAGATTCGTGATCAGCGACATCCCCAGAATCTCCATTCCGGACTGACGCGCGGCGATCGCCTCCAGCGCGGTCGACATACCGACGATGTGCCCGCCGATGATCCTGGCCATCTGCACCTCGGCCGGAGTCTCGTAGTTTGGACCGCGGAACTGGCAATACACCCCTTCATCTAATGAGGCGTCGACCGTGCGGGCGAGGTCACGCAGTCGGGAGCTGTACAGATCGGTGAGGTCGATGAAGGTCGCACCCTCGAGCGGTGAGTTCGCCGTGAGGTTGATGTGGTCGCTAATCAGCACCGGCGTTCCGGGTTTCCAGGTCTCGCGGATACCCCCTGCCCCGTTAGTGAGGATCATCGTGGTCGCACCGGTGGCGGCAGCGGTGCGCACGGAGTGCACAACCCGGCGAACACCGTGTCCCTCGTAGTAGTGCGTGCGTGCGCCAATCACAAGCGCACGCTTGCCGGTTGGCAGCAGAACGGAGCGCAACGTGCCGACGTGGCCCGCGAGAGCCGGCTTGCTGAAGCCAATGATCTCGTGCGCCGGGATCGTTGCGGTGGTGTCACCGATCAGGTCCGCGGCTTTACCCCAGCCACTTCCGAGGGTGAGCGCGATGTCGTGTTTGTCAACTCCGGTTCGTTCGGCGATCTCGGCAGCCGCCCGCTGGGCGATCTCGAATGGGTCGGCGGTGGGATCATCCAGTGGGTTTTCCAACATCCCCCCACTCTATTATTCGCGCCGCGTGGCTCGCGGGCCGAAGAGGTTTGTCTGGTGCTCCCCGGGCAGGGGAGAATTACTGCATGGCCTATGAATTCGAGCGGACGCAGCGTATTGCAATCCTCGGAGGTGGCCCCGGCGGTTACGAGGCCGCGCTTGCGGGAGCACAGCTCGGCGCCGATGTAACCCTCGTCGAGCGGGAGGGAGTCGGTGGCTCCGCGGTTCTCACTGACGTGGTTCCGTCGAAGACGCTGATCGCAACGGCCGAGGCAATGAGTGCGATTGGCGAGGCCGCCGACCTGGGTGTGCAGTTTTTCATGCGGTCTGAATCCGGGCGCGCCGTGCGACCCGAAGTTATCGTCAACCTCGCGGCCGTGAATGCGCGCCTACTGCGCCTTGCGCGCCAGCAGTCCGAAGACATGAAATCGCAATTGATCAAGGCCGGCGTGCGCGTGATTCAGGGCGAGGGAAGACTTGATGGGCCGCAGCGCCTGGTGGTCGCTACGGGAAGGGGAAAGGCCGGCGTCGACTTCGATGAGGTGGATGCCGACACGGTAGTCGTCTCCGTCGGCGCACGCCCGCGCATCCTGCCGGATGCCAAACCCGACGGCGAGCGAATTTTCACGTGGACGCAGCTCTACACACTCGAGGAGGTTCCGGAGCATCTCATCGTCGTTGGTTCGGGGGTAACCGGCGCCGAGTTCGCCTCCGCCTACACAGCACTCGGCTCAAAGGTCACACTGATTTCCAGCCGCGACCAGGTGCTACCCGGTGAGGATGTCGATGCCGCGCGCGTCATCGAAGACGTCTTCCGGCGCAATGGGATGACCGTTCTCTCCAAGTCACGTGCCAGCTCGGTCAAGCGCACAAAGACCGGGGTTATTGCGACGCTCTCCGACGGCCGAACCGTCGAGGGCAGCCACTGCCTCATGGCCGTGGGCTCGCTCCCGAATACCGAGGGACTCGGGCTCGAAGAAGCGGGTGTGCAACTCACGGAAGACGGACACATCCGAGTGAACCGGGTGGCGCGCACCTCCATGCCGTCGATCTACGCTGCCGGCGACTGCTCGGACTTCCTGCCACTCGCATCTGTGGCCTCGATGCAGGGCCGCACTGCGGTATTCCACGCCATGGGTGACGCGGTCTCCCCAACCGAACTGCGCAACATCACCTCCAACATTTTCACGCAGCCCGAGATCGCGACGGTCGGGTGGTCGCAAAAGCAGATCGAGGAAGGAATCACGCGGGGTGACATCTTCAAGCTGCCGCTGGCATCCAACCCCCGGGCAAAGATGATGGGGATCAAAGACGGTTTCGTGAAGCTGTTTGCCAGCACCGGTTCGGGCACCGTCATCGGCGGCGTGATCGTCGCGCCGCACGCGTCTGAACTCATTCTGGGCATCGCGCTCGCGGTCGAGCACCGGCTCACCGTTGACCAACTCGCTAAGGCGTTCTCTGTATACCCGTCGCTCACCAGCAGCATTACGGATGCTGCGCGCGCGATGCACATCGTGCTCTGAGGCGCACTGCAGCGCCTGCCCGACCGACGGGAGGCCGGCCGCCGGGAGGGTTTCGCCATCTCCTCGAAACAGCCGGTGTAGTTCTTGTTCGCGTGTCTGGTCCACGGTGTCTGGTGACTCCCGTGACACCAACAAAGGCCACACCTCCAACGGCTCGGTGTACATCCTAAATATCTGGGCGGCGAACGTCACGGCAGTCGGTGCTCGGCCCGGGAAGGGTCAGTCTGCGATGCTCATGAGCAGGTGACCGGATGCGACGGTCAGTCCGACGTGCGCGCTGATTCCGGTGATCGTGCCGTCTTTGTGAGCGGTGAGCGGCTGTTCCATCTTCATCGCTTCGAGTACGAGGATCAGGTCGCCCTTGACCACGCGGTCACCGTCCGCGACCGCGATCTTCACGACGGTAGCCTGCATCGGAGCCTTCACGGCGTCACCGGTAACTGTGCTCACCGCAGTTGAGGTTCGCCGTTTGGGGGCTGTTGCGAGAGCCGTGCTGCCCGCAGGCGGGATGAGGCGGGTCGGCAGCGACACCTCGATGCGCTTGCCGTCAACCTCGACCACCACCGTGTGACGCTGCGGGTCGGTGGCGCCATCGGCCAATGATCCGCTCCACGGTTCGATGTCGTTGACAAAGTCGGTTTCAATCCAGCGCGTGTAAACGCGGAAGGGTTCGTCGGTGAATGCCGGGTCGCGGACGATCTTGCGGTGGAACGGGAGCACGGTGGGAAGTCCGGCCACCTCGAACTCGTCCAGGGCTCGGCGGGAGCGCTCGAGGGCATCCTTGCGGCTGGATCCGGTGACGACGAGCTTGGCCAGGAGGGAATCGAAGGCGCCCGAGATGACGTCGCCGGTCGTGACACCGCTGTCGACGCGCACGCCGGGGCCACCCGGCATCCTCAACACGTTGACCGGGCCGGGAGAGGGCAGGAAGTTACGTCCGGGGTCTTCGCCGTTGATGCGGAACTCGAATGAGTGACCGACCGGCGCCGGATCGTCGTAGCCGATCGCTTCGCCCTCCGCGATGCGGAACTGCTCGCGCACGAGGTCAATGCGGGTGACCTCTTCGGAAACCGGATGCTCCACCTGCAGTCGCGTGTTCACCTCGAGAAATGAGATGGTGCCGTCTTTCGCCACGAGGAACTCGCAGGTGCCCGCACCGAGGTAACCCACTTTGCGCAAAATCGCCTTCGACGATTCGTAGAGCTGCTTGTTCTGTGCGTCACTCAGGAAAGGCGCGGGCGCTTCTTCGACGAGCTTTTGGTGACGACGCTGCAGCGAGCAGTCACGGGTAGAGATGACGACAACGTTTCCGTGTGAATCGGCCAGGCACTGCGTTTCCACGTGCCGCGGCTCATCGAGGTACTTCTCGACGAAGCACTCCCCTCGACCGAAAGCCGCAATCGCCTCCCGCGTCGCGGACTCGAAGAGTTCGGGGATTTCCTCACGCGTGCGCGCCACCTTGAGTCCGCGCCCACCGCCACCGAACGCGGCCTTGATCGCGACCGGAAGGCCGTGGATGTCCACGAAGTCGAGTACCTCGTCGGCACCGGATACCGGGTTCAGCGTTCCGGGAGCCAGCGGCGCACCGACGCTTTCGGCGATGTGACGTGCGCTGACCTTGTCGCCCAGCTGGTCGATCGCTTCGGGTGACGGGCCGATCCAGATGAGGCCAGCATCGATCACCGCACGCGCGAACGCGGCGTTCTCGGCGAGGAATCCGTAGCCGGGGTGTACCGCATCGGCACCCGAACGTCGTGCGACGGAGAGCAGCTTGTCGATGACGAGGTAGGTCTCGGCACTCGTGGTGCCGTCCAGCGCGTACGCCTCGTCGGCGAGCTTGACATGCCGGGCATCCCGATCCTGGTCTGCGTAGACGGCAACTGAGGTGATTCCACTGTCTTTGGCGGCCCGGATGACCCGGACTGCGATCTCGCCGCGGTTGGCAACAAGAACCTTCGTGATGCGAGCCATAGTTTCTCTAGCCTATTGGGGCGGTGGGCCTCCGCTTTGGGTGTGTGCAACAAAAAGACCCACCGCATGCTGCGGTTCTCTACAAGGAGCGGTTCCAGAGCGTGGGCCACGCGACACCGAATTCGAGCAGCAGTTGGCGCAGCAGCGACACCGAGAGCCCGACGACGGCATGCGGATCGCCTTCCACCCGTGTGACGAAGGCCGCGCCGAGGCTATCGACAGTGAAGGCGCCCGCGACCTGGAGTGGCTCACCAGTAGCGACGTATGCGTCGATCTCCTCGTTCGTCAGGTCGGCAAAAGTGACAGACGCGCTCGACACCGCGCCGAGTGATGCGCCAACCACGCCGCCTCGATGGTCGATGAGCCAGTGGCCGGAGTGCAAGATACCGGTGCGACCGCGCTGGGCGCGCCACCGGGCGATGGCGACATCTGGAAAGTGTGGCTTCCCGTAGAGGGTGTCGTCGAGTTCAAACGCCGAATCGCCACCGAGGATGAAGCCGTCGATCGGTGCACCATCAACGAGAGCGCCCTCCACCGCCTCGGCCTTCGCACGCGCGAGTAATGACACCAGGCCGGGTCCATCCAGGGGCCCGGCTGCCGCCGCGACAGCTTCCTCGTCCACCCCGGAAGACAACAGCACCGGTTCGACCCCTGCGGCGCGCAGGGTCGCGAGCCTCGCTGGCGACGTCGAGGCGAGGTACAGGCGCACCGGACTCCTAAGCTCGGGGGTATGGACGGCAGCATCATCCAACTCGACGTTACCAACATCGCCCACGGCGGGGTCTGCGTCGCCCGCCACGAGGGCCGTGTCGTTTTCGTGTCGGATGCGATCCCCGGAGAGACAGTGCTCGCGCGGGTCAGCGAGTCGTCCAAGAAGTCGTTCTGGCGTGCGGAAACCGTGTCGGCGCTGTCAGCGAGCCCATTCCGACAGCCGCACGTTTGGGCCGCGGCTTCCATCGATCGCGAACCGGATGATCGGGCCGGCGGGGCCGAGTTCGGACACATCACCCTCGCCCACCAGCGTGAACTCAAGCGGCAAGTGCTCGCCGATTCACTTGCACGGATGGCCCACGTCAATCCCCTGTTCGAGGTCGAGGCAGCCGAGGGCGACAACGAGCGATCCGGCACCGGATGGCGCACGCGCGTCGGTCTGCACGTCGATGACCAGGGCAGGTTGGGCCCGTTCGCGGCTCGCTCACACCGCGTGATTCCGGTGCACGACCTGCCGCTCGCGACCGACGAGCTTGCCGCTGCGGTGCCGTGGGGGGATCGATTCCTGGGCCACGAGCGGCTCGATCTGCTCGTTACCTCCTCCGGGTCCTCACCGTCTCACTCATCAGTGCGCATCCGGCTGGGTGACCAGAAGCCGACCACTATCACCGAGTGGGTGGGGGAGCGGGAGTTCCTGCTGGCCGATAACGGGTTCTGGCAGGTGCACCGCGAGGCTGCATCGACTCTGACCAGCGCGGTGCAGCAGGCCATCGACGTTGAGTTGTTCGACCCGACAGCTCCGAACCTGGACCTGTACGGCGGTGTCGGCATGCTTGCGGCGGCAGTCTGCGACCGGTTTGGCCCGCGCACACGCATCACCACGGTGGAGAGTGATTCGGCGGCCTCGGAGTACGCGGCAGAGAACCTGCGTGACTTCATCGAGGCGTCTGCGGCGACCGGGCGCGTAGAACGGTGGCTGCGGATGGGTGTGACGCAGGCATCCGGGAACGAAGCATCGCGAATGCGAAAAGCGACGGTGATTCTTGACCCGCCGCGGTCTGGTGCGGGGCGAGACGTGATCCAGAACCTCGGGCTGATGAAGCCCGCCCAGATGATTTATGTCGCGTGCGATCCCGTCGCGCTCGCCCGAGACACCGAGTTCCTTGCCCACGAGGGGTATCGTCTCGCGAGCGTGCGGGCGTTCGACCTCTTTCCGAATACTCACCATCTCGAAGCAGTGGCGCAATTTGTGTCCGCTTGATCGGCGCGAGGTAGGACAATAGTGAGCATGGTGAGGGTTGCGGTCGTCGATGACCATGAATCGGTCCGTCTCGGCCTGAAGACGGCGTTCGGCGATGCCGGCTATGAGTTTGTTTTCGAAGCCGCCACCGTGCGCGAGCTGGTCGAGGGCCTCGCCGGACTCGAAGTCGACGTGGTGGTTCTCGATCTCTCGCTCGGCGATGGGTCGAGTGTCACTGAGAACGTGAAGCGCGTGCAGGCGCTGGGGGCGGCCGTGTTGGTGCACAGTATCGCGGACCGGGTTGCCCTGGTCCGCGAGGCGCTCGCGGCCGGGGCTGCGGGCGTCATCTCGAAAGCATCGGCGACCAGTACGGTGCTCGCAGCGGCAGACAGTGTCGCCCGCGGCGAGGTACTCAATAACCTCGAATGGGCAAGTGCAATCGATGCTGACCGCGATTTCGCGAAAGCCCAGCTGGGCCGGCGCGAGCGGGAAATCCTGCACCTCTACGCATCCGGCCTGCCGCTGAAGCTTGCCGCTCAGCAACTCGGCATCGGTTATTCCACGGCGCGCGAGTATCTCGACCGCATCCGCGTGAAGTATGTCGAGCTCGGTCGTCCGGCACCGACCAAGATTGATCTGCTGCGACGCGCTGTCGAAGACGGCATTCTGCCGGGGCTGGATGCGGATGTCGGCCTCTAGTCGAACCGCACTTCTGCCGGTTCCCGGGGTGGGGCAGCCCAGGAACCCGATTAGTCGTCGGCAGGTGGAGAAGGTCGCATCGCGCTCGGTTGGGGTGTTCGGCATGGTGTTTGCGGCCCAATCGGTGCCGTGGCTTCTGGGACAGTCTCGCGAGGCGTATCCGTTCTGGCTGTGGATAGTGGGCCCCGTACTCTGTGGCACCCTGCTCGTAGTCTTCGTGCTGTCGTTCGCGCAGGTACGGATGCGCCAGGCCCACGCTGCGTTCAGCATCGTGTTCCTCGCGGTGCTCATCAGCTGGCCGTTCGCCGAGATGCCGGGGGTCGAGATATCCCGCGGCATGCCCTGGCTGAATTACCTCATCACGGTCGCAGCCGCGACCTCGGCAATCGCGTTCAGCACCGTCCTCGCCACGGTCTACCTGTTTGCCGTCGAACTCATCTACTTCGTTGTGCGCATCACGCCCCTGGGCGGTGGTGCATCGTTGACGCTCGCGACCCTGGAGACCATGTACGGGATCATCCTCGGTGGAGCAGTGATCATCATTCTCGCGATGCTTCGCCAGGCCGCTACCGCGGTGGATATCGCGCAAGCAACCGCTCTCGACCGGTACGGTCTTGCCGTGCGCCAGCATGCCACCGAGGTGGAGCGCGTGCAGGTCGACGCGATCGTGCACGACAGCGTGCTCTCTACGCTGCTGTCAGCATCCCGTGCACGCAGTCAGAAGGCGATGGCGCTTGCCGCCACGATGGCCAGCAATGCGATCGGTCAGTTGAACGATGCTGCGCTCGCCGCCCCCGATGGATTGCCCATGGTTCCGACGCGTCTGCTCAGTGAGCGAATCATCGATTCTGCGCGCGGGCTCTCAAAGTCTTTCAAATTGCACGGCGATGTTTTCGGAGCTTCCCTCATTCCGGTGCAGGCGAGCGACGCGATCTACGCGGCTGCCGTGCAATCAATGGTCAACAGCGTGCAGCACGCGGGCGCCGCGGGGGAGCCCAGCACGGGCCTGCGGCGCTGGACTACGGTGCGCGAATTGCCCTCGGGCGGCATCGAGGTCGTGGTGGGTGATGCCGGCGTGGGATTCTCCCTCAAAGATGTTCCGGCGCCCCGCATCGGGGTGCGAGTATCCATCATCGAGCGTGTCGCCAAAGCGGGCGGGCTCGCGGACATCCTGACCAAACCGGGTGGCGGAACGGTCGTCACGATCCGCTGGCCGCACGGCGCGCCGGATGCTCAGCCTCGCGAGGCCGCGGAGCCCACTCCGTGAACATCGCCGTTCCGCGCTACGTCATCGTGGGGATTGCCGCGCTGTTCTCGGGGTATCACCTCGTGCTCGCGCTGTACGCGATCGACCAGCCGCGCAACCCGGTTCCGGTATTCATCGCGATGGCGCTATATGCCGGCGCGAGCATTCTCAGCCTGCTGCCGGGGCGACAACCCATGCCGATGTGGATGGCAGCATTGAACTTCGCTGTCGTCGTGTTGATCACTCTGTTGGTTGCTGCCCAACTCACTTTCGACCGGCCGGGCGGAACCGGCTACGCGAGTTGGTACGTCGCGGCGAGTGGAACACTGCTCACCATCACGTCGACGCGCGGTCGTCATATTTTTGCGTGGCTGGGGATCGCATTCCTGGTCGCACACACGATCACGGTCGTGGGTCCGGTAGGGCCGGCGGGGTTGCTGAGCTTGGGCATCGTGGGTAGCGCATCCTGGGTGGCGGTTTCGCATATTCTGAGCATTGCCCTCGCCAAGGCGGGCTGTGATGCGAGACGCTTCGCGCGGGCCGAACGCGAAGCCACCGACTGGCAGGCTGCGCAGGATGCGCACCTTCATGAGCGACAGGCCAGACTCGCGCAGACGAGCACGATGGCGCTGGGGATGCTCCGCCAGATTCTCTCCAGCGGCGGAAACCTCACGGACGAGCAGCGTGAGGAGTGCCTGCATCTCGAGAGCGCGATCCGTGACGAGATCCGCGGACGCCGGCTGCTCAACGAAGCCGTGCGCGATGAGGTGATGCTCGCGCGCCGCCGCGGAGCCACGGTTACCCTTCTCGACGAGGGCAGCCTTGATGACCTGACGGATGCCGAGCTCGAGCGCGTATTGTCTCGCCTTGCGGTCGCGATCCATAAAACCGACGCGGACAAGATAATTGTCCGCACAGTGCCGGAAGGGTCGGATGTCGCGGTGACCGTGGTGGGCCTGCACAGCGTGGCAGACCATGAGTCCGTGGCACTCGGACGCGATTCTCTCATCGAGGACGAGGTGGACCTGTGGCTCGAAATTCCCCGTGCACCGCACGGGGTTGAACCCGGGTCAGGGCGATAACCCGAATATCCCCCTGACCCGCCCCCAACGCACTGGCCTGTTTACCCTGTCGGCCAATGGATGGCGGTGTGACTCAATGAAGTAACACCTAACAATTCAAGTGTGAACCAGAGGACCAATCCGCACAGTCGTCACTTTGGGGGACTCCGGTATGTGCGCTCGCGCGGGATTTCCAACCGTTCGCGGGAGAACGCAACTCCCGCAAACGGTTCAATGCCCCGCGCGAAGGGTCGGGCCACCGGAGAACGGGATCGCCGCGCGCTAGGGAAAGGTGCGCCAGGTGCTGGCGCCCGGCGTGATGCCGCTGCGCATCGGCCGCTGGCTGCGCTGCCAGGCCGATGGAAGCACATTGTTCTCCATCGCGGACTGCGAGGCGAGCTCGTCGAGCGCGGCCCGCAGCACCGCCGTCACGGCAGCGATGTCCTCCTCGGTCGCGCTCGGGGTGAGGATGCGCAACTCGGGCCGCGGTGCCTCCGGCTCAGGCAAGCTCACAGTGGGATGTTTCCGTGCTTCTTCGGCGGAACGCTCGAACGCTTCGTGCGTAGTGCCCGAAGTGCCTTGATGATCGCAACCCGTGTCGCGGCCGGCTCGATGACGCCGTCGAGTTCCCCACGCTCGGCGGCCAGGAAGGGGGATGCGACGTTGTAGGTGTACTCGTTTGCCAGCCTCGTGCGCACTGCCGCGACATCCTCACCCGCAGCCTCGGCCTTTTTTATCTCGTTGCGGTACAGGATCTGCACGGCACCCTGCCCGCCCATCACCGCAATTTCGGCGGTAGGCCACGCGTAGTTCAGATCGGCCCCGAGTTGCTTGGAGCCCATCACGATGTACGCACCCCCGTACGCCTTCCGGGTGATCACGGTCACGAGTGGCACCGTGGCTTCCGCGTACGCGTACAGCAGTTTCGCGCCTCGTCGGATGACACCGGTCCACTCCTGGTCGGTGCCGGGCAGGTAGCCGGGCACATCGACGAGCGTGAGGATCGGGATGCTGAAGGCATCGCAGAAGCGCACGAACCGGGCCGACTTCTCGCCAGCCTCGATGTTCAGGGTGCCGGCCATCGCGGACGGCTGGTTGGCCACGATGCCCACGGTTCGGCCTTCGACGCGGCCGAAGCCGACCACAATGTTCGGGGCGAACAGGGGCTGCGTCTCAAGGAAGTCCGCATTATCGACGATGTGCTCGATGATCGATTTCACGTCGTAGGGCTGGTTTGGGCTGTCCGGGATGATCGTGTTGAGTTTGCGATCCTCGTCGGTGATCTCCAGCTCGATGTCGCTCTCGTAGACCGGCGGGTCGGCGAGATTGTTGTCGGGAAGGAAGCCGATGAGGGTGCGGGCGTAGTCGAGTGCGTCATCCTCGTCGCTGGCCAGGTAGTGCGCGACGCCGGAGATCTTGTTGTGCGTGAGTGCGCCGCCGAGTTCTTCCATGCCCACGTCTTCGCCGGTGACGGTCTTGATCACGTCTGGGCCGGTGACGAACATCTGGGAAGTCTTATCGACCATGATCACGAAGTCGGTGAGAGCTGGTGAATAGACGGCGCCACCGGCGGCCGGGCCCATGATGATCGAGATCTGTGGGATGACCCCGGAGGCCTGGGTGTTCCGGCGGAAGATCTCGCCGTACTTGCCGAGAGCGACGACGCCCTCCTGGATGCGTGCGCCACCCGAGTCGAGCATGCCGATAATCGGCACGCCGGTCTTGATCGCGTGGTCCATGACTTTGATGATCTTCTCCCCGGCGACCTCGCCGAGAGACCCGCCGAAGATCGTGAAGTCCTGGGAGTAGACCGCAACCTGTCGGCCGTGGATGGTGCCGAGTCCCGTGACGACGGCATCACCATAGGGTCGCTTCGTCTCCATGCCAAAGGCGTGAGTGCGGTGACGCACGAATTCGTCGAGCTCGACGAACGACCCGTGGTCAAGCAGCGCGTCGATCCGTTCGCGCGCCGTCTTCTTGCCTTTGGAGTGCTGCTTCTCGATTGCGGCTTCGCCGCTCGCAGTCACTGCCTCGTGGTAGCGCACCTTGAGGTCGGCGATGCGCCCCGCGGTAGTCGAAAGGTCGGCCTTCGTGCTGTCATCACTCACGGTGTCACTTTACCCACGACGAGGAGGCGCGCCTGTGGGGGATTGCCACAGAATGCGCCCCGAGATTGGTGAGTCTGCATAAGGTTGGGCCATGCACCTTCCGCTGTCAGATGCGCTGGCCCCGATTCGCGCGCTGGATTCGGTCGGCTCGACCAACGCTGAGCTTGCTGAACGGGCATCCGCTGCACCCGAATTTGCCACGACTCTCACGACGAGCCAGACCAGTGGGAAGGGGCGACTCGGCCGCACCTGGATCGCTCCGCCCGGGCAGGGTCTTGCGGTGTCGGTGCTGCTGAGGCCCAGTTTCGACGACACGCTCTGGGGTTGGCTGCCTCTCATCGCCGGCCTTGCGATGGTGCGAACGGTCGCGAGCCTCGTGCCTCATCGGCACGATGTCACGCTCAAGTGGCCCAACGATGTGCTCGTGGATTCGCGCAAGATTTCGGGCATTCTGCTCGAGCTGCTTGATGACAGCTCTGGGGTGGTGGTTGGCGCCGGCCTCAACCTCGAGTTCACGCACGACACTCTTCCGACCCCGGTCTCGACATCGCTCCTACTGGCCGGCGCGACCCTTCGTGGCGACGCACTTGTCGATGCCGCATTCTCGACCTGGTTCACGCACCTGCGCGAACTGTATTTGGCGCTCGGCGACACTGCGAATCAGGTGCGGGATGCCGTCACTCGCGCCTGCGGAACGCTTGGCTCGCGGGTGCGGGTCGAACTGCCCGGGCGTGCAGAGTTGCACGGGGTGGCCACCGATATCGACGCCATCGGGCGGCTCGTCGTGCAGACGGATGCTGGCGCGGTGGTCGCCGTTGCCGCCGGAGATGTGACGCACCTGAGGCGCGAATGAACGTGCGGGACGAGGTTGTCATCGCGCGACTAAGGCCGCACGCGCGCGCTCTCGTGCTGCCGACAGTCCTGCTCCTTGCGGTCGCAGGAATTGTGGGGTTTCTTGGCGGCGTGCTCACCGAAACCTGGCAGCTGATCGCGCTTGCGATCGCGGCAGGACTGGCACTGATGTTCGGGTGGCTGGCGCCCCTGCTGCGGTACCTGGCGCGCAACTACACCATCACGACCCGGCGAATCGTGGTGGTCAGCGGATTCGCGGTGCGCGTGCGCCAAGAGCTCCTCCTCAGCCTGTGCCACGACGTGACCGTGCGCAAAGGACCAGTGCAGTCGATCCTCGGCAGCGGGGATGTGATCGTGAACTCGGGCCACGACTCTGCGATCGTGCTCGTCGATGTGCCCTCGGAGAAACTTGTTCAGGCCGCCCTGCACGACCTGATCGAGAGCGGCCACGCCGCGGTGATGACATTATAGCGATATGGATCTCTTCCGGCCGATCCTCGGTCAGAATCCGGGCATAGCCGTCATCGGCGTGAGTTCACCATATGCGTGGGAGCTGGCCGAGAGCATCCGGCGACTCGGGACACAGGCTCAGTTCATCGACAACTTCGGCGGCGCAGACCCCCTTTTGCCCGGATTGACCCGACTGAGCGACCAGCTCAACCGAGACACTCCGTTTGTCATCGGCCTGGCGACGGCTCATCACAGGGCTCAGGCGGCCTGGAGCCTTGCGGATGTGGACTTCTCGGTTCCCGTATCGGTCGTCGACCCGACCGCGATAGTCGCCTCGACATCGACAATTAAGCATGGTGTGTACCTCAATGCCGGAGTTGTGGTCGGATCCCACACCGTGGTGGGTTGCCACTGCAACGTGAATCGCTCGGCATCGATTGGCCACGACAATGTGCTCGGATTTGCCGTGTCGATCGGACCGGGCGCGATTCTGACCGGAGGCATAGTCGTGGGCGCGGTGGCATCGATCGGTGCCGGAGCAACCGTGCTGCCGGGGCTTAGGATCGGTCGGCGCGCGGTAGTTGGTGCGGGCGCCGTTGTCACGCGTGATGTGGAAGCCGGTGCAGTTGTGGTGGGCAACCCCGCTCGTGTCATGCGAGTAGGGGATTCGACGGAGGTGGGGAGTGCGTGTCCACACTGCTGAATGACCTGACTTCGCCCGCGCCAGTGGTCTTCGCACCCACGGGAATGGTGCCTACCAGGTCGATGACCCCGCACGTTCCGCTCACGCCTGACGAAATCGCTCGGGACGTGGCATCCGCCTACCGAATCGGTATTTCCTCGGTTCATTTGCACGCGCGGGAACTCGACGGCAGCCCGGCATGGCGGCGCTCGATCTACGCGGAGATCATCGGAAAGGTGCGGGAGCTCACCCCCGATGTAGTCATCAACGTGAGTACGAGCGGGCGGTCATGGTCAGAACTGGAAAGGAGAGCCGATGTGCTGGCTCTCGACGATGACCTCAAGCCCGATATGGCATCTTTGACTCTCTCATCGATGAACTTCATGAACGGTCCTTCCCTGAATGCGCCCGAGACGATTCGGTCTCTCGCACGCATTATGCGCGATCGCGGGATCGTGCCCGAGCTGGAGATCTTCGATCTCGGCATGATCAACTTTGCCCACGTTCTGCGCAAGGAGGACTTACTCGTGGGCCCGATTGCGGCGAACCTCTTTTTCGGAAACGTCGCCGGGCTGCAGGCATCTGCCAGCGAGTTCGGGCTGGCGATCGACCGCCTCCCCGCCGGGGTGTCGTGGTCTGGCGCGGGCCTGGGCGACTTTCAGAGCATCGCGCAGTCGCTCGCGATCGGTCAGGGTGGCGGAGTACGAGTCGGACTCGAAGACGGGATCTACCTGGATCGTGCTCGCACGACGCTCGCGACCAATGCCGATCTTGTGCAGCGGGTTCATGCCATGCTCACCTCCATGGAACGCCGCGCGATGACGCCGGCGGAGTATCGAACGATGGTGCTCGGTCGTGAATAACGCCGCCACGGATAAGGCAGTGCCCGCGGCCGCACCCCAACGAATGGCCGATGACGAGCGCGCGGCCGTGCGTGCGGCGATGAATCGAGTCCTCATTGACGGGCCGTGGATCCTGGGGCCAGAAGTCGAAGGCTTTGAACGAGAATTCGCGGCCTACGTGGGAATCGACGACCCCACGAGGTCGGTCGGTGTTGGCAACGGAACGGATGCCCTCGCGATCGCCTTCCTTGCGCTGCAGCTTCCGCCCGGATCCGGTGTGCTGGTCGCGGCGAACGAGGGCGGTTACGCCGCAACCGCGCTCCGTATGGTTGGGCTCGAGCCGGTTGTCATGGACGTGCAGGCGGACACGATGGCACCCGATGCGCGGGACGCAAAGGCGGCGATGCGGGAGCACGTCAGCGCCATTGTGGTGACCCATTTGCACGGTGAACCGGTGGATGTTCGGGGGCTCGACGAGTGGCGGCGGGGTCGCGGCATCCGAATGATCGAAGACTGCTCTCAGGCCCACGGAGCGCGGCGCGACGGCGTACATGTCGGGCTCACCGGTGACGTCGCCACCTTCAGTTTCTATCCCACTAAGAATCTCGGCGCAGTGGGGGACGCGGGACTACTCGTCGCTCGTGACCCGTCGGTCGCGCGCACTGCCGTGCAGCTACGCCAGTACGGCTGGGGCCCGCGCTTCCGAGTGGACCGGCTCGGAGGGCGCAACTCCAGACTCGACCCGATTCAGGCCGCAGTGCTCTCGGCGAGATTGCCCTTTCTGGAACAGCGCAACGCGAGGCGGCGACGGATTGCCGAACGTTACCGGGAGGCGATCGCGCAGTCCCCTTCCCGCCTGCACGGCGATGCAGTGCTGACCGTGGCCCATCACGCCGTTATTGTCACGGCGCGGCGTGACGAGCTTCGCGCGTTTCTTGAAGGGCACGGCATTCACACGGATATTCACTACCCGTTCACGCTCGGTCAGATGGAGGCGCTCGATACGGGGGGCGCACCCACACCGGTCGCCGATGCGCTTGTCGGGCGCATCCTGTCCGTGCCCTGCTTCCCAGAGCTAACCGATGATGAGGTTTCGAGGGTCGAGACCGCGCTCGCCAAGTGGACAGACTCGAGCGGCGGGTCCGATGGTTGAGCGACCCATCCTTGCAATGCCGAGGTTCGTGGATGAACGTGGAGCTTTGATCGCCGCGGAGTTTCCCGCCCTACCGTTCGAACCGAAACGGGTCTTTATGGTCAGTGGTGCCGCCGGTGGATCTCGGCGGGGTGGCCACACCGTAGCCTGCGAGCAGTTGATCGTGCTCGTTGCGGGGGCAGCCAACCTCGCGGTGTCGGCAGGCCCATCGAGCCCGGTCGAGAAAATAGCCCTTTCGGCGGCGGGGGAGTGCGTGCTGCTGCGCACGGAGGAGTACATCGACTACTGGCTTCGCGACGAGGCGTCCACGGTTCTAGTCTTTGCCTCCGAGGCGTACAGCCCCCGAGAACCCGAGGCGCAGCGGTGACTGTTCGCGCGAGCATCCTGATTCCCACCCACGACCGAGCGCAAACCCTCGCGATTGCGACCGCCAGCGCGTTAGGGCAAACCGTTGAGGACGTTGAGGTGCTCATCATTGGCGATGGCGTCACCGACGCGGTTCGACGCGGGGCCAATGAGCTGGCCCTTCAGGATTCACGAGTGCGATTCTTCGACAACCCCACGGGTGCGAATCACGGTGAGACCTACCGTCATGACGCGATCATTCAGGCTCGCGGAGGCGCGATCTTCTACCTGTGCGATGACGATCTGCTCATGAAGAATCACGTGTCTGACTTGCTTGAGCTGCTTGAGACACACGACTTCGTGCAGAGTCTCAACGGATTCGTCACAACCGATGGCGAGCTGCGGCGTTATCCCGCCGATCTCTCTGACCCGGAGACCGTGAGGCTGCACCTCAGCGACGAGCTTTCATTCAACAGCGTCAGCCTGACCGGTACGGCCCACTCGCGAGAGTTTTACCTGTCGATGAACGACCCGTGGACAACAACTCCAGAGGGGTTCTGGCCCGACCATTACCAGGCCCGTAAATTCTTGCGCGCTCCAGGGTGCAGGTCGGCGACGTCACGGCGGATGACGGCGCTGCAGTTTCCGACACTGTTCACTGATCGAGAGAACTGGCCGGAGGAGGATCGAGTCGCGGAGATGATGCGATGGCGGGCGCTTACGGTCGAGAGCGACGGGCAGGAGCGAGTGGACCAGTTGGTCAACGCGGCAAACCGAAGCCTCGTCGACCTCGAGTACCGCACCGTGGTCGAACTGGCTTTTAGGTCCGAACAATACCGCGAGCAAGCGGCACGGGATGAGGCTGCTGTTGCCGAAACTGAGGCGCAATGCCGCGAACGCCAGTTAGCCCATGAGGCCAAGCTCGCTCAGGCTCTCGCACACCATCACGAGCGTGAGGCAACGCTTCAGGCCGAGCTTGACGACGCGCATGAGCAGTATCGAGAAATGATCGAGCGTCAGCGACTTCAGCTCGACGAGCTGCTCGCATCGAATTCGTGGCGAGTAACCGCACCGGCACGGTGGCTACGGCGACGCATCGGTACGAGGCCCGGCGGGTAGCGGTACCGGGTGACTGCATCAGGCGCTCACCGTCTGCCTGAAGTACTCAACGGTGCGCTCAAGGCCGTCGAAGAGCTCGATGCGCGGAGTCCACCCGAGTTGGCTGGTTGCCAGCGAAATGTCGGGGCGCCGCTGTTTCGGATCGTCTTCCGCCAGCGGGCCGTGGATGTTCGGGAGCGACTGCCGGTCAGCTCGAGTATGGTCTGCGCAAGTTCCAGAATCGTGAATTCGACCGGGTTGCCGATGTTTATCGGCCCGGTGACGGCATCATCTGTGGCCATGAGCGCGATCATCCCGTCGATGAGGTCGTCGACGAAGCAGAAGCTGCGCGTCGTAAGGCCGTCACCGTAGATCGTGATGTCTTCGCCCTTGAGCGCCTGCACGATGAAGTTGCTGACCACCCGGCCGTCGTCTGGATCCATTCGTGGGCCGTAGGTATTGAAGATTCGCATCACCTTGATCGAGAGTGCGTGCTGACGCCAGCAATCAAAAAAGAGGGTCTCCGCGACGCGTTTTCACTCGTGATAGCAACTACGCGGACCCACCGGATTCACCCGGCCCCAATAGGACTCGTTCTGGGGATGCGCATCGGGATCGCCGTAAACCTCGGAGGTCGATGCCTGGAGCACCGGGATGCCCAGCCGCATATCCAGCCCGAGCACATTGATCGACCCCATCACGCTGGTCTTCGTGGTTTGCACGGGTCGAGTTGATAACGAACGGGCGAGGCCGGGCAGGCGAGGTTATAGATCTGGTCGACTTCGACATGGAGCGGAAAAGTGATGTCATGCCGCATCAGTTCGAATTTCGGGTTCGGCATCAGGTGCGCGATAGACTCGCGTCTGCCCGTGTAGAAGTTGTCGACGCACAGAACGTCGTCACCGGCCTCCAGCAGCCGGTCACACAGGTTTGAGCCGAGAAATCCCGCACCGCCGGCGGCGAGAACGCGCCTAGTCATGGCTGGAACGCTAGCAGTTGCGTTTTACGTGGGAGCGTTCCGGGCCGCGTCTGCTGTGCGTGGCTGATGGCCCAAGCCCCGAACCAGACATGTCGATCGGATAGGGTGCGGCTGTGAAAATCTCTGTGTTGGGTTGTGGTTACCTCGGTGCCGTGCACGCGGCGAGCATGACAGAGCTGGGGCACGAGGTTGTTGCCGTCGACGTGGATGCCGCAAAGATCGCGCAACTGAGTTCGGGAGTCGCACCGTTCTACGAGCCCGGCTTGCCAGAGCTGCTCGAGTCGGCCCTGGCCTCGGGCAGGCTGACTTTCACCACCGACCTCGCGGCCGTCCGGGGAGCGTCGCTGCACTTTGTCGCGGTCGGCACGCCACAGCAAAAGGGCAGCTATGCCGCCGATCTTACCTATGTGAACGCGGCCGTCGCATCGCTGTTGCCGCACGTCGCCCCGGGGCACCTGGTCGTCGGAAAATCGACCGTGCCCGTGGGCACCGCCGCCCGACTTGCCGAGCTCGTCGAGTCAGTTGGCGCGAGGCTCGCTTGGAATCCCGAGTTTCTGCGGGAGGGTTTCGCAATCAAAGACACGCTCTCCCCGGACCGTCTCGTGTACGGCATCCGTACGGGTGACGATGAGGCAGTCGCGGCGCTCGACGAGTTGTACGCGGCCGCGCTTCAAAAGCAAACACCCAGGGTGATCACCGACTATGCAACCGCCGAATTGGTTAAGGTCGCGGCAAATGCGTTTCTTGCGACAAAGATCTCGTTCATCAACGCCATGGCTGAGGTCGCCGAGGTCGTGGGTGCCGACGTCACCCAGCTCGCGGACGCGATCGGCTACGACGAACGGATCGGCCGCAGGTTTCTGAACGCTGGGCTGGGGTTCGGTGGCGGATGCCTGCCCAAAGACATCCGGGGCTTCATGGCGCGAGCAGACGAGCTCGGCGTCGATCAGGCGCTCGGATTCCTACGCGAGGTCGACTCGATAAACCTGCGGAGGCGCGGGCGCATGGTCGACCTCGCCCAGGAGGTTTGCGGCGGAGACGTCGCGGGCAAGCGAATCGCCGTTCTTGGACTCGCCTTCAAACCCGACTCCGACGATGTGCGCGACTCGCCGGCGCTCGACGTCGCTGTGCGCCTTGCCGAGTTGGGCGCGGATGTCGTTGCTACAGACCCCAAAGCGATCGAGACTTCCCGAGCCCTGCAGCCTTCGCTCAGGTATGTGGACACGGCGCAGGAAGCGGTAGCCGGGGCTGACGCGGTACTCGTACTCACCGAGTGGGCAGAGTATCGCAACCTCGATCCCGAGGTGCTCGGAGCTACCGCGAGAATCCGTGCCATTGTCGACGGCCGCAATTGTCTGGGTCCAGCGCGCTGGCGGGCCGCCGGCTGGACCTACCGGGCGCTCGGGCGGCCCTGAGCTGCCCACCCTGCCGGATGCGGAAGAATGGTCAGAGAGAGTAGCTCGCGAGGGGAGAGCGCCATGCGCGTCGGAGTGATTGGTGCCGGCCAGCTTGCCCGCATGATGGTGCCTCCCGCTGTCGAGCTGGGCGTCGAGCTGCGGGTCTTCGCTGAAAATGCGGGGGATTCTGCACGGATCGCGGTCACGGCGACCGGGGACTACCGCAACGCCGAAGATCTTCTGCGCTTCGCGGCGACAGTCGACGTGGTGACCTTCGACCACGAGCACGTGCCGCAGGATGTCCTCGTCGCACTGGCGGCGGCGGGTGTGCCGATGCATCCTTCGCCGGCGGCTCTGATCTTCGCCCAAGACAAGATTGCGATGCGTGAGCGGCTCGCGGCGCTGGGGCTTCCCGTTCCCGACTGGGCCGCAGTTGAGTCGCACGCCGAACTCGAGGCCTTCATCGCGGCGCACGGCGGGCGGTGCGTTGTGAAAACGCCGCGCGGCGGCTACGACGGCAAGGGGGTGCGGCTGGTGAGCGCCGCGACCGAGGTCGCGGATTGGTTCGGCGGCGGCCCGCTCCTCGCGGAAGAACTCGTGGAATTTCGCCGCGAACTCTCGCAACTCCTTGCACGAACGCCCTCTGGCGAGGTCGTCACCTGGCCGGTCGTGGAGTCTGTGCAACGCGATGGCGTTTGTGCCGAGGTTATCGCTCCGGCGCCCAATTCCCGGGGGAAAATCGCCGACGTTGCGGCCGACATAGCAACATCAGTTGCGCAGAATCTCGGTGTCACAGGGGTTCTCGCGGTCGAGCTTTTCGAGACCACGGATGAGCGGCTCGTGATCAACGAGCTTGCAATGCGCCCGCACAACAGTGGTCACTTCAGCATCGACGGGTCGCGTACGAGCCAGTTCGAGCAGCACCTGCGGGCTGTTCTAGACCTCCCACTGGGCCCGACCGACTCGCGTGAACCGTGGACCGTTATGGTCAACGTTCTCGGCGGTGTGCCAGACCTTCCCGGCCGATACGCGGGAGCATTTGCCGACCAGCCCGGTGTGAAACTGCACTTCTACGGCAAGGAGCCGCGGCCCGGGCGCAAGGTCGGCCACGTCACGGCGATGGGAGACGACCTCGAGGAGGTCGTGTATCGGGCGCGCGCCGCAGCGGCATTCTTTGAGGTATAAACCATACGCTTGATGGGTGAGTGAGCCGACCGATTCCGCAGCCGCCCTCGTGGCTGTCGTCATGGGCTCAGATTCGGACTGGAACGTCATGGCCGATGCTGCCGCGGCGCTGGCCGAGTTCGGTATCCCGTACGAGGTTCAGGTTGTTTCTGCGCACCGCAGCGCCGAGAAGATGATTGCGTTCGGTAAAGGCGCTGCTGGCCGCGGAATCCGAGTCATTATCGCGGGAGCCGGCGGCGCAGCGCACCTGCCGGGCATGCTCGCTTCCGTCACGACGCTGCCGGTCATCGGGGTACCTGTGCCCCTCGCGCGACTGGATGGTATGGATTCGCTGCTCTCCATAGTGCAGATGCCCGCGGGCATCCCGGTTGCGACGGTGTCTATTTCGGGAGCGCACAATGCGGGGATTCTTGCGGCGCGTATCCTCGGATCTGGTGATTCGGCCCTCACCAAAAAGCTCGCCGAGTTCGCGACTGGCCTCGAGAGCCTCGTCGAAGCCAAGAATGCCGCGCTGAACCGGTCGCTGGAAACGTGAGTGCCGTAAGTCCGGTCCGTTACCCTGACCTCAGTTCGCCGCCGACCATGACCCGAAGGGCGTGGGTGCTTGTGGTGCTGGGGATCCTCATCCCCGGTTCCCCACAGTTGATCGCGGGTAGTCGCCGATTGGGTCGCTTCGCCGTGACCGCCACGTTCGTGCTCTGGGCGCTCGCCGTAGTCGCCTTGCTGCTCTTCAGCTTCAATCGAATTGCGTTTGTCACGATCGCGACCAACTCCTTCTTTCTCTACCTCGTGCAGGCCGCGATCATTTTCTACGGCGTGCTGTGGATCCTGCTCGGCTTCGATACCCTGCGGCTGGTACGGCTCGTCAACGTAGGGCAGGGCGCACGGGTTTTCGTTGCGGCCTTCGTTGCGCTGTCGCTCGTATTCATCGGCGGCGCGGGCGCATATGGGCTCATGATCACCGGCACTACTCGCAGCACGGTTTCGCAGGTTTTCGGTGGAGGCAGCACGATTGCGGCTCCGGTGAACGGGCGTTACAACATCCTGCTGCTCGGTGGCGACGCCGGCCCTGACCGCACCGGCCTGCGCCCCGACAGTATTTCGCTCGTCAGCATCGATGCTGCAACGGGCAAGGCAACGATAATCGGCATCCCCCGCAATCTCGAGAATGTGCCATTCCCGGCATCGAGTCCGATGGCCGCCGCATATCCGAACGGCTACGGAGCAAACGGATGCCAGGTGGATGTCTGCCTCATCAACTCGATTTACACTGAGGTGCAGACGGTCAGCCCTCAGCTTTATCCGAAAGCCGTAGCGCAGGGCAGCCAGCCCGGCATCGAAGGCATGCGTGACGCAGTTCAAGGCGTGACGGGTATTCGTGCGCAGTACTACGTGCTCATCGACATGCAGGGCTTCAGCGACCTGATCGATGCACTTGGCGGCGTCACGATCGACTCCACCGGTCGTTACCCGATCAACGGCGACGTGGATTCAAACGGACAGCCTGTCGGCATGGACGGCTGGATCGAGCCGGGCGTGCAGGTCATGAACGGATACACCGCGCTCTGGTACGCGCGCTCGCGCTACGGCACGAGCGACTACGACCGAATGCAGCGCCAGCGTGAGGTGCAGACTGCCGTGCTCCAGCAGTTTGATCCGGCTACGGTGCTGACCAAATTCCAGGCGATCGCTACGGCCGGCACTCAGGTCGTGAAGACCGATATGCCGCAGGGCATGCTCGGGTACTTCGTTGATCTCGCGGGCAAGGCTCGTGGGCAGGCTGTCGCGACGCTTGAACTCGTGCCACCGCTGATCGACACGTCGAATCCAGACTTCGGATACATCCAGGGGCTCGTCAGCGATGCCCTCACGAGCCCGTCCGCCTCGCCGACGCCGAGCGGGTAGCTCGCGGCGTCCTATAGGTCGGCGTGCAGTTGCCAGACCTTTTCGGCGGATGCTCGCCAACTGAAAGCCCTCGCCCGATCCTGGCCCGCCACGCTCAACTTTCGAGCGAGGGTTTCGTCGTTCACGACCCGGCTGATCTGGGCTGCGAGTCGGGCAGGGTAAGTCTCGGCGTCATCGAGAGCCACGGCGATTCCCGCCCCCGCACCGACTTCCATGAGAGCGGGATCGTCGCTGTGGATGACCGGAGCCCCGAGCTTCATCGCTTCGAGCAGGGGCAATCCGAATCCCTCGGCGAGACTCGGGTAGACGAAAACGGTGGCGCGCGAGAGCGCCACTGCGAGATCGGCGTCGGACAGGTAGCCGAGAATGCGGATGCGTTCGGGCGCGAGTCCCGCGTCGTGGGCCAGACCGGCCACATCCACATTGCCCCAGCCTTCCGGCCCTGCGATCAGCAGCGGGATGTCCGGGGCGTCTGGCAAAGCCATGGCCGTGATGAGGGCGGCGAGCCCCTTCCGCGGCTCAAGTGTGCCGACTGCCACCGCATAACGCTCCGGCAGCTCGAGGGTGCGTGCACGTTCGTCGACGTCTTCAGGAATGTCCAGCTTGGGGCTGACCGCACCCCCGATGACGCGCACGCGCTCGCCAAGGTTGAGCAGGTCGCTCAGCTGCTCAGCAACGGCGTGGGTGGGCACGACGACCGCGTCGGCAAAACGCTCCGCGCGTTTGGCCATCGCTCGGTGCCAGGAAACGCCGCGCGGAGTGAGCGTTTCAGGATGCGTCCACGGCACAGCGTCGTGGATCGTGACCACCACCTGGTCGCTGTGGTTGTTGACGCGGTCGTGGCGCGAGAGCGGCGCGAGCAGGCTCGTGGCGTGCAGCATTCCACTGCCGGGTAGTCGCGTGAAACCGTGCTGCCATGCGGCGAAAAGTTCCCGCCGGGCGAGCGCACTCTTGTAGAGCGTCTGGAGCCCTGGAAGGCGCTCCAGGATGTCGTCGTACTCGGTTTCCGGAGATGCCGAGACGACCCCGGCTACCACGCAACCGAGCGGAGCCGTCGCAATGAGTTCGCGGGTCAGTTCTTCGGTGTAGCGACCGATGCCACCGGGCACCGGCGCGATCATCTGGTCGACGATTACGCGAAGTGTTGTCATCACGCTCCCCAACAGGTCAATTTGAGAGTAGCAGCGCCGTGCGCGGTCATCCGCGGAGGGCGCCTGCCGTCGACGCTGCTGCGAGGGCCTCTTGCCATGAACGCAGTGGGCTCACCCCCGCGGTGTCGAGAGCCCGGTGCCCGAGAACGGAGTACGAGGGGCGTACGGCGGGTCGCGCGAACTCAGAGCTGAGCGTCGGGACAATACGGGCCGGGTCGAGTCCAGCCTGCTCGAAAATCGCCCGGGCGAAATCAAACCGTGAGGCCTCGCCTGAGTTCGTCGCGTGGTAGACGCCGGGTTCCGCATCCACGCTCAGCAGCTCGATGATCGCGGCGGCCAGGTCCGCGGTCCAGGTGGGTTGCCCACGCTGATCGGTGACCACGCCGAGTGTCTGCCGCGTACTCGCGGCCGAGAGTATCGTGCGGGCGAAATTTGGGCCGTGCGCCCCGTAAAGCCAGGCGGTGCGAACGATGTAGCTGCCCTCCGGATGGGCCGCGAGCACCGCGCGCTCACCCGCAGCCTTCGACCGACCGTACGCGTTGACCGGGTCAATCGGGTGCCGCTCGTCGTAGGGCACAGTCGATCGGCCATCGAAGACGTAGTCGGTGGAGAGCTGAACCACCCTCGCGCCGGCGAGCCGCGCGGCCGTCGCCACGGTACCGGCTGCCGTGCCGTTGATACGCGTCGCCGTGGTCTCGTCGCTTTCCGCATCGTCGACGCGGGTGTACGCGGCGGCGTTGATGACGACATCCATGCCTTTCACCACCGCCGTGACGGCCTCGAGGTCGGTGACGTCGAGCTCGTGGTGACTTGGGGCTGTGACGTCATGGCCGGCGAGGGCTTCGACCAGGTCGCTGCCGAGCATGCCGGTTCCTCCGGTAATTAGGTATCGCATTAGCCGAGGGCAGCTCTCGCCTTGAGCGGCTCCCACCAACTGCGGTTGTCGCGGTACCAGCGCACGACACCCTCGAGCCCACCCTCGAATCCGATGAGGGGCTCGTAGCCCAACTCGTTCTGAATCTTGGAGTAGTCGACGCTGTACCGCAGGTCGTGGCCTTTACGGTCTGGCACGTGATCGATGAACGAGCTGTCGCGCCCTGTCGCCTCCAGAAGCAGGTGCGTTAGTTCAGTGTTATCCAGTTCGCGACCCCCGCCGATGTTGTAGATCTCCCCCGCCCTGCCGTCGGCGAGCACGAGCGAGATCGCCCTCGTGTGGTCGTCGACATGCAGCCAGTCGCGCACGTTGCGACCGTCGCCGTACAGCGGCACATGCATCCCATCGAGGAGGTTGGTGAGAAACAGCGGGATGACCTTCTCCGGGTAGTGGTACGGCCCGTAGTTATTCGAGCAGCGCGTGATCGACACGTCGAGCCCATGGGTGCGGACATAGCTCCGCGCGATCAGGTCGCTACCGGCCTTGGAGGCAGAGTAGGGGGAGTTCGGCTCGAGTAGGCGATCTTCGGTCCACGAGCCTTCCGCGATCGAGCCGTACACCTCATCTGTGGAGACGTGCACGACCTTGGCGACGTGGGCGGTGAGCGCGGCATCCAGAACCCGCTGGGTGCCGAGCACGTTCGTTTCAACAAAAATCGACGAGTCGAGCACCGAGCGATCAACGTGTGATTCGGCCGCGAAGTGAACGACCGCATCAACCCCCGGCATTGCCTCGGCGAGCTTCGCAGCATCACGGATATCGCCGTGCACGAAGCTGAACCGCTCGGATTCCGAGACGGGCAGCAGGTTCTCCAGATTGCCCGAATAGGTGAGTGCGTC